>DASPGI010000148.1:0-34593 GCA_035620695.1 Alphaproteobacteria bacterium
GCGCACCGTATCGGTGCCTGCGCCGCCCGCCTCGCTCACCGTGTCGCCGGGATTGTCCACCACATAGATGTCGTCGCCGGCTCCCCCCGACATCGCATCGCCACCCGCCTTCCCGTCCAGCAGGTTCGCGCCCGCATTGCCGGTCAGGGTGTCCGCAAACGAACTCCCGATCGCGTTTTCGATGGTGACGTTGAAGGCAATGGCAGTGCTGCTCAGCAGGCCATGTGAGCTGAAACTGCCCTCGTTAAGGTCGATGGTTGCGCCTTCCGGGAGGCCCGCCGCGGAAAAGGTGTCGATACCCCCCGCGTCCCAAACGGTTTTGACGATAAAGTCCTGCTTCAGGATATAGGTGTCATTGCCGGTGCGATAGGAGAGGTTCGGTCCATAAATCTCTTGAATCGCCAGAATGTCGAACGGCATCGGCGTCGCCGCCTGGCCCGCATCGTAGAAGTTGGTGATGGTATTGTAACTCATCACCGTCCAATAGTTGTTGTCGTTTCCCTCAATTCCCAAGTCGGTGAATGTCGGACGTAGATTGCCGCCATCGTCATGTGGATGTTTCAGTCCTAGGGTGTGCCCTATCTCGTGAAGCGCGATGAAATAGCCGGCTTGGCCCGGCTTGACGAATGCAAAAGCCAGTTCAGCGACATTGAAAAAAATATCCCCCTCGGGCTTGGGATACTCGGCCCTAGTGAAGCCAATATCCGCCAGAAATTGGTCAGCAACTTCAGGGTCTGGAAAAATCCCGGCGGCTGAGGCGTCAAAATTACCATACGGAATGAGCGCCATATCCGCTGTGGCGCTGAAGAATGTCCCCGAAGCCGAGATCTGAGCAAACTTAACGTTTGCCACATTGGACCAGGTCTGAAGAGCGGACTTGAGCGCGCTCGTTCCTACCGTGGTCCAGCTACCATATTCGGTGTTATGGAATGCAAAGGTAAGGGTTCTCGCCCCGGGAAAGATCCACTCGCTGCCCTGAGTCAGTCCATCGATACGAGCGTCGCCTGTGAGCGCGACGCTGTCCCCCTGCGGAATTGCCAAACGTTCCCCCTATCAGTTCGGCGGACGCATTAACGGGCGGCCGCATGCGGTACAGCCAAGTTTGGAGAATAGCCCCTAACATAATTTACGACATCATGAAGCTTCCGTAGACATACAATTTCTGGTGGATTAGCAAACTTGCATTTGAGAATCTGTTTCGAAACTGAAGCCATTATCGGTTGTGCCGAGTCCCTTATTAGACGGTACGTAGGTCGCGCACGAGCTTATGCTCGATCATGTCATGATCGATTCAGGGGCAGGACTTGAACCTGCGACCTCCCTGCCCATAGTGTGGGAGTCTCGATAGATCGTAGTTGTAACTCAACTTGCCCTATCCCAGACCGATGCTGGAACATGAGTCGGAGCAGCGGTGAACTATTCAAAGCGTCTTGACCGATAATCTCATTCGACCTAAAGCCCCGCTTCAGCCCGGGAAAGCAGCCTGACCGGATCGACCGCGCGCGCGCCGTCCCTAAGCTCGAAATGAAGCTGCGGGGAGGTGACGCTGCCGCTGGAGCCGACCTTGGCAATGATCTGGCCGCGCTCGACCCGATCTCCGCGCCGCACCAAAAGTTCCTCATTATGGGCGTAGGCGGAGGTCCAGCCATCGGCATGCTTGATCAGCAGGAGATTGCCGAAGCCGCGCAACTCGTTGCCGGCATAGGCCACCACCCCATTCTCCGCGGCACGGACGGGCGTGCCCTGAGCCGCCGCGATATTGATTCCGTCATTATGCAATCCGCCCTTCTTCGGCCCGAAGCCGGAGAGGATCTTGCCCTCGACCGGCCACAGGAATCGTGAGCTCGAGCGCGGCGCGGGCACAATGCCGGCCACGGAGGTTGCGGGATTGGGAGGTGGAGCTGATGCGACAGAGGGTGCGGCGGACGGCGACGGCGGCGGTTCGGTTCCTCCCGGCGGCGCTGCCCCGGCGGGCAGAAGCTCCTCCACCAGCACGCCGGACGGCCCGCTGGCGTCGGGAGATCCCGGCGCATGGGTGAGTGACGCAGCGGGTGCCGGCTCCGGTGAAGAAACGGCCGCCACGGTCAGGTCCTGCGTTTCGACTGGAGCCGGCAGCCGCATGATCTGGCTAACTTTGATCGTGTAGGGCGGCGCGATGCCATTGAGCTTGACCAAAGCGGACATGTCGACCCCGTAACGCCGCGAGATTCCATAGACGGTGTCGCCAGCCACCACACGATGCTCGCGAGGCTTGGGAATCAACAGGGGCTGTCCGGGGATAAGGCGGTAAGGCGGCCTCAGCCGGTTCAGATCTATGATGCTGCGGACCGGAATGCGGAAACGCTCCGCCAAAGAATAGAGGGTATCGCCCCGCTGCACCCGGTGAATGACCCCTTCGGAGAGAGCCGAAGCGGCGGGCGCTGGGGCGGTCGCGGCCGGAGCCCCTGCGCTGGAATCGGCATAAGGGTTAGGTTCCGGAAAGGGGACGCAGCCTGTCAGGATCATGAGCGCGCAAGTTAAGCCGCGCATGAGCAACATGTCGACGTCGCTCATGCCTCCTCCACGGCCGCAAGTGACTCCGGCACTACAACCACTTCCATGGGAGGCAACGCCCCGGCGACCAACGGCACGAAACGGACGAGGCCGAGATCATCCGCATGCCAGCTCCCATCCAGGCGCCGTTCAATCCGCATCAGCCTTTGCCCTTCGCGATCCGGCCCCATCGGCAGCACCAGAACACCCCCCAGCGCAAGCTGCTCGGCGATCTTCGGGGGCACCTTTTCGGCGGCAGCCGTCAGCAGGATGCGGTCGAAGGGCGCCTGCTCCGGCCAGCCGGCCGTGCCGTCGCCATGCCGGGTCGTGATGTTGTGGATGCGCAAGGACTTGAATCGGGCCTCGGCCTCGAGGAGCAAGCCCTTGTGCCGCTCTATCGTATAGATGCGGCGCGAGAGGCGTGAAAGCACCGCAGTCTGGTAGCCCGAGCCGGTGCCGACCTCCAGAACCTTGCTCGATCGAGTCGGCGAGAGCGCCTGCGTCATAAGTGCGACGACTTGCGGATTGCTCAAGGTTTGACCGCATCCGATAGGCAACGTGCGCGGGTCGTAGGAGCGGTCGCGGAAGGCTCCGGGCACGAAGGCTTCGCGCGGGATTCGCTCCATGGCTGCCAGTGTCGCGGTATCGGTTACGCCAGAGTGGCGCAACTCCATGATCAGCCGAATCTTGCGAGAATGCAGGCTCATGGGAATAGATCGCGTATCAGCGCCAGGCTGGGGTCGTGAGTCAGATCCAGATGCAGCGGCGTCACTGCGATTGCCCCATCCATCACCGCATCAAGATCCGTATCCGGCTCGGCGGTCTCGTCATTGGTAAAATCGCCGATCCAAAGATAGGGCCGGTTCTTTGGGTCCCTTCCCTCGATCAGCTCGATCGTGCTGATCCGTCGCCCCTGGCGGCCAACCCGGATGCCCGCTACCGGCTTGCCGCCGGTATCCGGGAAATTCACGTTCATCAGCACGCCGATCGGCCAGCTCACCGAGACCAGCCGGCGGATGACCTCGGCCCCATGTTGTTCCGCAATCGCGAAGGGCGGCTCGTCCATTCCGCGATTGACCTGGCTCAACGCGATCGAGGGCACTCCCAGCAGCGTCGATTCCATGGCGGCCGCGATGGTGCCCGAATAGGTCACATCCTCGCCGAGATTCGCACCGCCGTTCACCCCCGACAAGACCAAGTCCGGCCGCCGATCCTTCAACAGGTGGTTGATGGCAAGGAGGGCACAGTCGGTCGGCGTGCCGTCGACCGAGAAGCGCCGCTCGGCATGTCGGCGCAACCGCAGAGGACGGCGCAGCGTCAGGGAGTGGGAGGTGCCGCTTTGCTCGACGTCCGGCGCAACGGTCCAGACATCGGGGCTGAGCGAGCGGGCGATGCGCTCCAGCACCTCGATACCCGGCGCGTGGATCCCGTCATCGTTGGTGACGAGGATACGCGCTCTCGAGAGTTGAAAATCAGGCCTTGGCATCGCCTCCAATCGCCTCGATTCCGCCCATATAGGATTGCAGCGCCTTCGGCACGGCAACCGTGCCGTCGGCATTCTGATAATTCTCCAGCACCGCGATGAGCGTGCGGCCGACCGCCAAGCCCGAACCGTTGAGCGTGTGCACGAAGCGCGTCCCCTTTTCGCCGGAGACGCGAAATCGCGCCTTCATGCGGCGGGCCTGGAAATCGCCGCAGTTCGAACAGCTGGAAATCTCCCGATACCCCCCCTGCCCCGGCAGCCAGACCTCGATATCGTAGGTCTTGCGCGCGGCAAAGCCCATATCGCCGGTCGACAGCAGCACCACCCGGTAGGGCAGGCTCAGTCGCTTCAACACCTCCTCGGCGCACCCCGTCATCCGCTCATGCTCCTGCTCGGAGCGATCCGGATGCGCGATCGAAACCAGCTCGACCTTGGTGAACTGGTGTTGGCGGATCATGCCGCGCGTGTCCTTGCCCGCCGCTCCCGCCTCGGACCGAAAGCAAGGCGTCCAGGCTGTAAAGCGCAGCGGAAGCGCACTTTCCTCAAGGATTTCCTCGCGGACCAGGTTCGTCAGTGAGACCTCGGCGGTGGGAATCAGCCAAAATCCCTCCCCCGTCCGAAAGAGGTCGGAGGCGAATTTCGGCAGCTGCCCGGTGCCAAACATCGCCTCCTCGCGCACCAGATGCGGCGGCGCGACCTCGGTGTAGCCGAATTCGCCGATATGTAGGTCGAGCATGAATTGGGCCAACGCACGCTCGAGACGCGCAAGCGCGCCTTTCAGCACCACGAACCGCGCGCCGGACATTTTCGCCGCGCGCTCGAAATCCATGAGCCCAAGTCCTACTCCGATATCGTCATGGGCTTTGGGCGAGAAATCGAACCTCCGCGGCGCGCCGACTCGGCGGATCTCGCGGTTTGCACTCTCGTCGGCGCCGTCGGGGACCTCCGGCGCGGGCAGGTTGGGAATCGACGCAAGCTGCAGATCGAGCTCCTGCCCAAGCGCCGCGGCACGCGACTCGGCCTCCGCCTGCTCGGCCTTGCCTCGCTCGGCTTCCATGATGAGCGCTGCCGAGTCGGCGCCCTTGCGCTTGGCCTCTCCGATCTCTTTCGCCAGCTTGTTGCGCCGCGCCTGAAGCTCCTGGGCGCGTGTCAGCGCCTCGCGCCGCTCGCGATCCCGCTCGAGAATGGCGGCCGACAGTGGCTTCAGCCCACGGCGCGCCAGCGCGTGGTCGAAGCCGCCGGGGTCATCGCGGATGAGCTTCAGATCATGCATGGCGACAGGAACCGCAGTCTTCGAAAAAGCCCCAGCCCTTATACGGGCCGACCCCGGCCCCGTCCAGGAGCCGCAATCGGGACCGTGCTCAGGCAGTGGGGAGCTTGAGTTCCTGCTCAAGCATGGCCTCGCGCTTGGCGCGTTCGCGTTCGACCAGCTTCGCCATCCAGATCGACAGCTCGTAGAGCACGATGATAGGCACCGCCAGAGTGATCTGGCTGATCGGATCGGGCGGAGTGAGGATCGCAGCGAATATGAAGACGCCGACGATGGCGTAGCGTCTTTTCTCGGCCATTCCTTTTGCGGTGGCGATGCCCGCGCGCGCCAGAAGCGTCATGATCACGGGAAGCTGGAAGGCGATGCCGAATGCGAAGATAAGCTGCATCACCAAGCTCAGATATTCGGCCACCTTGGCCTCGAGCTGGATCGGCAACGCGCCATCCCCGCCGGGAGATTCAAAGCTCAGGAAGAACCGCCAAGCCATCGGCAACACGAGGTAATAGACCATCGCCCCGCCCAGAAAGAAGAGGACGGGCGTCGCGACCAGGAAGGGCAGAAAGGCTTTTTTTTCGTTCCGGTACAGTCCGGGCGCCACGAATTTGTAGATCTGGGTCGCGAAAATCGGGAAGGAGATGAAGGCGCCGAAAAAGAACGCGACCTTCACATAGGTAAAGAAGACCTCAGTCAAGGCGGTGTAGATCATCCGCCGGTTGTCAAAACCCTTCGCGGCCAAAATATCGGCCAGCGGCTGCACCAGAAATCTGTAGAGGGGTTCGGCGAAATAGAAGCAGACGATGAAGGCGACGAAGAGCGCGATCACCGCGCGCAGCAGACGCGCGCGCAGCTCGATCAGGTGATCGAGCAGCGGCATCTTCCGGTCTTCGCTTTCCGGATTGTCGTCGATCGCCATTCTCAGGCAGTCTCCGCCTTGGCTGGCGTGGAAACCTCGGCGGCCGTGGCCGCTTCAGGCGAGGCCGGCGCCGCGTCAGGCAATGCCGGGGAATCCGTCAGCTTCGGCTCCGCTGTCGCCGGAGCCGCGGATGAATCTGTTGACAAATCCGCATCCGTTGGCGGTTGAAGCGCCTTGTTGACATCGCCGGTCGGGTCGATCGTCTGTTCGAGCGCGCGATCAAGTTTCATCCGGCTGGCGCTGCGAATAGTCTCGCGCGCCTCCTCCAGCTCCGCCTCGCGCAGGAGTTGATCCACGCCGCTATGGAATTCGGAGGCGAGCTTGCGCGCCTTTCGAACCCAGAACGCCACGGTCTTCATGGCCTTGGGCAGGTCCTTGGGCCCGATCACCACAAGGGCGACGAGCGCAATCACCGCCATTTCAGACCAGCCGATATCGAGCATCACTGCCCCAGGAGGCGTCCGGCCCTGTCCGTCCGATCACACCAGTTCGGTGAAGGACGTCAGCTCTTTGCAGTTTCCTTACGCTCGGCGGAGCTCGCCGTCTCGCCGCGCTCAAGGCGCGCGGTGTCGGTATCCTTGCCCTCCGCACCGCCCTTCTCTTCCTTCAAGCCCTTTTTGAAGGCGTTAATTCCCACACCCATGTCCTTCATAAGCTTGGGGATCTTGCCGCCGCCGCCGAACAGCAGCAGCACGACGGCCAGTACGATCAGCCAATGCCAAATGCTAAAGCTTCCCATCTCGGGCGGTCTCCTACCATGTCCAGGCCGTGTGGCGGCGGATATTGGCGCAAAAGCCCAGCCCGCCGCAATGTTCCCTTGCCGTTATATCGATATGTAAGGTCGCTTGGCCTCTAAGGAAAGGTCGCCGGCGCCCCCGCAAGGGGTGCTCAAGCGGGTTCAGCGAGCGCTTGTTCGACGCGGCGGGGCGGCTCCTCGCCCTCCTCGAACGGGGCAAGTTCGGTCAAGCTTCCTGGGGCACCAGCTGCTCCCGCCCCCTCGCCCTCAGCTTCCTCCTCATCCTCCTCGGCCTCGTCGATCGGGCGCGACGCCGCCGCAGCGCTGGCTCCCAGCGCGGAGATGGCCGGGCGCGCATCGAGCAGCCCCGCGGCCTTCAACTCCTCGATGCCGGGCAGATCGGCCAGGCTCTCCAAGCCAAACTGATCGAGAAAGGCAGGCGTGGTCCGCCAAGTGGCCGGACGCCCCGCCGTGCGCCGGTGGCCCTTGGGCTCGACCCAGCCGACTTCCATGAGCGTGTCCAGCGTACCCTTGGACAGCGCAACGCCACGAATCTCCTCGATTTCGGCGCGGGTTACGGGCTGATGATAGGCGATGATGGCAAGGGTCTCGAGAGCGGCGCGCGACAGCTTCCTAGGAACCTCCCGCTCGATCTGCAGGCGCGAAGCAAGATCGGCGGCCGTGCGAAAAGCAAAACGACCGTCCATCTCAACTAGATTGACGCCGCGATTGGCGTAGAGGCCCTTCAACTCCTCTACCAGCCCCTTTACGTCGGTTCCCTCCGGAAGGCGCCGGGCAAGCGCCGCGAGCGGCACAGGCTCGGCGGTGGCAAAGAGAATCGCCTCGACCATTCGCAAAAGCATGTAACGATCTTCGGTCATCTAGATGCTCTGATTTGCAGGGGTCGTTGTGGAGGAGCCAGCCCGGACCCTAAGATAAAGCTGCCCGAAGGCGGCGTCCTGGCGCAGCTCAACCTGGCCGGCTCGCACCAGCTCCAGCGAGGCGGCGAAGGTGGACGCAACGGCCGAACGATAGACAAGACCGCTCAGGCCCCTTGGCAGGAACGCGGCCAAGCTTCGCCAGTCGGGCGTATGGCCGAGCATCTCGGTCAGCCGGCGCAGGGCTTCATCCATGGAGTAAAGGTCCGTGGGAGCGATATGCAGCGCCGTGTCCTGGCGGCGCCCGCGCTGCTCGCCATAGGCCTTGAGCAGGTCGTAGAGGCTGACGTCGTAGACGGTGTGAGAGATGATGCGCGTCGTCTCGGGCGCACCCCGTCGGAAAAAATCCTGACCAAGCCGCGGGCGGGCTAGAAGCTTGACGCCGGCCTGCTGCATCGCTTCCAGGCGCTGCAATTGAAACGCCAAAGCGGCGGCAAGTTCCGCCCCGGTTGGTTCGCCCTCGCCCTCCGGCTCCGGCAGCAGCAATCTCGACTTCAGATAGGCAAGCCACGCCGCCATCACGAGGTAATCGGCGGCAATTTCCAGCCGCAAGCGCCGTGCGCGTTGGATGAACGACAAATATTGATCGGCCAGCTCCAGAATCGAAATCTTCGCCAGATCCACCTTTTGATCCCGGGCGAGCGTCAGGAGCACGTCGATCGGTCCCTCGAAGCCGTCGAGATCCAGCACGAGCTGGTGATCGTCGTTGGCCGCGGGCGGCAGCATCTCCTCGAACGGCTCCTCGACCGTCATCGCCTAATACCCTTCCAGCGAATGTCCGGTCAGCATGCCGACCAAACGCAACAGCCAATTCAACGGTCCGCCAATCAGCACGCCGAATGGATCCAGAGTGTAGCCCAATTCCGAGCCAAGAAGCGGCAGAAGGATGAACAGGCTCAGAACGATCAGAATGCCGAACCGCTCGAAGCGCGCCAGCGGGATCGCCACGAAATTGGGCAGAAGCCCTATCGCCACGCGCCCGCCGTCGAGGGGCGGCAGCGGCAGCATGTTGAAGATTGCAAGCATCAGGTTGAAAAGCACGGACTGACTGAGACCCACGGCGATCCAACCGGCAGCAGGATCCGGGAAGAGTGGAACCAGATGCAGCAAGGCCGCTGACAGGATGGCGAGCGCGAGATTCACCCCCGGCCCGGCCGCGGCGACCAGTACCATGTCTCGGCGAGGATTGCGCAGACGGTGGAAATTCACCGGGACCGGTTTGGCCCAGCCGAAGAGGAACCGCGCACCGGACAGAAGCAGTATCGCCGGCAGGAGGATGGTTCCCACCGGGTCGATATGACGGATGGGATTGAAAGTGACGCGGCCCATGCGGCGCGCCGTGTCGTCGCCCAGCCTGTCCGCGACGAACCCGTGCGCGGCCTCGTGGGTGGTGATGGCGATCACGGCGGGCACAGCGAAGGCTACGATGTCGAAGGTGTTATCGAGCGAGATCACCAGGAAACCAGCCTCAGGCGGCGAGCAGTGTTTTGATGCGGTCAAGGGCCGCGGCCAGATCGATCTCCTTGCGCTGCTGCGGCAACGCCATTGCCGCGCGCGCAAGCCGCTCCAGGCTCGGGTCCGAAAGTCGGGGCGTAGCCAAGGCCACGCGCTCCATCTCCTCCGCATCGCCCGTGCAGTGAAGCACCCCATCGCAGCCTGCCTCGACCGCCCTGCGCGCAAGCTCGCCTATTTCGCCCTTGAGGGCCTTCATGGTGACGTCGTCGCTCACGAGAAAACCTTGGAAACCGATCGAACCTCGAACTACCTCCTCGATCACCCGCTTGGACAGGCTCGCCGGATGCTTCGGATCGATTGCACGATAGACGATGTGCGCCGTCATCGCCCAGGGCCGAGAGGAAAGTCGCCGAAACGGCTCGAAATCGGTGCGCTCCAGGAGCTCGCGCCCGGCATCCACGACCGGCAGATCATGATGGCTGTCCAAGGTGGCGCGCCCATGACCGGGAATGTGCTTGATGACCGGGAGCACTCCCCCGTCGAGCAAACCCTGCGCCACGGCCGCCCCCAGCTCCGCTACTCTGACAGGGTCCGATCCAAGCGCCCGGTCGCCGATCACCTCATGGGCGCCAGGCAGCCTCAGGTCAAGCACGGGCGCGCAATCGACGGTAATGCCGAGCTCGGCCAGCTCCACGGCAAGCAGCCGGGCATTCAGATAAGCCGCTTCGTGGGCGCTCTCGGCGTTCCGGCCCGCCAGATCTCCGAATTCTCCTTGCGCAGGGGCGGCGCGCCAATGCGGGGGCTTCAGTCGCAGCACGCGACCGCCTTCCTGATCTATCAGCACCGGGGCTTCGGCGCGGCCGACGCTCTCCCGCAGCCCGGCAACCAGCCGCCGCACCTGGGCCGGATCGATGCAGTTGCGTTGAAACAAGATGAAGCCAAGAGGATCGGCCTTGGCGAAGAAGCGCCGCTCCCAGTCTGACAGTTCCGGTCCGGCGCACCCGAATATGACCGCGCGCGGCGGAAGGCCTACGGCTTGACCACGATGCACGGCTGCTTGCTGGCCTTCAGCTCGGCGCAGACATCCTCGGCTGTGGTGCGATTCGGCAGAGGACCCGCCTGAATGCGGAAGAAGATGCCTTTGGTCCCGAGATCGGCCCTCTGCACCGTGAGCCGCATATCTCCGAGCAGGTCCGGGTGCACTTTCTGAACACGACTCCACTCCTGCTTGGCCGCCGCTTCTGTTTTGACCGCGGCGAGTTGAATCTTCCAGCTCCCGGCCGCCGCCGTCGTGGCAGGCGCGGCTGGCGCCTGTGTGGCGGCAGGAGCCGTCGCCTCTTGAGTGGTGGCGGATGATGTGGCGGAAGCTGCCAGCGCCGGTTCCGAGGGAACTGTCGATGCTGGTGCCGCAGCGTCGGTCGACGCGGCGGGTTCCGACGGCGCAAGGGTGGCCGGCGGCGTCGCTGGGGTCGACGGAGCGGCAGTTGGTGCAGGCGCCGGCGTCGTCGAGTCCGGCGCCGCTACATCGGACCGCGCAGTATCGGCAGTCGTTTCCGATGGAACGAGCGGGGCTGGCTCGGCGGTTACGGCGGGCGCCACCGGCTGCGGCGGCGAAACCGGCTCCTCCGGTCCGGGGAGAATTTGTTCCACTGTACCCGCGCCTGGCTCGCCCTCGGCGATGTTTTCGTAAATCAGCTTGTCCTGATCGGGGACTTCGAGGCCGCCCTCATCCGCAGGCTTGACCTTGATCGGCGTCTCCTCGGCGGCGATGACCGGAACTTGGCCGCCGGTATCCTCGGTATCGGAGCTGTAGGCCCACCAGAGAATGGATCCGAACACGATCAACGCCACCGCACCGATGCCGAAGGGAAGCGCCAGCCCGGAGCGGCGTGTTTCGGGCTCCCAGACCACCTCGCCCTCGGGCAAGTTGGCGACACGGCTCGCCGCCGGTCGCGGCCGGGCCGGCTGATCGAGCCAGGAATCGTCAAGCTCGTCCGCCATCGGCGCGGAAGAAGGCTTTGCCTGCTCACGCAGGGTCGTATCGCCGGCCGGCGCGCTCGCCTTGATGCGGTCGGGGATCAGTGGACGGCGCGAAGGCGTATCGCGGGTAGCGGTTTCCGCGGCTCCCCCAAGCCGTGAGCGGCGACGCTGTTCGGCAGCGGCAATGGCGGCCTCGATATCCTCCGGCCGGATTTCCGAACTCATCAGCGCATCTCCTCTAAGGGCGTGACGCCGAAGATGCCGAGCCCGGAGGCGACCACAAGCGCCACGGCGCGGACCAACGCCAGCCGCGCGGCGCTCAAGGCAGCATCATCGGCGATCAGAAAACGCAACGCTGCTTCGTCCTTCCCCCTGTTCCACAGGCCGTGGAAAGCAGCGGCGACATCATACAAAAAGAATGCAAGCCGGTGCGGCTCATGTGCCTCCGCCCCGGTTTCAACCATACGCGGCCAGGCAGCTAAAAGCTTTAGAAGGTGAAGTTCATGCGGATCGTTAAGAAGCTCCAGACGTTGCCGCGCCAGCGACTCCGGCGCAAGAACGAGACTCGGGAAGGTTTCCGCGGCGAGCCGAAGCACGGAATGACAACGTGCATGCGCATACTGGACATAAAAGACCGGGTTGTCCCGGGACTGCTCGATCGCCTTGGCGAGGTCGAAATCGAGCGGGGCATCGTTCCTGCGGGTCAGCATCATGAAGCGCACAACGTCCTTGCCGACCTCCTCCACGACCTCACGGAGCGTGATGAAGGTCCCGCCGCGCTTCGACATCTTCACCGGCTGACCCTCCCGGAACAGCCGCACGAGCTGACAGACCTTGACGTCAAGTTCGGCCTTGCCGTCGGTGATCGCGCTCACAGCCGCTTTCATTCGCTTGACATAGCCGCTGTGATCGGCGCCCCAGACGTCGATCAAAATGTCCGAGCCGCGACGCCACTTGTCATAGTGATAGGCGATGTCCGGCGCGAAATAGGTCCAGCTTCCATCGGACTTTTTTAACGGACGGTCGACATCGTCCCCGAATCGGGCCGATCTGAACAAGGTTTGGGGCCGGGGCTCCCACTCCTCCGGCGTCTTGCCCTTGGGCGGCTCCAGCACGCCGACATAAACAAGATCCTTCTCTTCGAGCACGGTGATGGCCTTCTCGACGCCGCCCGATTTCACCATCGCGCGCTCGGAGCTGAACACATCCTGGCGCACTCCCAAGAGCTCGAGATCGGCTCGAATGAGATCCATCATGCGTTCAACGGCGAAGTCGCGCACCGGCCCAAGCCACTCCGCCTCCGGCTTGCCACGCCAGCGCGCCCCATCACGCTCAGCGAGAGCGCGGCCAACTTCCCTCAGGTATTCGCCGGGATAGAAGCCTTCAGGGATCGGCCCGATCTCCTCCCCCAACGCCTCCAGGTAACGCAGATGGGCCGAACGCGCGAGCACCTCGACCTGGGCTCCGGCATCATTAATGTAATACTCGCGTGTAACCTTGTATCCTATTGATTCTAAAAGAGAAGATAGAACATCACCGAAGACCGCTCCACGGACATGCCCGAGGTGCAGAGGGCCGGTCGGATTGGCCGAGACGTACTCGACATTGACCGAGCGGCCGGCCCCGATGCGCGAGCGGCCCCAGTCGGGGCCCGCACGCAGAAGATCTGCCAGCCGCGCCCGCCAGAACTTCTCCGAAAGCCTGAGATTGATGAAGCCTGGTCCTGCGATCTCGACCCCCGTCACGTCGGGGTGAGCGCTGAGCCGCTCCGCGATCAGCTCGGCCAATTTTCTCGGCGCCAGGCCCGCCGGCTTGGCCAGGATCATCGCCGCGTTTGTCGTAATGTCGCCGTGCTCGGCTTCGCGCGGCGGCTCGGCGCCCACCTTGGACAGATCAAGCCCGTCCGGCAGTCGGCCTTCCTCGGCGAGCATGGTCAGGACGCGCGCGATCTCGTCGCGGAAGTGGCTGAACAAGTTCATGGGTGCCGCGTATAGAGGTCAAACAATCTCTGATGCTCATCGAGTGCGTATCGGTCGGTCATGCCGGCGATATAGTCCGCGATGAGACGCGCCGTCTCGGACGGATCAAGGCCCTCGGCGGCCTGGCGCCATTCGCCCGGCAGGCACTCGGGCTCCTCGATATAGAAGGCGAAGAGATCGCGGACGACGCGGCGCGCTTTCGCGGTCATCCGGTTGACCGTGCTATGGCGATACATGCGCTCGAACAAGAAGCGCTTGAGCGCGCGGTCGTTCTCCCGCATTTCGTTCGAGAAGGCCGCAACCGGCCGCCCGCAACGCCGGAGCGCATCGGCATCCCGCGGCCGCAGAGTATCCAGGGCACGCTTGGTCTCGGCGATCAAATCGTTAACCATTGCATCGATGAGGCGCCGGATCGATTCATGGATAAGGCGCGGCTCTTCCAAAGCGCGATAGCGTTCCGATACTTGGCGGAAGACCGGTCCGACCAGCGACACCTCGGCAAGATCGCCGATGGTGAATAGCTTTGCTCTCAACCCGTCATCGATATCGTGATTGTTGTAGGCGATATCGTCGGCAAGGGCGGCGACCTGCGCCTCGAGAGCGGGCCATCCCTCCAGCTCAAGGTTCTGCGGCCAAGCGGCGATCGAGGCAGGCACGGGCTTGCGCGCCGACGGGCCGGCCAGCGGCCCGTTGTGCTTGACCACGCCCTCGAGCGTCTCCCAGGTCAGATTGAGGCCGTCGAACTCGGCATATCGCCGCTCCAGGCTGGTCACGATCCGAAACGTCTGCTCGTTATGATCGAAGCCGCCAAAGGCGGACATCGCCTCCGCGAGCGCCTCCTCGCCCGCATGTCCGAACGGCGTGTGCCCGAGATCGTGGGCCAACGCGACCGCCTCGGCCAAGTCCTCGTTCAGGCCGAGCGCACGGGAGATCGAGCGCGCGATCTGTGCGACTTCGAGCGAGTGAGTGAGGCGGGTGCGGTAGTAATCACCCTCGTGATAGACGAAGACCTGGGTCTTGTGCTTCAGGCGCCGAAAGGCGGCGGAGTGGATGATACGGTCCCTGTCGCGCTGGAAGGCCGTGCGCGTGGCGCTCTCGGGCTCGGGATACAGGCGTCCCCGGCTGCTTTCCGGATGGCAGGCATAGGGCGCACGAAAGCTGGCGGGCATGACGGCGCGGACACTACCCCTTTGGGCTCAGTCCGGCAACGGAGCGGGCCGGGTTTGACATGGTCGCGCCAATCCTTAAATAGAAGGGCGAGGAGTGCCGCATATGAGCGAAGCCGCAACCATCGATCCTGCCGTGGGCCTGAGTGCCAGCGCGGCGCGCCGCCTGCGCGAGCTGATCCAGGCCGAAGGCAGGCCGGGGTTGATGCTGCGCCTCAGCGTCTCTGGCGGCGGCTGCTCCGGATTCCAGTATGGCTTCTCCTTCGAGGAAACGGCGGCGGGAGAAGACCGGATCTTCGAGCGCGACGGCATGAAGCTGGTGGTGGACGAGGTTTCGCTCACCTTGCTGGGTGGCGCCGAAGTCGATTATGTCGAGGAGCTGGTCGGCTCTTCCTTCCAGGTCAGGAACCCGAACGCGAAATCCTCTTGCGGTTGCGGTTCTTCTTTCGCGGTCTAGGCACGCTATCGCAATTTCTGTCACGGGGGTACGCCTGCTCTCGAAGCGGGCCGGTTCCTCCGCTACTCTGCCGCCATGAAGATTGCCACCTTCAACGTCAATTCGATTAAGGCCAGGCTTGCCAACGTCCTTGATTGGCTCAAGGCCGCCGATCCCGACATCGCCCTCCTCCAGGAGATCAAATGCACCGAGCTGGAGTTCCCGGGCCTGGAGTTGTCCGGGCTCGGGTATCAGGTCGCGATGGTAGGGCAGAAGACCTATAACGGCGTCGCCATACTTGCCAAGCAGCCGATCGCGGTCGACTTGACCGCGCTGCCCGGCGACGGCGCCGACGAGCATGCCCGCTACATCGAAGGCCGCGTCGGGGGGCTGCGCGTGGCGTCGATCTATGTGCCCAACGGGCAGAATGTCGGCTCGGAGAAGTTTCAGTACAAGCTCGGCTTCCTCGCCCGCCTGGAGGCGCGGATAAGGGAGCTGTTGCCGGCCGAGGAGCCTTTCGTACTCGGTGGCGACTACAACATCGCGCCCTTCGATCTCGACGTGCATGATCCGCAGGCCTGGCGCGGGCAGATCATGGTGTCGCCGGAGGAACGATCCTGGTTCCGCCGCTATCTCAACCTCGGCCTCACCGACGCCTATCGTGTCTACCACCCCGATACGCTGGGTTTCTCCTGGTGGGATTACCGGGCCGGCGCCTGGCAGCGCGACATGGGCTTGCGCATCGACCACTTGCTCCTCTCCCCCCAGGCCGCCGACCGTCTCGATGGCGCGGATATCGACCGCGACCCGCGGGGCAAGGACAAAGCCTCTGACCACACGCCGGTCTGGTGCAAATTGCAGGGAGGGACGGCATGACCGCGCGCGAGGGCGGCTGTTTCTGCGGCGCGATCCGCTATCGGGTCGAAGGCGAGCCGACCCAGGTCAATCACTGCCACTGCCGCATGTGCCAGCGCATGTCCGGCGCGCCGATCGTAACCTGGGCGACCTTCAAGGCCGATGATGTGCGATTCCTCAAAGGCAGGCCGAAATGGTTCGATTCTTCGGACAAGGCGCGCCGCGGATTTTGCGCCAATTGTGGGACGCAGCTTCTGTGGCGTCCGAACCGCGAGACCGACGAGATCGACCTCACCGCCGCATCGCTTGACGATCCGAACTCGGTTCGGCCCGACCTCCATCTCTGGAGCGAAAGTCAGCTCGACTGGATGAAAATCGAGGATGGGCTGCCGCACTATTCGCGTTCGAGGAGCGAAGGGTAGCGATACCCTCGCCCGCCCCCAGCCCTCAGGCACCAAGCAAAGACGGCACCTGAGGGAGCGTTCGCGGCAAGTACGCTTGCGAGGAACTACTGCGCCAGGTGCTGCACGAACCAGTCCCGCGCTGCCCCGGCGGCGGTCTCGAAGTCGGCGACATAGGCGTCGAAATGTCCGCCCTTCAGCGTCACCAGGCGCTTGGGTTCAAGCGCCTCTTGGTAAGCGGCCAGGGCTTCGTCGGCGACGGTCAGGTGGTCCTGCAGCGCCACCACCAGCAATAGCGGCGTCGGGCTGACGTAGCGGATATAAATGCCCGGCTCATATTCCGTGAACATCTCGACCGATCGCAGGGTCACCTCGTTCCGCCAGTTCGAGGCGCGGGTCCGCTCGGTTTCGGTAAACCAGGCCCAGGAATCCGGTGTCGGCAGCACAGCCGGCGCCATCGGATCCTCGGCGACGACAGGGATCATCGCGGGCGCCTTCCCCTGATAGCGGTTGCGCCGATCGCTCTCCAACATGCCCTGGACGGGGGCCCAAAGATCGGCCCGAATCAACCGACGCGCATTGCGATGCCCGCTGATGAGCGGAACTTGGGAAGCCACGCATTTCACGCGGCGATCGATCGCGCCTACCACGAGGACATGCCCGCCGCTGTAGCTTGAGCCCCAGATGCCGATGCGTGCGGGATCGGTTTCTTCCAGCGTCTCGGCGAAAGTGATCGCGTCCCGATAGTCGCGCACCTGCTGCCAGGGATCGATCTCCTGACGGGGGTTGCCTTCGCTCTCGCCGAAGTTTCGATTGTCGAAAACGAGCGCGCCAAAGCCGGCGGCGGCGAAGGCTTCCGCGAACTTGTCCAGATACATCTCCTTCACCGCGGAAAAGCCGTGCGCCATGACGATGGTCGGGACCCGGCGCGATCTCTGATCCGGCAAGTAGTGCCAGCCGCGCAGCGTCGTTCCGTCCTCGGTCTTGAAGGCGATGTCCCTGCGCATCCTCAGAGCCTCCCTGACTTGGCCGGCGCCAAGCCGGAGCGATGCGCCGGCGGTTGGGGGCACTTCCGCTCCAGCTAAAGCGAGTATGCGCGCGGCCATGACGCGCCGGCCAGTATGCGGAGGGGCTAAGGGCGAAACTCCGGGCCCAACGGCATCAATCGGATGCCGGGGCGCAAGCGCTTGTACGGCAGTTTGGTGTGATCGATGGGGTTGGCGCCGGGCGCTGCCACGACCAAAACTTCGGCCGCAATAGGTTGGAAATCGGCGCGGAAATGCACCGAACTCTTGAGCACAAGCACGCGCTTCTCGGCCGGCTCGATGCCGACATGCCGGAACATCGCCTGATCGGCGGCCTGCACCTTCTTCGAGGCGACAACGACCTCGACCCCGCTGATCGCCAACCGCGCCATCGGCCCAAGGTCCATATGGCTGCCGCCATAGAAAGGGCCGGTCGCGGTGAAGCGGCCGTCGGTTACCTTCACCACCTTGAAGCCGCCTTCGAACGGATGGCCGTCTGACCGGCCGCCGAGCTGCACCCGGACCTCCGTTCCCTCGCCTGCCCGGTGCGCGATACGCGCCGTCTCGGCATCGGCGATGAGGCCCATCACGGCGTTCTGCGCATGCTCGGCCACCAGCGCCTCCAGCATGCCGATGGTGTCGGAATCGGTGCCGGCGCCAGGATTGTCTTGCGTGTCGGCGAGCACCACCGGCCGACCGTCACTCGCCTGCATGGCATGACGCACAGCCGCGCGCGGCTCCCACACCTTGCCGCGGAACCCCGGCTCGGCCGCCTCGATATCGCGCGCCAGCGTCTCGGCGGCGGCTTCGGTCGCAGCTTCGTCCCAGCCATAGGCCAGCACAGACGGCGCCGAATGGTAGATGTCGGCGGGGGCAAAGCCGGCGTTGAAGGAGAGGCTGAGAACCGGATCGCGCTCGCGCTGGGCCAGGCCAGCATAGATCGCCTGCGCCGGCTCGATCAGCGTGCTTTGCCAGACGCCGGGGATGAGGAAAGGGATCTGCCGGAACGCCTTGGCCGGCTTGTGCTTCGATTTCAGCAATCGGTCCAGCAGTATCGCCGTGCGTACACCGGTCTCGGTCATGTCGACATGCGGATAGGTTCGGTAGGAGACCAGAAGATCGGCCAGCGCCACCATCTCCGGAGTGACATTGGCGTGGAGGTCGAGGCTCGCCACCACCGGCAGCTCCTGCCCGACCAAGGCGCGGATGCGGCGCAGCAGCTCGCCCTCGCCATCCTCGAAGCTCTCGATCACGGCCGCGCCATGCAGATCAAGATAAAGGGCGTCGATCCCGCGCGCGTTCTTCAAATCCTCGATCAACATGCCGGAGATGCGCTCGAAGGCGTCGTCGGTTACCTCGGCCGAGGGGGTGGCTTGCGCATAGGTCAGAGGCAGGAGTTCCCAGCTAAGAGGCTTTGCGGCGTCGATGAAGCCTGTAATCGGGATGTTCATCCCGGCGACGGTTTCGAAAATACTCGCGCCGCGCGTCAGGCCCGGCCAACCGCCACCTCTGACGAAATCCTCGAACCGCGCCTTTGACGAGGCGAAGCTGTTTGTCTCGTGCTGAAAGGAGCCGATGGCGATGCGAGGCATCAGAATGCTTTGCCGATTCGATCGAACCGATCACCCCCACCCCAACCCTCCGCCTCGAGGAGAGGGAGAAGGGGGATTGCGTCGGCAAAACTTCCCTCCTCTCTTGAGGAGAGAGGGTCAGGGTGGGGGAGCATGACTGATACGACGCCAGGCCTTCTACGCAACAGGTGTGGCGGTACTGGGGCCGCGATCCAGAATGCCATTGTCACTCGGGCGCCATGCCTTTGTCGGCCAGCTCCTTCAACGCGCCGGCATTCTTCTTCAAGTGCGATAGGCCCATGCCGCGCAAGACGTTCGGTGCCTTGGTGAACTGGATATTCTCATATCCGATAATCTCGATCCGGTTGCCCCAGGGATCGAGAAAATCCAAGAACGGCCCCGGCACGATCTCGACCCCCGCTTCGACCAGAGCCTTGCGCACCGCTTCCTTGTCGCTCACCACGAGGCCGAAATGGCGATTATCGTCGGCGGGCTGTTTGCGGCCCTCCTGCAAGGCGATGAACTGATCGCCGAGATCGATGAAGGCCGCGTCCTTTTCCCGTCCACGCAGCTCGAACTCGAAAAGACGGCCGTAGAACTCCAACGCCTCGTCGATGTCGCCGACCTCGAGGGCGACGTGGTTGAAGCCGATCGCGCGCGCTTTCTTGGATGCAGCCATGATGTTCTCCCTCACTGGGGCGACCTCGTCCTTCGAGGCTCGGCCATCGCCTCGCACCTCAGGATGAGGTCGCCTGATACGTCCCCCTCAGCCTGAGGTGCCCGCGAAGCGGGCCTCGAAGGATGAGGGTTAATCAAATCTCCGCATAAATATGGGTCTCCGCTGCAGCGCCGGGATGGGTCACGGCGCCTTTTTCAGCATCGCCGACGAGCTGAGCGTATTTCCACAGCGCACCCGACTGGAAGTCGTGGCGGCGCGGTGTCCAGGCCTTGTGCCGCCGCGCCATCTCCGCTTCGGAGATGTCTGCGTCGAGCGTGCCCTTCTCGGCGTCGATGCGGATCAGGTCTCCATTCTTCAAGAGCCCGATCGGCCCGCCGACCGCTGCTTCCGGCCCGACATGACCGATGCAGAAGCCGCGGGTGGCGCCAGAGAAGCGCCCGTCGGTAATCAGCGCCACCTTTTCACCTAGTCCCTTGCCGTAGATGAGGCTGGTGGTGGAGAGCATCTCGCGCATGCCGGGTCCTCCGCGCGGACCCTCATAGCGGATGACGATCACCTCTCCTTCCTTGATGCGATCCTGATCCACCGCGGTGAAGGCGTCCTCCTCGCACTCGAAGACGCGCGCCGGCCCGGCAAACTGCAGCCGCTTCATGCCCGCGACCTTCACGATCGCACCCTGCGGAGCGAGGTTACCCTTGAGCCCGACCACCCCTCCGGTGGGCGAGAGCGGATTCGAAGTCGACCGGATCACATCCTGGTTGGCGGGAAACACGACCTCAGCATGGTTCTCCGCCAGAGTCTTTCCGGTCACGGTGAGGCAATCTCCATGCAAATAGCCGCCATCGAGCAGCGCCTTGATCAGGATCGGTACGCCCCCGACCTCGTACATGTCCTTCGCGACATAGCGTCCGCCCGGCTTGAGGTCGGCGATATAGGGCGTGCGCTTGAAGATCGCGGCTACGTCGTGCAGATCGAACTCGATCCCCGCCTCGTGCGCGATCGCCGGCAGGTGAAGTGCCGCGTTGGTCGAGCCACCGGAAGCCGCGACGACGATGGCGGCGTTCTCAAGCGCCTCTCGGGTGACGATCTGGCGTGGGCGGATGCCCAGCTCCAAGAGGTTCATCACTGCCTTGCCGCTGGCGCCGGCATAGGCATCGCGCGATTCGTAGGGCGCGGGGGCACCGGCCGAGCCAGGCAGCGCAAGCCCGATCGCTTCCGAGACGCAGGCCATGGTGTTTGCGGTGAACTGCCCGCCGCAGGACCCAGCGCCCGGGCAGGCCACACATTCGAGCGCGTGCAGATCGTCATCCGACATCCTGCCGGCCGAATGGGCGCCGACCGCCTCGAACACGTCGACCACGGTCACATCCTTGCCCTTGAACTTGCCGGGAAGGATCGAGCCGCCATACATGAAGACCGAGGGCACGTCGAGGCGGACCATCGCCATCATCAGGCCGGGCAGCGACTTGTCGCAGCCGGCGATGCCGACGAGGGCGTCGTAGCAGTGGCCGCGCATGGTGAGCTCGACCGAATCGGCGATGATCTCCCGGCTCACCAGCGACGACTTCATGCCCGCATGGCCCATCGCGATTCCGTCGGTGACCGTAATGGTGGTGAATTCGCGCGGCGTGCCCTTGGCCGCCTTCACGCCTGCCTTGGCCGCCTGTGCCTGGCGCGAGAGCGCGATGTTGCAGGGTGCGGCTTCGTTCCAGCAGGTGGCGACGCCAACCAAGGGCTGCGCGATCTCCTCCTCCTTCAGCCCCATCGCGTAGAGATAGGAGCGGTGCGGCGCCCGCTCGGGGCCAACGGTCGTGTGCCGGCTCGGCAGCTTGGACTTGTCAAATCGTTTCTGGACGGTCATGGGGGTACTCATCGGCAGAAATGGATCGCGGGACTGTAGCAATATCCCCCTCGCCCCGCGAAGCGGGGAGAGGACGGCCATCGCGCTAGCGATGGCCGGGTGAGGGGTGGCAGGCTCAAGCCCACCCTCACCCCGCGCGAGCTACGCCCGCGCTTCCCTCTCCCGCCCTGAAGGGCGGGAGAGGGGGTGGAATTCAGAACGGAATCTCGTCGTCGAGGTCGCCGCCTCCGCGTGCGGGCTCACGGCCGCCACCGCCACCCCCACCGAAGCCGCCGCCCTCTTCCTCGGCGCCCGCGCCGGCACCGCCGCCGCGGCCGTCGAGCATGGTGAGCTCGCCCCGGAAGCGCTGCAGAACAACTTCGGTCGTGTACTTTTCCTGGCCGGACTGATCGGTCCATTTGCGGGTTTGAAGCTGGCCTTCGACATAGACCTTGGAGCCCTTCTTCAGGAACCGCTCGACCACATCGACCAGCCGATCGTTGAAAATCACCACGCGGTGCCATTCGGTGCGCTCGCGGCGTTCGCCCGAGGCCTTGTCGCGCCAGCTTTCCGATGTCGCGAGCGACAGGTTGGCGACGCGCGCGCCATCCTGGAGGGTCCGGATTTCGGGATCGCGGCCCAGATTGCCGATCAAGATCACCTTGTTGACACTTCCTGCCATCGCTCTAACCCCGATCCGGTGCCGAAAAACGGCCGGAATCGGTCATTCCGGCCTCTATGATCGGTCGACAATAGCCGCTCGCCCGGGGTCGCGCCACTGGCATTGCCGGCCTGAACAAAAAAAGAACAGTGGCATTTCCGATGGAGCGGGCGTATATCCTGGGCACCTTTTCCCCGAGCCGGCCTGGACATGCTGACCAAGATCGTTGTTCGCGGCGCGCGCGAGCACAATCTGAAGGATATCGATGTCGAGATGCCTCGGGATCGGCTGGTGGTGATCACCGGCCTGTCCGGCTCAGGCAAATCGAGCCTTGCCTTCGACACCATTTATGCCGAGGGACAACGGCGCTATGTCGAAAGCCTTTCGGCCTATGCCCGCCAATTCCTCGAGCTAATGCAAAAGCCCGACGTGGATTCTATCGAGGGGCTGTCGCCCGCGATCTCGATCGAGCAGAAGACCACATCCAAGAATCCGCGCTCGACGGTCGGAACGGTCACGGAGATCTACGACTATCTGCGCCTCTTGTTCGCGCGCATCGGCGTGCCCTATTCGCCGGCGACGGGACTTCCGATCGAGAGCCAGACCGTCTCGCAAATGGTCGACCGCATCCTCGCCTTGCCCGAGGGGTCGCGGCTCTATCTGCTTGCTCCCGTCGTGCGCGGACGCAAGGGCGAGTACCGCAAGGAATTGCAGGAGTTCCAGAAGCGGGGCTTCCAGCGCGTGAAGGTGGACGGCAAGCTTTACGAGATCGACGCCGTCCCGACCCTCAACAAGAAGGTCAAGCACGATATCGAGGTCGTGGTCGACCGGCTCGTGGTGCGAGCGGAGATCAAGACCCGCCTTGCCGATTCACTGGAGACCGCGCTTGAGCTGGCCGACGGCCTGGTGTTCGTCGAGGATGCCGGCACGGGCGAGCGCACCACCTTCTCAGCGCGCTTCGCCTGTCCGGTCTCGGGTTTCACGATCGACGAGATCGAGCCACGCCTGTTCTCGTTCAACAACCCCTTCGGCGCCTGCCCCTCCTGCGACGGGCTCGGCTCGACCCTCTATTTCGACGCGATGCTGGTGGTCCCCGACGACCGCCTCACCTTGCGCGAAGGGGCGATCAGCCCCTGGGCGAACGCCACCTCGCATTACTACTTGCAGACGCTGGACAGCCTGGCGCGCGCTTACAAATTTTCGACCACAGTGCCGTTCAAGGATCTGCCGGAGAAAGCGAGGTCCGTCATCCTCTACGGCTCGGGCGGCGAACCGGTGACGATGGAATATGACGACGGCCTGCGACGCTACAAGACCAGCAAGCCCTTCGAGGGCGTCATTCCCAATCTCGACCGGCGCTGGCGCGAGACGGATAGCGCCTGGATCCGCGAGGAATTGTCGAAGTTCCAATCCACAAGCCCCTGCGAGCCTTGCCGGGGCTATCGGCTGAAACCCGAGGCGCTTGCGGTCAAGATCGCCGGCAAGCATGTCGGCGAGATCACCGAATTCTCCATCACGGAGGCTGCGCAATGGTTCCGGGCGCTGGAGCCGCAGCTCAAACCCAAGGATCGGGAGATCGCCCACCGAATCTTGAAGGAGATCAACGAGCGGCTCGGGTTCCTGGTCAGCGTAGGGCTGGAGTATCTGACCCTCTCGCGCGCCTCGGGCACATTGTCGGGCGGAGAGAGCCAGCGTATTCGCCTCGCCTCCCAGATCGGCTCCGGCCTGACGGGCGTGCTCTATGTGCTGGACGAACCCTCGATCGGCCTGCATCAACGCGATAACGCGCGCCTTCTGGGCACGCTGAAGCGCCTGCGCGATCTCGGCAACACGGTTCTTGTCGTGGAGCATGATGAGGAAGCGATCCGCCAAGCCGATTATCTGATCGACATGGGACCGGGCGCCGGAGTGCATGGCGGGCGCGTGGTGGCCGCGGGACTGCCTGAGGAGGTGTTCCGCCATCCCGAAAGCCTGACCGGGCAATACATCACCGGCTTCCGTCAGATCGCCGTGCCCAAGGTGCGTCGGCCCGGCAACGGCTCAGAGGTGCGGATCGTCGGTGCTCGGGAGAACAATCTGAAGGATGTTGGCGTTTCGATCCCGCTCGGTACGTTCATCTGCGTAACCGGGGTCTCGGGCGGCGGCAAGTCCACGCTGATCGTCGAGACGCTCTACAAGGCGCTGGCGCGGCGGCTGAACGGCGCGCGGCTGCATCCGGGCGCGCACGACCGCATCGAGGGCGCCGAGCATCTCGACAAGATCATCGATATCGACCAGTCGCCGATCGGGCGCACGCCGCGTTCGAATCCCGCAACCTATACCGGCGCCTTCACACCGATCCGTGACTGGTTCGCGGGCCTGCCCGAGGCGCAGGCGCGCGGCTATAAGCCCGGCCGCTTCTCCTTCAACGTCAAGGGCGGCCGCTGCGAGGCTTGCCAGGGCGACGGCGTGATCAAGATCGAGATGCACTTCCTGCCCGACGTCTATGTCCAGTGCGATGTCTGCAAGGGCAAGCGCTACAACCGCGAGACCCTGGAGATCGCCTTCAAGGGCAAGTCGATCGCCGAGGTGCTCGACATGACCGTCGAGGAGGGGGCCGACTTTTTCAAGGCGGTGCCGGCGATCCGCGACAAGCTGACGACCCTGCAGGAGGTAGGGCTCGGCTACATCCATATCGGCCAGCCGGCGACCACGCTCTCCGGCGGCGAGGCACAGCGCGTGAAGCTGGCCAAGGAACTGTCGCGCCGCGCCACGGGGCGCACCCTTTATATCCTCGACGAGCCGACCACGGGGCTGCATTTCGACGATGTGCGAAAGCTTCTCGACGTGCTGCACCGCCTTGTGGACCAGGGCAACACGGTGGTGGTGATCGAGCATAATCTCGAGGTGATCAAGACCGCGGACTGGATCGTCGATCTCGGCCCCGAAGGGGGCGATCGCGGCGGGCGCATCGTCGCCGCCGGCACGCCCGAGGACCTCGCCCGCACGGCGGGGAGCTACACTGGCGACTATCTGCGCGCCTATCTCAAGCTCGGACGGGATACGAAGCGGAAGAGGGCGTAAGATAACTCCCCGCCGCTGCAATAAGCTATCGAAGAACAGCTTGCCGCCGCCGAGTGACAACACGACAGCAATACGGATCCTGTCGCCCTCGCTCAGAGAATCCAAACGTGAGGCAGCAAGCCTGCTGCCAACGTTGGCAAAGCCATACTCTTCGTTGCCTACATTGGGCGTTCCTTTGGCGGTCGAGCCCGTACCAGCCAGTTGCGGTCCGCGGAAGGAAATTCTGGCGCAATTACAGGAAAAATTCAGAGAAGCGCCGGCTGCGGTCGGGCTTTCTTATAACGGCACGCCGAGATCCTCACGGCTAATTATCCAGGAGCCGGGCTGCAATATTCTTGCCTATCCGACTACAAAATAAGGGAACATCCAGGATGACCCTCCGTTTACTGAGTAACTGGTACCGACATTCAGCAGGAGGTGAAGATGGAAGAGGCACCTTCTCACCATAACCGCGGTCGTGGTCGCCCTGGCGATGCCCGCCTGGGCGCAGACCGCAACGGAAGAGCCTGCGACCGGACAGACTTCGGCCACTGATATGCAGGCAACCGATCAACCCGTGACTGCCGCCCCAGCCCAGGAGGTGATTCTTCCCGAACAGGCGGAGACGCAGATCCGAGCGGAGGACCTGATGGGCGCTCGCGTGGTGGGGTCCGACGGCGAGGAAATCGGCCAGGTCGAGTACCTGATCTTCGGAATCGGCAAAAAGAAGGTCGGGCTGAAGCGGGACCAAGCCGAGTTGCAGGACGATCCGGACACCGGCGAGAAGACGGTCGTGGTTAGCCTGGCCAAGACAGATTTGGAGACCGCGCCAGACTTCGTGACCAAGGAAGAACGCGAAGCGGAGGAGCGCGCGGCGGCGCAACAGCTGGAACTCGAGCAGCAGCAGCAGCAGCTCCAGCAGCTTGCCCCGCCGGCGGGTGACGCCGCCACGCAGTAGCGACCGGGTGTGGAGGTCGGATCGCACGTCTGTTCGGCTAGGAAAGCGCCTACGGCCTGCGAGCCTCGGCTGCCTGGACGAGACGATCGCGTTCTCGCGACCTCGTCCAGGCGACCGAGCCGGAGCCCAGGACCTGAACGGGAAGGCAGGCTGCGTCCAAGTGAGGTCAATGTGATTTGAGCAGGCTCATGGCCAAAGTTTTGATCGTCGAAGACGACGCGCTCGAGGCGATGGGCATGCACGCGGTGCTCACGACGGCCGGATTCGAAGTCGTTGGGGTGGCCCCTCGCGTCAGCGACGCCGTTCGTCTTGCTAAAGACACCTCTCCGGATGTCGCCATTTTTGATGTGCGGCTGGCCGGTCAGCGGGATGGCATCGAGGGGGCCTGCATCCTGCGCGAGACGGCTGGGACCGCCGTGATCTTTGTCACCGGTCAAAGCGATGCCGCAACCATTGCCAGAGCCACGCAGGCGGAGCCGGTCGCCGTCCTGCAGAAGCCGGTCTGGACCAAGCACCTGCTGACGGCCGTCGAAACCGCGGCAACGCGCCATCGCCAGGAGACCCGTGAATGGCCAGAATCCTGATCGTCGAAGACGATCCGTTGTTCGCGACATCGATGTCGGAGCTTCTCGAAGGTGCCGGCCATACCGTCCTGGGGATCGCCGACACCGGGGCCTCGGCGCTGCAGCAGGCCGCGCGCCACCAGCCCGACTTGGCGCTGGTCGACATCAAGCTCAAGAATAAGGGGGACGGCGTGCGCACCGCCCTGCGCCTGAAGGCGCGCCATTCGCTCAAGGTAGTGTTCGTGTCCGGCTATCTGGACAGCCGCACGCAGAAGCGCGCCGCCGAAGTCGAGCCGGCGGGGTTCGTGACGAAGCCCTGCTCCGCGCAAGATCTACTGAAAATCGTGTTCGTTGCCACTGCAGAATCCTCGGTATCCTGACGGCGCCGGACAACAGCCCGAGCAGAAGAAGCCATAGTCTAGCCCTCACCACCTACAGGCTCGCGCTGGCTGCCATGCCGACCGTAGATGATCCGTCGGAAACTTCGTGCGGCTCGGGGTCGGATCGTCTTCTACAACAAGCTGCTAGAACGCTTAGTAGAACCCACTGCCGGATGCGGAGGGTGGCGGAAAGGCTATGCCCGAAAAGTGATGTGATGCACCGTGCCCGCATCAGAACGGGTTTCCAGGGTGCCGCCGACTTGACCCACCAGCGCTCTCACGATCTGGAGACCAGTCGAATTCGGCGTCATCTGATCGGAACTTAGACCGATTCCATCGTCTGCAACCACCAGTTCGGCACGTTCCTCATCGATCCTGCGCAGCATCATGCTGATGGTACCGCTTGTTGTGAAGGCGTGCTTGACTGCGTTGGTCGCCAATTCAACGGCGATCAGGCCAAGCGGTATCGCGGTGTCAACGCCGATCCTGAGCGGTGCGGCCCTGACCTCGACCGCAACCTGGTCGGTGCGCAGCGTGTCTGCGATGTAATGCAAATACTGCGCCATATTGACCTCGGTCAGGTTCTCGGCGTTGTAGACGAGCTCGTATACCTTGCCGATCGCGACGATCCGCTGGGCAAGCGCGTCGAATTCCGATCGGCTATCGTGGGATCCGCGCTGGGATCCAAGGTGGATCAACGAGGCGATGGTCTGGAGATTGTTCTTTACGCGATGATGCACCTCGCGCAGCAGCACCTCCTTTTCCGCCAGCGCTGCAATTCTCCGCTCTTCCATAAGACGGCGGACCGCAGCATCCGCAGCAAGCACCAGGCTGGGAAGCGAAATACTGATGAAGAACATGAGCAGCAGCAGGAAGGATTCGTTGGCGGTTGTCCGCTCGAAGGGGCCTCCGCCGGCTTCCGTCCCCCAGACGGCGAAACCGGCCAATATCAGCGCCACCGTCGCCGTCTCGCGCTGCGTACAGCGGAGCGCTGCCCAAAGTAACGGCACGATCGTCAAGAAAGCGATCGGTCCTTGGATTTCGGTGTGACGGAGCAAGGGGCTGAATGCGATCATGCCCACCGCTACCGTGGCCACGTAGACCATGTGCCGCGTGCCCACGGGCCACCATCGCAACGGCCAAACCCGGCTTTTGGCCCAGAGGACGATCACCGGAGCGACAATGAGCGCGCCGGTAAAATCTCCAAGCCACCAGGTGATCCAGACCGCAGGCAAGCTGGCTAGGTCGGCCTGTCCGCTCACGTAGAGGCTGCCTACGCCGATGCCGGCGCTGATCGGGGTTGCGCCTACGAGGCAGATGCCGGCGAAACGGATCACGTTGGCAGGTGTCTCGAAGGCGTTCAGGCCTCCAGCCCATTTCTTGATCAGCAGAGCGCCGATCAGCGCTTCGAGCGTATTGCCGCAAGCGATCGCGAGTGAGGAGGCGAGCAGCCCGGTCGTTGTCTGATTGGCAAGCCAAGCGCCGACGAAGACCGCGAGCCCCGCTTTCCGCCCGAGCAGCAGGGTCGATGCGACCGCCAATCCTGTGGGCGGCCAGACCGGGCTGGCGCTGGGGTTGACGGAGGCAAGCGCGAGGCCAGCCTTGGCGAAAATGAAATAGGCAAACCCGACGACAAGGAGAGCGGCCAATATCTGGCGGACCGACAGGGCGTCAAACGCCTGCTCTGTGGTCTTCGACACGGGAGGGGGCCCTTGCGCTGCCTCGATCAAGCCTAGCACCGACGCTGGAAGCACGCATCCGGTGCGAAGGAGTGCGTAGGTCGTGGCTTAGAAACCTATGAACCGGACCGCCGACTAATCACCCCGATCATGCCCGCTTATCTCAGCCGGACGGTCTCTGCCCAGCCCTATGGCCCGGCAAGAAAGCCCTATCACTCTGGCGTCGGTTGCGCCGATAGCTTCTCGAAATTGACCACCGCCAAACTAGTCGCTACTGCTATCGATACGACAGGTCATTCGTACGCCGCCGCGGTGCCGCCTCTAACGCAACTTCCAAGATGAGCCGAATTTCCTCAAGCTTCTCTCGCTGCTCTGGCGCACTCGTGGAGATCAATTGCCTTATATCGATGAGTGCTTTGCGAATCTTTGAAATCTCGTTCGAAAGGGCCTCATCCATCGGTACCGTCCCACTCCTTGCGGCTACTCTCATGGTGTGATCCTCCCGTCGAACGCTGCTTCTCTGTGGGCAGGATCATTGACGGCCGCTCGCTCTCTTTCAGTGAGCGCCTTCACTAGCCCCTGACAAAGCCGTGACCGGGTTCACACCTCAATCCACGCACTGAGAGGAAGTTCACAAGAAAGGGTACGAGGGTGCTCGTCGGTCGCCATCAGACTCGAGTAGCCCGCCACATCAGCGGCCAGGATCGCCACAAGTCTGCTCTCGCTGCATGGGGTGGCATCTTAGCCTGAGGCATAACCCGAAGTTTTTAGGATCTGATGAAGGTCTGGATATGGCACTCCTGCGAGGTACTGGCGACCGCCAAAGAAGGTCTCGTGCCGAGGACTTAGCTGACGAAAAGCTTAAGCATTTCCGATTCATGTCCGTGAGCTGACGCTTCTGGGGAAGAGCCGGATCGTCTCAGGTCGACCCAAGCAGAAATCGATCGGCCCGCCACCCGACACCTGGTAGGCGATCGATAGGTTTCCGTTCTTGGTGTATTGAGTGCGCGGAGGCATGTTCTTCGAGCCTATGTCGCTGAGACGAGCTCACGGTTGGGCCAACGTATCGCACTTATGGCGCTGCACGACAAACAAGGCAGTTCATTGCTGACGATCGCCGGAACCTAGCGAAACAGTCGGGGTTGGACCCGATGCGGAAGTCCGGGGTGATAGACTTCCTAGCGGCGAGCAAGTACATTTTTGTGAGACCACGGTGGTTCCGTTAGCTCAGCCGGGCTGGGGAGACGACGATGGGATCAGACACGAAGGTCGATTCGCAGTTGCTTCTCAGTGGGTCAGCGGAAAAAGTTGTCGAACTCCGGGGCCGTAACGCAGACGATGAACCCGGCGTTTCTACCGTTGCTCCAGCGAAACCTGGGCCACGCAAGAAGGCCAAATCCAAACCGCCAAATCCCTCTAGGACCCGCAAGGATACTCCGAAGAGCGAACGAGCAACCGCTGCGTCGGTGGTGCCGGCAGGTCACCGGCTAAGCGCTGCCCACCGTTTGAGGAAGGGCAAAGCTTTCCGCGACCAGGTGCCACGCAAGGCCCACGGATCATGGAAGCGGGCCAAGGAGAAGGTGGACCCCCTGCAGATTCTGCATGCGTCCGATAAGGGTCGGCTGCGGCGTCTGCTGCCGATCCGCTATGGCCGGATGCTGCAGTCGCCCTTCACCTTCTATCGTGGCGCTGCGGCGGTGATGGCGGCCGATCTGGCTTTGACCCCCAGTACAGGAGTCCGCGTTCAGGCCTGCGGTGACTGCCATCTTTTGAACTTCGGTGGCTTCGCCACGCCGGAGCGGAACATCCTGTTCGACATCAACGATTTTGACGAGACGCTGCCGGCACCGTGGGAATGGGACATCAAGCGCCTAGTCACATCTTTCGTTCTCGCCGCCCGGAGCAACGGCTTTTCCGATTCCGATGGCCGAGACGCTGCGGTGATCTGCGCCCGGAGCTATCGCAAGCGGCTGCGCGGCTACTCAGAGATGAGCCCCCTCGAAGTGTGGTATTCCCAGGTGTCGGCTGACGACTTGGCCAAACTGGCAACCGGTCCGCTCGCCAAGGCCCGTCTCCAGCAACGGATCGCCAAGGCAAGCGCGCAAAGCAGCTCCGATGTCGCCTATCCCCAGCTTACCGGCATGGTCGGCGGCCGGATCCTCATTCATGACACGTTACCCCTGATATTCCATCCCGACCACATGAGTCCCGAGGCATTCCAAGATCTGCTGCGGGAGAACCTGTCATCATACCGAGAGACGTTGACCGATGACCGCCGCAGCTTGCTCGACCGCTATCACCTGGTGGACGGGGCGGTGAAGGTGGTCGGAATCGGCAGTGTCGGTACCGCATGTCTTGTCATCCTGATGATGTCGGCCGCGAACGAGCCCCTATTCCTGCAATGGAAGGAAGCCCGGCAATCGGTGCTGGAGCCATATGCGGGAAAAAGCGCCTATCCGCACCACGGCCAGCGGGTTGTGATGGGTCAGAGGCTAATGCAGCCGGCTACCGACGTGTTCTTGGGGTGGCTTACAGGAAGGCTTGGCCGGCACGGCTATGTGCGCCAATTGCGGGATGCCAAGATCAAGCCGCTGGTGGAGGCCATGGACGAGGACCTCCTGAGGCAATACGCCAAGGCCTGCGGGTGGGTTCTGGCGCGGGCTCATGCCAAGGCGGGTGACGTGCTTCCGATCAGCGGTTATCTAGGGGGTCAGGACAGCTTCGATGAAGCCATGGGCAATTTCGCCGTGCTCTATGCCGACCAAACGGAACGCGACCACGCCGCGCTGAAGGCCGCGGTGCGCGCCGGCAAGGTCGAAGTTCATCTCGAGGAATAGCGCGCGAGCCTAATCTGAGCGGCCGAGCGGCTGGGGCAACGTTGGTGATAAGCATTGCTGGATTGGGAGGGGAGGAGGAACGCTTGTGTCGTCCCCCACGAGGAGGGTCAAACCTGGGTGTCGCGTAAGTACGCTTGGACCGAAAGCCTGAGTTTTCCTCGGCGAGCTTCCCAACACTCCCTACTGAGATGACGGGTCATCGCTGCCAAGACGCTCTCGCGCCGTATGCGCCGGTGGGGCGCACTGAAAGCAAAAAGCTGTTGTCCTCTTGCAGGAACCGATAATCCCCTGCCTTCACGTCCTGAGCGAAACATGTCGGCGGGTTGATCTCTAAGGAAGCGGTACTTGGGCGTCTTTACAACCATCGCCTGTCTGTTGGCCATCGCCGCGATTCTGAATTTCGTCAACGATCGCTATCTGCATCTGCAGCCGGACATCGGTCTGCTACTCATGGCAGGCCTGACAACGGCTGGACTGCGAATACTGGAAGTCTTCGTTCCTTTCGGGCTCGTCGATCTGCTCCACCAGCTCACCCAATCCTTCAACCTCAACGACACCCTGTTGAAGGGAGTGCTCTGCTTCATCTTGTTTCGCGGCAGCGTGGGAGTCCGATGGGTGGCACTTCGTGAGCAACGGTGGCTGGTACTTTGGTTGGCTTTCGCCGGGACCGCGGTCGCGTGTCTTCTCACCGGCGGGCTAGTCTATGGCGGCCTTTCACTATTTGGCGTGGCGATCACGCTTACTCAGGCGCTGGTGTTCGGGGCGCTGATCGCTGCAACCGATCCGGTGGCGGCGCTTGCGATTCTCTCAAAGATCGGCTTGCCTAAGAACCTAGAGACGGTGATCGACGGCGAATCACTCTTAAACGACGGAGTAGCAGTCGTCCTCTTCACCATCTTTGCCGGTTCGGCAATTGGCGGCAGTGCTGTCAGCCTGAGTGATGCCGGATCCATTTTTGTGCGCGAGGTCTTGGGTGGCATGGCCCTTGGCGCCTTAGGCTGGCTCGTTATCCATCATCTGATGCTTCGCTCAAATACCTATCGCACCGGCCTGCTTGTTTCACTGGGGGCGGTTGCTTCCATGTACGCCGCCGCTCAGGGTGTTCACGTCTCTGGTCCGATCGCCACCGTGGTCGCCGGCTTGCTCACCGGCAACATCACCGCGCCGCGGTTGACTGAAACCACGGTGACACCGTTGCGAACATTCTGGTCCGGGATCGACGAAGTGCTGAATGCGCTGCTGTTCGTATTTGTCGGTTTCCACGTCGTTTTGATCAATCCCCTGCAGGACGTCGTGCTGGGTGTTCCCGCGCTCGTTTCGATTGCAGCCGTACTCCTCGCCCGCGCACTAACGGTATCGGTGCTCGTCAGCGGTCTTCATGTGGCGGACGTGATCCGCGCCGACTGCTTGGGCCTGACCAAACTGTTGACCTGGGGCGGCCTGCGGGGCGGACTGTCTCTCGCGCTCGCAGCCTCGCTACCCGATAGCTCGTGGAAACCGCTGATCCTGAACATGACTTTCGCTGTCGTCGCCTTCTCGATCATTATCCAGGGTCTGACGATCAGCCGGATGTTTACCAAAGACCAGCTTGCGAACCTTTTGAGGAGCTAACGAAGTTCCTCTGACGCCTAGCCGATGAGTTCCTGCCGCTAATCCGACGGAATGCGTGTTCTGCTTCTGGCACATCCCGGACCACCCGCGATGTCTGCCGTCCGGTCGCTATCGGGTGATAAGCGGGCCTTGAGCAAGCCCCACCGCGGTCTGCACGATGCGGGTAGGATCGATTACACCTACGCCCCCTCACACCTCCTGCACATCGACGACGCCCGGAATCGCCTTGATGGCGGCACGAGCGGCGGCGTTGATGGCCCAGGCGCCAGGGATTTTGACCTCGACCTCGCGCGCAGGCCCGACATCCAGCACCAGGCTGACCTTGCCGCGCCCGCGTCCCTGCCGGTCGAGAATGGATTTTAGGCTCGGCAGCGTCATCGGATCGGCGACGAAAATCTTGAGTCCGGCGGCGGCCTGCGCGACGGCGTCGTCAAGCGGCTTGACGCCGGCGCAAAGCAGCTTGGGAAGTTCGTCCTGAAGCTGCACATCTGCGGTGATCAACACGGCCTGCCCTGGCTCCAGATATTCTCTCGAGGCACCCAGGACCTCGGAGAACACGACCATCTCGTAAACGCCACTCGTGTCCGAGAGCGACACGAAAGCATATCGTCGTCCGCTCTGGCCCGTCCGCTCCTGCCGGCCGACCACGATCCCGGCCAGCGTCGCGCGCGTCGTCGGCCGCCCCGCCAGCCATTTGCGCAAGTCCCCGTAGCGCACCACCTCCAGCCGCTTCAGGCTCGCTGCATAGGTGTCCAGCGGATGGGCCGAGAGGTAAAATCCAATCGCCTCGAACTCCATGCGAAGGCGGTCCATCGCCGGCCAATCGTCTACCGGAGGTAGCTTCAGGGCGTCAGGCTCGGCGCCGAGCGCGCCGAAGAGGCCGCCCTGCCCGCTTGACCGATCTTCGGCCGCGGCAGTGGCAAGCCGCAGAATCGCTTCCGTGCCCTCGTAGAGCTGGCGCCGGTTCGAGTGCAGGCTGTCGAAGGCCCCGGCGGCAGTCAGATTTTCTAGCTGGCGCCTGTTGACAAGGCGCGCATCCACGCGCCGCGCGAAATCCGCCTGCGAGGTGAAGGGACCGCCCTCCTCACGTGTGTTGACCAGCGCCTCCATCGCCGCCGCGCCGACGTTGCGGATCGCGCCCAGGGCGTAACGGATCGCGCTGGAGCCATCCGGCTGCGGCTCGACCGCGAACTCCGCCCGACTCCTGTTGATGTCGGGCGGCAGAAGCCTGATGCCCATCCGGTCCAGCTCTTGCCGGAAGCCGTTGAGTTTGTCTGTGTTGCCGAGCTCGAAGGTCATCGATGCGGCCAGGAACTCCACCGGGTGGTTCGCCTTCAGCCAGGCAGTTTGATAAGCCACCAGCCCATATGCGGCCGCATGGCTTTTGTTGAAGCCGTAGCCGGCGAACTTGTCGACCTGTTCGAAAATCTGCTCCGCCTTCGCGGCGGGGACGCCATTGGCCATCGCGCCATCGATGAAGGCCTTGCGCTGCCCCTCCATCTCCGACCGGATCTTCTTGCCCATGGCGCGGCGCAGAAGGTCGGCGCGGGCGAGGCTAAAGCCGGCGAGCTGCTGAGCGATCTGGAGCACCTGCTCCTGGTAG
>DASPGI010000149.1:0-59619 GCA_035620695.1 Alphaproteobacteria bacterium
CATCGTTAGGAGAATCTGCCTAATGTTCTCAGGAGCTTTTTCATACCCGCCGACTGCTGTCCAGGGAAGCTGGTGCAGCCTTGCTTTGGGCGCGACGATCAGTTGATGGAGCAGCGTGCATGCGAGCAACGCGCTTCTTACAAGAAACCTAAGTCGAATGTCACCGCGCTCGATCCGCGCCCCGATCGAGCGTGATCCCCAAAGGCCACAACAGAGACGCCGGGTCCGAATAGCCACTGAACGGCGTCGAAGCCTGTCTCTCCACACCACCGGCGGCTTAGCCGCCACGCCTAACGCGCGGCGGTGCGCGGGTTTTTGGTGACACGTCGCCGGAGAGAAGCGAAGGAGAAAAAGCAGCAGACTGGTTGGCTGGGGCGCCAGGATTCGAACCTGGGGTCACGGGACCAAAACCCGTTGCCTTACCGCTTGGCCACGCCCCAATGCCGGGCCCTTGGTGGATGCGCGGCCGAAGATAGGATGCAAGGGCGCCAGTGGCAACGGCGATGGAGGCGGGCGGCCTTACGCCCCCGCCGCCTTTCGCCCGGCGCCCCGCGCCATGGGGTCGTGCTCAAGAAACCAGCGGTAGGAGAGCCTCAATCCCTCTTCCAGCGGCGTTCTGGCCGTCCAGCCAAGTCCAGTCAGCTTGCTTACATCGAGAAGCTTTCTCGGCGTGCCGTCGGGCTTTGTGGGATCGAAGCGGAGCCCGCCTTCGAATCCGACCACCTTGCCGATCAGCTCGGCCAGCTCGCGGATGGTAAGGTCGGCGCCGGTGCCGACATTCACATGCTCCTCGCCCGAATAGCGGCGCATCAGAAAGACCAGGGCGTCGGCCAGATCATCGACATAGAGGAATTCGCGGCGAGGGGCGCCGGTGCCCCAGATCTCGACCTCCGCGGCGCCTCTTTGTTTGGCGGCGTGCGTCTTGGCGATCAATGCCGGCACCACATGGCTGGCCTGCAGATCGAAATTGTCGCCCGGACCGTAAAGGTTGGTCGGCATCGCCGAGATGAAGTCCGCGCCATATTGCCGTCGATAAGCCTGCGCCAGCTTGATGCCGGCGATCTTGGCGACCGCGTACCACTGGTTGGTCGGCTCCAACGGGCCGGTCAGAAGCGCTTCCTCGCCCATCGGCTGCGCCGCCAGCTTTGGATAGATGCAGGAGGAGCCGAGGAAGAGCAGCTTTTCCACTTTCGTCGTCCAGGCGGCGTTCAGGATGTTCGTCTGGATCGCAAGATTGTCGTAGAGAAACTCGGCCGGGCGCGTGTCGTTTGCGAGAATGCCGCCGACCGTCGCCGCGGCGAGGAACACTGCCTGCGGGCGCGTCGCGGCCACCCATTCCTCCACTTCGGTCTGCCGGCGCAGATCGACCCTCTCGCGTCCGACGGTGAGAAGCTCGCACCCTTCGCTTTCCAGCCGGCGCATGACGGCCGATCCCACCATGCCGCGATGGCCGGCGACCCAAACGCGCTTGCCCTTCAGTTCATAGGAGCTATTCGAAGCGGTCACGACGCTTTTGCTCCCATCGCACGGTATCGAGGTCTGTTGCCACCATCTCCTTCACCAGATCGGCGAAGCCAGTCTTGTGCCGCCACCCCAGGCGCTGACGAGCCTTCGAGGGATCGCCCATGAGATGGTCCACTTCGGTCGGCCGGAAGTAGCGAGGATCGACGGCGATGAGCGTCTTGCCGGTCTCAGTGCACAAGCCCGTCTCCTCCGCCCCATGCCCCTGCCAGCGAATGGAGCGGCCGATCTCGCCGAAGGCCAGCTCGACGAATTCACGCACGGAATGGCTTTCGCCGGTGGCCAACACGTAGTCGTCCGGTTCCTCCTGCTGGAGGATCATCCACATGCCTTCGACATAGTCGCGGGCATGGCCCCAATCGCGTCTGGCGTCGAGGTTGCCCAAATAGAGGCGGTCCTGCAGGCCGAGTTCGATCGCGGCGACGGCCCGCGTGATCTTGCGGGTGACGAAGGTTTCCCCGCGCGTCGGACCCTCATGATTGAAGAGGATGCCGTTGGAGGCATGATACCCGTAGGCCTCGCGATAGTTCACCGTGATCCAATAGGCATAGAGCTTGGCCGCCGCATAGGGCGAGCGCGGCTGGAACGGCGTGCGCTCTGTCTGGGGCGGGGGAGAAGAGCCGTAGAGCTCGGAGGTCGATGCCTGATAGAAGCGCACCTTCTCGCCGATGCCGAGAATGCGGATCGCCTCGAGCAGCCGCAGCGTACCCAGCGCGTCCGAGTTTGCGGTGTATTCCGGCGTCTCGAAGCTTACCTGGACATGGCTTTGGGCGGCCAGATTGTAGATTTCGTCCGGTTGGATCTCCTGCACCAGGCGAATGAGGTTGGTCGCGTCGGTTAGGTCGCCATAGTGGAGGAAGAAGCGGGCGCCTTGCTCGTGAGGATCGACATAGAGATGGTCGACCCGCCCGGTATTGAAGGAAGAGGACCGCCGTTTCAGCCCATGCACGACATAACCCTTGGCGAGCAGCAGCTCGGCCAGGTAGGCGCCATCCTGTCCGGTGGCGCCGGTGATCAACGCAACCTTACCCATTGGCTTTTCCGAACGAATGCATCAGCCCCTTCCAAGGCGGGATGCCCTGCCCCGCCGTCAACGCCGGGCAGGCGCCGGCGGTTCACGCTACCCTAATTTGCCGAAGGGGAGCAAAGCGCCCCCTTTCGATCAAGCTTCGAGGCAATCACCCACCACCCGGGCTGCCGACCGCGCAAGGTCTGCGCAGCATGCTCCGCCTCCCGGGTGGTCCGGGTAAGGCCGAAGCAGGTAGCCCCGCTGCCCGACATGCGAGCGAGCAACACTCCCGGTAGCTCGCCCAGTGAGGCCAGCACCGCTCCGATCTCCGGGACCAGCCTCGAGGCTGGACCCGTGAGATCATTCCGGCGCCCCTGCAGCAGTCCGATCAGAGCGTCGGCATCGTCGACCGGCCCGGACCAGCGCGCCGGTCGAGAGAACGCCCCTTGTCGGCCGGCAAACACAGCTGCGGTTGGCAGTGGGACCCCGGGGTTGGCGAGGACCAGCCCCAGCTCAGGCACCGGGGGAGCTAGGGTCACGCGCTCCCCGACTCCGCCAAGAAAGGATGGCCGTCCAGTGAGGCACACGGCCACGTCGGCTCCGAGCTTGGGCGCGATCAAGGCCAATTCCCGCACCCCCCCGACCAAGTTCCACAGGCGCGTCATACCCAACAACGCCGCCGCTGCGTCGGCCGATCCGCCGCCGAGCCCCGCCGCCAACGGAAGGTGTTTCTCGATACGGATCCGAGCGCCATGCTCGACCGCAAATCTCGACTGCAGAAGACGCGCCGCCTTGAGCACGAGATTGTCGTCCGCGAGCTCCAGCGCTTTACCGAACGGCCCGGCACATTCGAGGATCAGCTCCTCGGCCGGCAGAAAGGTCAGACGGTCTCCGAACGCCGCGAAGACCACGAGACTGTCCAGCTCGTGATAGCCGTCCGGACGGCGGGCGATCACGTGGAGATAAAGATTGATCTTGGCGCGAGCGGTGATCTCGACCGCTTGTAAGCTGGACCCGGGCGTCAACTGTCCGATGGCACCTTGTCGAGCCCGTTCTGCAGCTTTGCCTGGATCGGCGCGACCTGATCGGCCTCCGGCTTGAAGGAAAGCGCGCGATGCCACTGGTATCGGGCCTCGTGCCGTCGTCCAACCCGCCAATAGGCATCGCCCAGGTGATCGTTGATCACCGGATCGTTGGGCCGGAGCTCGATTGCCTTCTCCAACTCTTGCACCGCCTCCTCGTAGCGCCCCAGGCGATAATAGACCCACCCGAGACTGTCGACGATGTAGCCATCCTCGGGCCTGAGCGTCACCGCCTTGTTCAGCATCTCCAGCGCCTGGTCGTAATTCTCGCCGCGCTCGACCCAGGTATAGGCGAGATAGTTGAGGACGTGCGGTTGGTCGGGCTCGAGCTCCAGCGCCTTGAGGAAATCCGCCTGAGCGCGGGACCACTGGTCAGAGCGCTGCAGCGCCACGCCACGGTAATAGAGGAGCGTCCAATGGCGCTGATCCAGCGTGCCGATTCGCGCCAGGGCTTGATCATAGGCATCGACCGCCTCCTCGAACCGCTCGTGGCTGCGCATCAGGTTCCCCAACTCGATCAGCGCATCGGCGCGCCCGGGCCGTTCGGCGGCGAGCCGCTTGAACTCGGCCGCCGCCTCGTCGACCTTGCCCTGCTCGCCTAGGGTGTTGGCGATCCTCAAATGCGCGGCCCAATAAAAAGGCGAGCCGGCGCTGACGCCGCGATAAGCCTCCGTCGCCTCGGCATAATGACCCTGGCCCACCATCACGTCGCCGAGGAGAATTTGAGCCACAGGGAAATCCGGCCGCATGTCCAGCGCCAAGCGCGTATAAAGGAGGGCTGCCTCGTAAAGCCGCTCCTGGTTGAGCGCACTGGCAAGATTGAAGAGCGATTCGGCAACGCCTTCGGCCGGGTTGGCGACAACCGGCTCGGAGGGATCGCCGGCGGAGATGCGCTCGAGAATCGGCTCGAGCAGGCTCGATCCCTGATTCCCGGCGGCGAACTCGCGATAGAGATCCTTGGCCTTGTCGACCTGACCCGATCTCTCATAGAACCCGCCCGCGATCTGCACGAGGCGGAAGGGTGGATCATCAGCGCCCGCCAGCGCCTTCGTGAACGCGTCTCCGGCAGGTCCCGAACGGCCCGCCGCCTCGTTGATCAAACCCACATTCAACTGATAGACCGCCTCGAATCCCTGCTGGTGACCCACCGGTGAGAGAACGTCGAGGGCGCGATCCGGCTGGCCCTGGCCAGCGGCCACCCAGGCGCGGACAAGGGGTATGACGAACCCGTTCAACCCTTGGGGCACCAGCTCTGCAAGCCGCTCTTCGGCGGCGGCATATTGACCCTGCTTCAACTCTCCAAGCGCCAGCACGATATGCGCTCCGGCCGCCTTCGGCTCCACCTCGATCAGCCGCAGCGCCACCGCCCTCGCCTCCTCGATGCGCCCGGCGCCGACCAGCGCCTTGACGGCCTCCTCCAAGAGTTGCGGATTCTGAGGATCTCCGCTGAGCGCCAGCAGGAAATAGTCGGCGGCCGAAAGGTAATCCTGCTCGTTCTGGGCGAATCGACCCGCGAGATAGCCGCCCAGCGTGCTCCGCGCCTCCGGCTCCGTCGATACAGCGCCTGCCTGGCTGGACTGGCCGATGGCGCAGCCACCGACGATCAAGGCGCCTACGAGCACGAACGCATGGCCCCAGAGCAAAGGGGAAGCGGAGCGCATGGTCCGCTTGGTCATGATCGGCATATCCTCCGGCCGGGCGCTGTGACGCCGGGTCCCCTCCCGACGAAAGCCCGTTCACCCCTCATAATATAGAAGCTTCGTTGCGCCCGCCACTTTCCGGGCGGAATGATGCATTCCTCCGGCGTCTCACATATTGGGATAGTTTGGCCCGCCGCCGCCTTCCGGAACCACCCAGTCGATATTCTGCGCTGGATCCTTGATATCGCATGTCTTGCAGTGAACACAGTTCTGCGCGTTGATCTGGAGCATCGGCTCTCCATTGGCTTGACGCACGATCTCGTAAACGCCGGCCGGGCAATATCTCTGCTCAGGGGCGTCATAGAGCGCGAGGTTCACTCGAATCGGCACCGCCGGATCCTTTAGCCTCAGATGCGACGGCTGATTTTCCTCATGATTGGTGTTGGAAATGTAGACCGAAGACAGCCGGTCGAAGGTTAACACCCCGTCCGGCTTGGGGTAGTCGATCTGAGGTGCGCTCTTCGCGAGCCTGAGGCTGGCATGATCGGGGTGATGGTGCAGCGTCCAAGGCTCGCGGCCGCGGAATACGAATGTCGACAGTGCCGAAACCGCCAGCCCGCCGTAAAGACCCCAACGGAACCCCGGGCGGATGTTGCGCACCGCCTTTAGCTCGAGCCACAACCAGCTTTGTTCCAGGCGCCGAGGATAGTCCTCGAGAAGCGGCGGCGCATCAGCGCCAAGCGCTTCGAACACCGCTTCGCCGGCAAGCATCCCCGACTTCATCGCTGTATGAGTTCCCTTGATTTTCGGCACATTGAGGAATCCAGCGGCATCGCCAATAATCGCTCCGCCGGGAAACACAAGCTTGGGGATCGATTGGTACCCGCCTTCGCTCAAGGCGCGCGCACCGTAAGACACTCTGCGACCACCTTCGAAGAAGGGGCGAATGGCTGGGTGGGTTTTGAAACGCTGCAGCTCTTCGAAGGGAGATAGATGCGGGTTCCAATAATCGAGGCCGACCACGAAGCCGAGCGATACCTGATTGCCTTCGAGATGATAGAGAAAAGAGCCGCCATAGGTTCTGGCATCAAGTGGCCAGCCGATCGTGTGAATGACCAAGCCTGGCCTGTGGCGGGCGGGATCGATCTCCCACAGCTCCTTGACCCCGATGGCGTAGGTCTGCGGATCGGCGCCGTCACGCAAGTGGAAGCGCTCGAACAGACCCTTGGTCAGCGAGCCCCGGCAGCCCTCCGCGAACAAAGTGTAGGTGCCGCGCAACTCAACGCCCGGCTGATGGGCGGCCGTCGGCTGTCCGTCCTTGCCGATTCCCATGTCACCGGTCGCCACCCCGGTGACCCGCCCGGTTTCGTCGTGGAGGGTCTCGGCAGCGGCAAAGCCGGGATAGATCTCCACCCCAAGCGCCTCGGCCTCAGCGGCCAGCCAGCGGCACAGATTGCCGAGGCTGATGATGTAGTTGCCGTGATTGCGCATCTGAGGCGGGGTCGGAAGCCGGAACGCCCGCGTGGCGGTAAGATAGAGAAACCGATCCTCGACCGCGAGCGTGTTCAGGGGAGCGCCCCGCTCCTTCCAATTGGGAAGGAGCTCGGCCAACGCGCGCGGCTCCAGGACCGCGCCCGACAGTATATGGGCTCCGACCTCGGAGCCCTTTTCCAGGACGCAGACCGAGATCTCGCGGCCAGCCTCGTTGGCGAGCTGCTTCAGCCGAATCGCCGCGGACAAGCCCGATGGCCCGGCTCCGACGATCACGACGTCATAGCTCATGGATTCGCGGGTCATGTCCTAAACTGACTCTTGGCGGCGAGGGATGAGCGGCCCAAGAACCGTTCCAGGCCGACCGAGCTATAGCATGAGCGGGCGCAACCTGTCGCACACCTCGGCGGGCTGGAGTGCTAGTCTGGGCACGCTTTCGCCATGACGGACCCGATCGCCACGCTGCGCTGGTTGATGGAAATGGGTGCGGACGAGGCCATCGCCGAGTCCCCGCTCAACCGCTTGCACGCCAGCTCTCACGCAAGTCCCGACCCGGTCGGCGCCGTAGCGGTCGAGCCGGAGCAGCCCCAGACCTCGGCCATACCGCTCTTGACGATGCCACGGCCGGTGGTCGCCACGCCGGCCAGGCCATCGGCCGCCGAGCAGTCGGCGCGGGCGCTGGCGGCAGCTGCATCGAGTTTGGAGGAGCTGGTGGACGCCCTTGCGGCGTTCGACGGCTGCCCGTTGAAATTCACCGCAACCAAGCTGGTCTTCGCCGACGGCAATCCCAACAGCAAGGTCATGCTGGTAGGTGAGGCCCCGGGTTCGGACGAAGATCGCGACGGCCGCCCCTTCGTCGGGGTAAGCGGCCAGCTTCTGGATCGCATGATGGGGTCGATCGGCCTGACGCGCGAGCATTTCTACCTCGCCAACACGGTCTATTGGCGACCGCCAGGCAACCGCTCGCCCACCCAGGCGGAAACCGCCGCCTGCCTGCCCTTCATTCAGCGTCAGATCGAGCTCGTCGCGCCGAAGATTTTGGTTTTGCTCGGCGGAGCGGCGGCCAAGACCCTTCTGAACCGGCCGGAAGGGATTACCCGTTTGCGCGGTCGGAGGTTCGAATATGAATCGGCGGGGATGAAAGAGCCGATTCCGGCCTTACCCACCTATCACCCTGCTTTTTTATTACGACAACCTTCACAGAAACGCGAGGTTTGGCAAGATTTATTAAGCTTAAAGGAAATGATTGATTACTTGCACAACTAATATCCGACAGGCCACACTATAGCCCAAGCAACATCGAGTCCCCCCATCACCGGGAGGGGTCGAGACTCTTGCCGACACAGGGAGCATCGGATACTGGGACGCTGGATGCGGTTCAAAGTTTGGACTATCAAGAGCTGGGGATATTCCCGCGGGGTTCTAGCTATTGCTTGCGCCGGCGCCCTCGTTACTGTGGCATTGACGGGAGCTTCAGCCGAGCCGCAAGGACCCAAATATATTGCTGAGGCGGCGCCTCTGGCCACTGCCGCGCTCACTCCGCCAGCCGGCAAGATCGACGCGGAGGCCGCGCTGCCGCAGCCGCTCTCGCGGACCCAGGCAGAACGCTACCGCCGCATCTTCGCCTTGCAGCGCGAGGGCAAATGGAAAACGGCGAATACGGTCATCGCCGCCCTCTCGGACCGGCTGCTGATGGGGACGGTGCTGGCGCAGCGCTACCTTCATCCCACTGCCTACCGGTCCGCCTACTCCGAGCTTAAAGGGTGGCTCGATCGCTACTCCGATCATCCGGATGCGCCGAGGATCTACGCCTTGGCGCTCAAGCGTCAGCCAACCGGCGCTCCGGCGCCCACCCGACCCGAGCAGACCGCGACTGTCTCGAACGGCGGCTTGGCCGATTACGATCTTGAGATCGGCTTCGTTTCCTTCTCGCCGACCGAGCCGCCGCCGGACAAGATCAAACGCGCGCTCCAGCTGCGCCAGGGTTTTGAATCGGATTTCGATGCCAGGCGCCTCCACGCTCTGGAATCGCGCTTGGGCGCGGCGGTCGGGTTGCTTGATCCTGCCGAGATCGACTTCTATCGAACCCGGCTGGCGATCCAATGGTACCATTCGGGCGCGATCGCCCGCGCATTCGCCCTGGCCCGCACCGCCGCCGAGCGGTCCGGCGACAAGCTACCGGAGGCTTATTGGACCGCGGGGCTTGCCGCTTGGCGGCTTGGCCGCTTGCAGGATGCCCGACATTGGTTCGAGACACTGGCGCGGGCTCCGGGCGTTTCGCCCTGGATCGTCTCGGCAGCGGCCTATTGGGCATCGCGTGTGCACCTCAAGAGCAAACGTCCGCATCTGGTGAGCCACTGGCTGAGCACGGCGGCCGAGCATCCTCGCACCTTTTATGGCCTGCTCGCCCGGCGCAGCCTCAACTTGCCGGCCAGTCTGGACTGGACCGAGCGCGCGCTGACCCGCAGCGATGTCGACATGCTTCTCAGCAACCCGGCGGGATGGCGTGCGGCCGCGCTGCTGCAGGTCGGGGAGACCAGAATGGCCGAGCGGGAGCTGGAGCTGCTTGCGCTCGGAGCGGGGCGGGAGATGGGTCGCGCCGTCCTGGCATTCGCGCAGCGCGCCGATCTCGCACAGTTGGCGATCCGACTTGGACCGCGCATCTCTGAAAAGGATGGTCGGCGGCACGATGCGGCCCTTTACCCGGTCCCAAGCTGGGCGCCGGCGGAGGGTTTCATCGTCGATCGGGCCCTGCTTTACGCCTTCATGCGGCAGGAATCAGGTTTCCGGCCGGATGCGCGCAGCCCGGCCGGGGCCCAGGGTCTGATGCAGTTGATGCCGGCGACGGCGGCCGACATCGCAGAGCGGGCCGGCCTTTCCGGCAAGCTTGACCTGTTCGATCCCGAGGTCAATCTCTCACTTGGCCAGCGCTATATCCGGCACCTGTTCAAGCACGAGGCGATCCAGGGCGACCTGTTCCGCCTGGTCGCCGCCTACAACAGCGGCCCGCGCAAGCTGGAGGAGTGGCGGCGGCGCGACGATTTCAACGGAGACCCGTTGCTCTTCATCGAATCCATTCCTTCGCGAGAGACTCGACTTTTCATTGAGCGGGTGTTGGCCAGCTATTGGATCTACCGCCACCGGCTGGGCCAGCCGACCCCCTCCCTCGACGCCATTGCCGCCGGCCAGTGGCCGACCTATACACCGCTCGAGCAAGGTTCGAAAGCGGTGGCGCAGAATGCCTCGGATTGACGAAAGCAAACCCTTCCTGCCGATCAACATTGCGGTCCTCACCGTCTCGGACACCCGAAACGAGGCTGAGGACAAGTCCGGCCGCACGCTGATCGAGTTGATCGAGCGCGACGGGCATAAAGTCGCCGCCAAGGCGATCGTCAAGGACGAGGTTGCGGCGATCGTCGCGCGCCTGAAGTCCTGGATCGCCGACCCCAGGATCGATGCGATCATTGCAACCGGCGGCACCGGGCTCACCGGCCGTGACGTCACCCCGGAAGCCTTCCGTCAGGTCTATGACAAGGAGATCGAAGGGTTCGGCGAGCTGTTCCGGTGGATCAGCTATGAAAAGGTGAAAACCTCGACCATCCAAAGCCGCGCGACCGGTGGGGTTGCCGGCGGCACTTACCTCTTCGCCCTCCCCGGCTCGCCTGGAGCCTGCCGCGACGGCTGGGAGGAGATCCTTCGCTGGCAGCTCGACAGCCGGCATCGCCCGTGCAACCTGGTCGAGCTGATGCCGCGCCTCAAGGAGCATCTAAAGCCGGTGGCGTGAGCTGCAATGAGCACGCCCCCGCAGATACGCCTGGACGCACTCGCCGCGGCGTTGGCCGAGCTTAGCCGTGAAGGCGATCTTGAGCCGCTCAACGTCAAGGGCATCGCGCACGATCATCTCCGCCTCTCGGGCTCCGGGCTCTTGCTTCGCGTCCCGCGCCAGAGCCAGTTTGCGCTTCCGCCGGAGGACAATCTCCGATACCAGGCCGCCTGTTTCGAGCGCGCTTTTCCCTCGGGCCATACGCCGCGCCTGGAGGGGGTGATCCGGCCAAGGCCCGGTCTGCCGATGGGCGCGCTTTTGGTCGAGGAAATCGTCGGGCGGCCGATGCAGCTGCCCGGGGATCTGCCGCGCTCGGCCGAGGCGCTTGCGGCGATCCACTGCCTGCCCGTCCCCGCTCCCTCGGAACGGGCGCCGCTGGCCGATCATTCCGACCCGCTCACCGGCACCTTGGGATTCATCGAGCGGCAATGGGTCTGGCGGGAGAAGACGCGCTTGCACCCGGAGACCCTGGCACAGCTCGAGGAGGAAGTCGCCTGGGCCCGCGCGCTTGCGGCCGGGGTGCATCCACCTCAGCCGGTCACGCTCGTCATGACCGACAGCCATCCCGGCAATTTCCTGGTCGAGGCTGGCGGGCGCGCCGTCTTCGTCGATCTTGAGAAGATGCTCTACGGCGCTCCGGCGATCGATCTCGCCCACCACACGCTCTACACCTCCACCACCTGGGACGTCGATGCCGCGGGCGTGCTCAGCGACGATCAGACGGAGGCGTTCCACGATGCCTATCTGCGCCGGCTTCCCCCCGATTTGTCCGGGGCCATCCTGCCCTGGATCGGCCCTTTGCGGCGCCTCACCTGGCTTAGGACCGTCACCTGGGCGATCAAGTGGCTGGCCTTGACCCAGCCACCAGGCCCCGGGGAGCAGCGCGATGAGGACTGGTCGGCAACGCAGATGTCGCCTGCCTATCGCGCCCATGTCGCCGCCAAGGTCGCCGATTTCCTTTCTCCGGTAACCATGGCGCGGTTGCGCCGGGAGTGGATCGCCAGTTCTTGATTTGTTCCTCACTTCGAGTTAGGCTTCCGACCATGAAGCCGCGACCGAACGCACCGCCCGATCCCCTGGCCGCCGACCGGTTGCCAGAGGGTGCGATCAAGGGGCGCGGGGCGGTTAGCAACCCCACCGGTCGCTACGAGCCGCTCACGCGCGAACGAGCCGACGATGGTTGGAACCTGCCGCCCGAGGAGGAGACGCGGCCCGACACGCGCGTCATTACCGACACCAGCCGAACGGTTCTCGCCCGCAACAAGTCGCCAGATATCGGGTTCGACCGCTCGATCAATCCGTATCGCGGCTGCGAGCATGGCTGCATCTACTGCTACGCGCGCCCAAGCCACGCCTTTCTGGGCCTCTCGCCCGGCCTCGATTTCGAGACGCGGATCTTGGTGAAACCAGAGGCTGCCAAGCTCCTGGAGCAGGAACTGGCGAAGCCCGGCTATCGGCCCGCGGTAATCGCCATGGGCACCAACACCGACCCCTACCAGCCTCTGGAGAAGAGGCTGCGCATCACGCGCTCGATACTGGAGGTTCTCTCGGAGTGCCGGCACCCGGTCGCGATCGTCACCAAATCGGCGCTGGTCCAGCGCGACATCGATATTCTGGCGCCGATGGCAAGGCAGGGCCTGGCCGCGGCGACCGTCTCCTTGACCACGCTTGACCCCAAGCTTTCGCGCGTGATGGAGCCGCGCGCCGCAGCACCCGCCCGTCGGCTTCAGACCATCCGCGCTCTTTCAGAAGCAGGCGTACCGACCGGCGTGCTGGTTGCGCCGATGGTCCCGGCCCTCAACGACCGCGAGTTGGAAAAGCTCCTCGAGGCGGCGGCAGAAGCAGGAGCGAAGACCGCGGGTTATGTCCTGCTGCGCCTGCCGCTGGAGATCAAGGAGCTGTTCGAGGAGTGGCTCGAGGCGCATTTCCCGGGCCGCGCCAAGCACATCCTCAACCTCGTGCGCTCGATGCGGGACGGCAAGCTCTATCAGTCGGAGTTCGGTCTGCGCATGACCGGAAGCGGCCCCTACGCCGATCTGCTCGCCAAGCGTTTTCGCCTCGCCGCGAGCCGCTATGGTTTCGCGCGGCGCGACTGGCAATTCAACACCAGCCTTTTCCGCCCGCCGGTCCCGCAAGGCGGCCAACTCCGCTTGCTTTGAAATCCTGCTCAAGTAGTCGGGGAATCCCGGGGCGTTCTTCTCCTGTTACCGAGAGGCCACCCCATCTGCTATCTTCCCGTGGAGGGGAAACCCCGCTCCGGGGGAGCCGGCGATGCCGGATTTCAGCTTCGAGCGCAAGGCGGGCGCAGGACAGGGCCGTATCGTCGTCGGCATCGACGAGGCTGGGCGGGGGCCGTTGGCCGGGCCGGTGGTCGCGGCGGCGGTGCAACTCGAGGCCAAGCGCTTGCCGCGCAGCCTGCGCGTCAAGATCGACGATTCGAAAAAGCTTGCCCCCCGATTGCGCGAGCATCTCTACGAGCGCCTGCAGGATTACGCCCGCATCGGTGTCGGCATGGCCAGCTGCATCGAGATCGATCGGATCAACATCCTGCGCGCGAGCCTGCTTGCGATGCGCCGGGCGCTGGATGCGCTCGGCCCCGCGCCCGATCACGCCCTGATCGACGGCAATGTCTGCCCCGATCTGCCCTGCCCGGCGACCCTGATCGTGGAGGGGGACGGCAAGTGCCTTTCCATCGCCGCCGCCTCCATCGTCGCCAAGGTGGTGCGGGACCGGGTGATGTGTGCGATGGCGATCCATCACCCGAATTATGGCTGGGAGCACAATGCCGGCTATTCCACCCCTGAGCATATCGGCGCACTGGCCCGTTTCGGGCCATGCCTGCAGCATCGGCGCTCTTTTCACTCTGTACGCAAACATCTTCTTGTAACGGCCTGATTCAAATAGCCTCTTGACGAAGCAACTCGAGCTGGCCATGCTCCGCCGCCATGGCCACGGGCATCCCGCTTGCGCTCGACTGCATCCTCGCCGGCGATTGCGTGGAGGAGATGAACCGGCTTCCCGCCGGTTCGGTCGACATGATCTTCGCCGACCCGCCCTACAATCTTCAGCTCAAGGGCGGGCTCCTGCGTCCTAACCAGAGCGAAGTCGACGGCGTGGAGGAGGCCTGGGATAAGTTCGAGGACTTCGCCGCCTATGACCGCTTCACCAAGGACTGGCTTTCCGCCGCCAAGCGCGTGTTGAAGGCCGACGGCACGCTTTGGGTCATCGGCAGCTACCACAACATCTTCCGCGTCGGCGCCATTCTTCAGGATCTCGGCTTCTGGATCCTCAACGACATCGTCTGGCGCAAGACCAACCCGATGCCGAACTTCCGCGGACGGCGCTTTGCAAACGCACATGAGACGTTGATCTGGTGCGCCAGGGACAAAGACTCCCGGCACACCTTCAACCATGCGGCCATGAAGGCCCTGAACGACGATTTGCAGATGCGCAGCGACTGGCTCCTGCCGATCTGTGGCGGTCCGGAACGCATGCGCGACGAGGCGGGTCGCAAGGCGCATCCGACGCAGAAGCCCGAGGCCCTGCTGCACCGGGTGCTGATGGCCTCGACCCGACCAGGCGAGATCGTTCTCGATCCCTTCTTCGGAACCGGCACAACGGGCGTGGTCGCCAAGCGGCTCGGCCGGCGCTGGATCGGTATCGAGCGCGATAAGAGCTATATCCGCATCGCCGCCGAACGGATCGACAAGGCAACGCCCGCTTCCGACCCTTCTCTGCTCGATGCGCCGGCGCGGCGTGATCAACCGCGCATCCCCTTCGGCTGGCTGATTGAGCGCGGGCTCCTGCACCCCGGTACGATCCTCACCAGCCATAACCGCCGCTGGACGGCGAAAGTGCGGGCAGACGGCACGCTTGCCACGGCTGATTTCCGCGGCTCGATCCACCAGGCCGGCGCGCATGTCCAAGGCCTGCCCGCTTGCAACGGCTGGCAGTTCTGGTGCTTCGATGCCGGCGGCGGACGGCTGCAACCGATCGACTTGCTGCGCGAGCGCTTGCGCAGTGAGTTGAACTAAGACCTGCGCTCACATACCTCCCTGAATAGCAACGTTATCGATGTCGGATTCCGACGAACGATGGCTTCGCCAGTCATGGATGCGCCAGAAGCTGACATCATTGTGGCTAGAACTGCGAACGGATTTTCAGAAGGTGGACGCGCCGCGCCGCTGGCCCAGAAATTTGTGTTCAGGCCTCTTGCTTGATTTATCTCACTGCTGCCAATCGACACTCTCTGGAACGTCTGACGAGCACGAACCCGCGAGTCATGTTCCCGCTGACCTTTGTGTTCATGGCTGCGTAAAGATCGGCGGCGGTCACCCAAAAGGGCGGATACTTGTAGCGGGCGACATCCAAAACTAGGAACCGATCGGTCCCTGCATTATAAGCGCCGAGCGGCGAGATGTGTCCTCCCGTCTCCTGACCAATCGCTTTGCGCAGATAATTGGACCGATTCTGGGTGAGCTTGGCCCAGGCGATACGCAGCTCGTGACCGGGATTTTCGATCATCTGTCATACGCCGCGATCTCGGTCCAGCAAGTAGCGGGGTCCATACCGCCTCTCATGGTGCGACAGCTCAAAAGAAAGGCCGCCGAGATGGCGGCCTGGGTCGGCGGTTCGGCGCGGGCCGCCGTTTGGGATCGGCGCAGTGTGTTTCAGCGCTCCTCGTCGGGGAACTTTGTCGTGGATTGCGTGCCCTGAGACGAGCCGCCATTGGTGCCGTCAAGTCCACCGTCGTTCCCCCAGCCGTTATTCCCGAACACCTTGCATCCCCCAGCGTGGGCGGAAGCGAGGGTCATAAGGGCGAAGGCGACGGCGAGCACAACTACTTTGCTCATGAGGTAGACCTCCGTGGTAGGTGATACGATTGGGCGAAGCTCATGCTTATTGGGTCATCCTGAGACGATCTGACCAGGTTCTCGGGAGGTCCGATTGTCACCATGTACGATGCTTCCCGCCGCGCATCTCATTCGGGATCACTTCCAGCCGACTGGCCGCGAATTCAGTGACTACGCGCCGCGATTGGGAGCCAGGCCCGCCACGACCCGCATGAATCGGTCGTCCTGGTGCTCAATCTCGAGGAAGTCGGCGCAGTCGAGCCCCGGCTTGTAGATCGGGAAACTGCGCATCAGCGCCAGCGTGGCGGCACTCTCCAACGGGCCGATGAAGCTTGCCTCTCTGTCCATGAAATGCGGGGCCTCCGCAAGCCGCTCCATCTGTCGGCGCGTGAGAAACCAGCATCCGGCATGGGGATTGGCGGCACGGCGGAAGGTGAGCCTGCGCCCCAACGCCTGGCCGTTGATGAGCTCCGGTCCATGACCGTTGCTCCAGCCGCCGCTTTGCTCAGGATTGACCGCTCCGTCGGCATAGACCTTGCGCGCCGGCCAGGCGATCGACATCTCGAACCGGTTCGGCAGCAGCACCTTGTCCTCCCCCGCCTGCTCGCCGAACCATCCAAGCTTGGTGAAGAACCAGGGATCGTGAAGGCGCAAGTCATCCTCAAGGAAGCCGTACCAGTCGTATGAGCCGAGCCGGTCGGCCAGAAATCCGCGCGCGGCATGGCCGAGTTCCAGCGGAGGACAGTCGACCTCCCGGTGAAGATAGAAGTCCTGCGCGACACTCAACCCGTGCAAGGCATGCCGGCCGCCTGTCGTCACCACCACCACATCGACATGGTGGCGCGGCGGGTTCGCCGGCAGAAGCCGTCTCCGGCCCCAATCGGCCTCGACCGCCGGACCGGCCAAGAGCCCATGCAGCGCGCCGATGCATCTTGCCAGCGCCGCCTGTCGCTGGCGTGGATCGGGCCCAGTCGAGCCGTGATACCCGATCCCGTCGGAGGCGAAATAATGCGGGATCGCGAAGAGAAATCTCACTCCGCCGCTCCAGCCATGCGCCCGGCCAATCCGTGCTCGATCACTTTGCGCATCAAGCTCGGCAAAGGCTCTTCGCCAAGGCGATCGAGCGGGCACCAGTAGTAGCCTGCACCCGGCAAGGCGCCAGCCGGCGCTTGGGCCGCCAGCACCGTCAATTCCAGTCGGAAATGCGTGAAGACGTGCCGAACACGACCCGCCAGCAACCGCCACTCGGCATCGAATGGCGCGAGTCGCAGCGCTTCCTCGATGGTCCAGGCTTCGGCCCGCCACTCGGTCGAGGGCACTTCCGCCATGCCGCCCAGCAGTCCCCTTTCGGCGCGCCGGCGCAGCAGCACCGCTCCATCCTTCCCGATGGCCCAGAAGGCGACGCCGTGGCGCAACGGCTTGGCCGCGCGCGCACTCTTCACCGGCACCGACTCCGGAGCGCCGGCGCGCCGCGCGGCGCAATTCTGCTGCCACGGACAGACCATGCAGTGCGGCTTGAGAGGAGTGCAGACCATGGCGCCGAGATCCATCAGCGCCTGCGCGAAGTCCCCGGGCCGAGTCGTAGGGATCAACACCTCCGCCTTAGCCCGCAGCTCCGCCTTGGCATGGGAAATCGGCCGGCGCAGGTTATAGAGCCGGGCCAGCACGCGCTCGGCATTGCCGTCAAGCGCCGCCTCGGCACGATTGAAGGCGATCGCCGAGATCGCTCCAGCCGTGTAGGGTCCGATGCCAGGCAGTTGCGCCAGCTCCGCCGCGCTGTCGGGGAACCGGCCAGCATGGTTCTCGACGATGGTGCGGGCGCAACGATGCAGATTGCGCGCCCGCGCATAGTACCCAAGACCGGCCCATTCGGTCAGTACCTCCTCGAGCGGCGCCGAGGCCAGGGCCTCCAAACTCGGCCAGCGTGCGAGGAATCTGAGGAAATACGGCGTGACTGCAGGCACGGTGGTCTGCTGAAGCATGATCTCGCTGAGCCAGACGCGATAGGGATCGGCCCGCTCGCCCGGCGCGGCGCGCCAGGGCAGCCACCGGCGATTCCGGTCGTACCAGGCGAGAAGACGCGCCGCCAGGGCGTCCGGCGCAGGATCGACGGCAGTGGCGGGCAGGCTCAAACGATAGCTCCGAACTTGGCAGCTGCCTTGCAGTATACTTGGAGCCGTCGTCTCGCACATATCGGAGGATCGGGCTGGAGCCATGCAAGAGCGCCGCCAAGGGCTGAGGGCGATCGGCGTCGCTTTACCGAGCCTGACCCGGCGTGCGCTCGGGCGTCGTGGTTTTGCCGAGGGCGGTCTGGCGTTGGATTGGGCCGCCATCGTCGGCGAGGATGTCGCCGTCAACACCCTGCCGCTGAGGGTGGCCTATCCCAGGGGAGGCAAGGCAGGCGGCACGCTCTATCTGAAGGTGGCCAGCGGCTACGGGCCGATCATCGCGCATTGCGAGCCGCAGCTGATCGAGCGCGTCAACGCCTATCTCGGCTATGGCGCAATCGCGCGGCTCAAGATGACGCAAGGCGGCCTTTCGCGGCCGTCGGCCCGATCCAATGCGACAGGCGACTCGGAACCGGCCGAGTCAGTGCCCGGAATCGACGACAAAGAGCTCGCCTACGCGCTTGGCAGCTTTGCCAGGGCGCTGCGCGGAAGGCGGTAGGTCGGCACAGAGAGCCGCAGTTGCATCGGCTGAAGAATCCTGTCATAGCGACAAGCGGACTCGCCTCGAGGGGACCGGCAGCCACTCGGCCGCGACTGGGGCGAGAACCACGCAACAGCTGGGGTTACAGCTCTAACATGCGCAATCTTTGGATTCTGGTTGGTCTCGCCATCCTGGTGATGGTCGGAGGCACGCTTGCTTGGCGCGAATGGGGCCGTGCGCAATCCGCATCGGAGACCGTCGCGGAAGGCCCTGCTCAGGGCCTGCCCATGGACATATCGGCCGAGGACAAGATTCTCGGCTCCGCCGATGCGCCGGTGACGATCATTGAATATGCCTCGCTCACCTGCCCCCACTGCGCCAGTTTCCACAGGGAAACCCTGCCGAAATTGAAATCGGACTGGATCGACACCGGCAAGGTGCGGCTGGTCTTTCGTGACTTTCCGCTGGACGGCGCGGCGTTGTCCGCCGCCGCCCTCGCCCACTGTGCGCCGGCCGACCAGTACTTTCCCTTGGTAAATCTCATATTCGAGCGCCAGCGGGAATGGGCGATCGAGGGAGAATGGCGCGACCGTCTGACCGAGATCGCCGCCATCGCCGGAATGGACCAGGCGACGGTGGATGGCTGTCTGGCCGACGAGACGCGCAAGGATGCGATCGTGAAGCGCGCCGAGGAAGGCCAGGCCAAGTACGATATTCAGTCTACGCCCAGCTTCATCATCAACGGTCGCAAGGTGACCGGGGCGCAGCCGATCGACGCGTTGGTGGAAATCATCCGGGAAGTTCAGCCGAACTCCTAGTGTAGAAGGCAGGAAAGCGCCCGCATGGTGCAGTTCGCCAAGCTGAGGCTGACCGGGTTCAAATCCTTCGTGGAGCCGACCGAGCTGGCAATCGAGTCGGGAGTAACCGGCATCGTCGGTCCCAATGGCTGCGGCAAATCGAATCTCGTCGAGGCGCTGCGCTGGGTGATGGGGGAGACCTCGGCCAAGCGGATGCGCGGCGGCGAGATGGACGACGTCATCTTCTCCGGCAGTGCCGCGCGTCCGGGCCGAAACATTGCCGAGGTCGTGGTCACGCTGGATAATGCCTCCCGGCGCGCCCCCGCGCAGTTCAACGATGCCGAGGAACTTGAGATCACTCGGCGCATCGAGCGCGGCTCCGGCTCCATCTACCGGATCAACGGCCGTGAGGTGCGCGCGCGCGACGTCCAGCTTCTTTTTGCCGATGCCGCGACCGGCGCACATTCGACCGCGCTCGTGAGCCAGGGCCGGATCGGCGCCATCATCAATGCCAAACCCACCGATCGCCGTGGCCTTCTTGAAGAGGCGGCGGGCATCTCCGGTCTGCATTCGCGACGCCACGAAGCGGAGCTGCGCTTGCGCGCGGCGGAGAGCAATCTCGCTCGGCTCGACGATGTGATCGTCACGTTGGAAAGCCAGCTCCAGGCTCTGAAGAAACAAGCACGTCAAGCCAACCGCTACCGCACGCTGAACGACCATGTCCGTCGCGCCGAGGCGCTTCTCATTCATTTGCAATGGCAAGAGGCGCTCGGTCGGATCGAGGCGGCGCGGGCGGCGTTGGACGAGGCCGAGCGGGCGGTTGCCGAGCGCACCGGAGCGGTCGCAGCCGCGACCACCGCCGAAGCCAATGCCAGCGCGGCTTTGCCTCCGCTGCGGCAGACAGAAGTCGAGATGGCGGCGGAGCTGCAGCGTCTCAACCTCGCTCGCGCCGGACTCGATACCGAGGAGGCCAGAATTCGCGAAGCGGCCGCCGAGACAGCGCAACGTTTGGTTCAGATCCGTGCCGATCTCGAACGCGAGCGGCGTCAGGAAGGCGAGGCCGGCGAAGCCATGAGGCGGATTGCCTCGGAGTGCGAACGGCTGGAGGCCGCCGCCGCGAGCGAGAGTGAGGCGCTTGCCCTTTCGGCCGATCAGGTGAATGTAGCCGGACGGCTCGTGGACCAGCTGGAGCTTGAGCTGGCGGAACTGGCGCAAACGATCGCAGCGGACGAGGCACGGCAGACAGCGCTCGACCATCGCATATCGGAGGTGACGCAGCATCTGGAACGCCTCGCGCAGCGCCGTGCCGACGCCGAGGCTGAGCATGCAAAAGCCGCGCCCGCCGCCGCCGATACGGCCGCCTTGGCGGCGGCCCGGGCCGCCGTGACCGGCGCCAGCCAGGCGTTCGAGCGGCTGCGGGCGCAGGCCGATGCGGCCGAACGCTCTCGCATCGAAGCCGGAGCGGCCGAAGTCGCCGCTCGCGACAGCTTCCAGGCGGCACAGGAACGCCGCGCGAAGCTCATCGCCGAACGCGATGCGCTGGCCAGCATGTATACCAGCGCCCAGAATGAAACCTGGCCGGCGCTGATTGACGCAATCGAGGTCGAGCGCGGGTTCGAGATTGCGCTGGGCGCGGGCTTGGGCGACGACCTCGACGCCTCCGCCGACGCGGATGCGCCGGCGCATTGGCGTGGCCTGCCCCAGATCGACCAACCGGCGCTCCCGCCAGGCGCCGAGCCGCTGTCGCTGAAGGTGCATGGAGCCGATTTGCTGCTGCGGCGCCTCAGCCAGATCGGGGTCGTAGCCGACAGGCAAATGGGCGATCTCCTGCAATCGCAACTGGCACAGGGCCAACGCCTCGTCACCGCCGAGGGCCACCTCTGGCGATGGGACGGCTATGTCGCCTCCGCGGGTGCGCCCACGGCGGCTGCGACCCGCCTCCATCGTCGCAACCGACTGGCCGAGCTTGCCGCTGCTGTGACGCCCGCCGAAGCGGAGCTTGCCGCCGCCGAGCAAAGTTTAGTTTCAGCACGCAGCCGCGCCACGGAGGCCGGCGAGCGCGAGCGCGCGCAGCGTCAGGGTGAGCGCGAGGCTGCCGATGCGCTCGCCGTCGCGCGGGCGACAGAATCCCAGGCCGCAAACGCTGTCGCCGCCGCCAATTCACGTCTGTCGGCGCTAACGGAGACGCTTGAAGCCCTTGCCGCCGACATCGCCGAGATCGAGGATTCTCTCGCGGTCGCGCGGCAGGATCGTGCGGCCATGCCGGACCTGAGCGAGCGGCGCGAGAGGGCCGAGCGCAAGCGCTCCGAGCTCATCGACAAACGGACCGAGCTTGTCGAGCTGCGCGCCGCGCAGGATCGGCTGATCCGTGAGTCGGAACTTCGACGCGAGTGGCTCAAGGCCGCCGAAGAGGAAGCGCAGAACTGGGCACGCCGCCGGGAGGGGTCGCGGCGTCAGATCGAGGAACTGACGCAGCGCGAGACGGTGACCGTGGCCGAGCATCGTCGCCTTGAGAGGCGGCCGCAGGAGATTGAAGAGCAGCGCCTGGCGTTGCTCGGCCACATCTCCGCTGCGGAGCAGAACCGAAAAGCTGCCGCCGACCGGCTGGCGGAAGCCGAATCCGCGCAGGTCGCCGCGGCAAGGACACTGAGGGAGCTCGAGGCGGCGCTGCATGAGATGCGCGAGGAGCGGGTGCGGCTCCAGGGCAGCCTGGCCCAGGCCGACGCCGTTCTGGAAGCACTGGATGGCCGTTCGCGCGAGCGTTTGGACTGCCGACCGGCTGAGGCGCTGGCGCTCTCCCAGCACGACCCTTCGACCGACTTGCCGGAGCGGTCGGCAATCGAAGCCAAGCTGGAGCGGCTGATCCGAGAACGCGAGAATATCGGCCCCGTGAATTTACGGGCCGAGGCGGAGGCCGCCGAGCTTTCTCAGCAGATCACCGGCCTGCAGACCGAGCGCGCCGATTTGGTCGCCGCGATCGCGCGACTGCGTCAGGGCATCGCCAGCCTGAACCGCGAAGGGCGCGAACGTCTGCTTGCCGCCTTCGAGCAGGTCAACACGCATTTCGAGGAGCTGTTCGTGCGGCTATTCGGCGGAGGACGGGCCCACCTCGCGCTGACCGAATCTGAGGATCCGCTGGAGGCAGGACTGGAGATCATGGCCAGCCCGCCGGGCAAGCGATTGCAGGTGATGTCGCTGCTCTCGGGCGGGGAGCAGGCCTTGACCGCACTTGCGCTGCTCTTTGCCGTGTTTCTCACCAACCCGGCGCCGATCTGCGTGCTCGATGAGGTCGACGCCCCGCTCGACGACGCCAATGTCGAGCGGTTCTGCGCCCTGGTCGAGGATATCGCCAGATCCTCGCAGACCCGGTTTCTCATCATCACGCATCATCGTCTGACCATGGCCCGGATGGATCGACTGTTCGGGGTAACGATGGCCGAGCAGGGTGTATCGCAACTCGTCTCGGTCGATCTGCAGAGGGCCGAAACGCTCGCCGAGACGGCCTGAGGCCGACCCCCAAGGGCTTGGTGCATTGTCGGACCAAGCCTCCTTGACAGCCCCGGGCCCCATCCTTAAGGTCCCGCGCGTTTCCGAGGCAGCCCATGGGCGGCCCCGGTCCTGTTCCTGTTTTGCCGTTCGGCAGCGGAGCCGACACTAGACTTTGAGCGATCCCACTCCGCCATCGGAGTCTGATTTCGCGGCGCGCTTGAGGCGGCTGAAGGAGGCGACGCGCGAGGAGGAGCCGGTCGATGGTTCAGGTAGGAGGGGGCCGAGCACCATGTCGGGGTTCGCCTTTCGCATCGGGATCGAACTGGTCGTCGCGCTTATGGTCGGAACGGGAATTGGGTGGCTGCTGGACCGTTGGTGGGGAACTGAGCCGTTCTTGCTGCTGCTCTTCTTTTTCCTGGGCGCCGCGGCGGGGCTTCTGAACGTGGTCCGCACCGCCAGGGAGATGCAGAAGCAGCTGGCCTCCGCCCCAGTGCCCCCCTCGGTCGCGGTTGACGAGGACGACGAGCGCTAGTCATTTGAGGAAGCACCCAAGGTGGCAGGCGAAACGGTGGAAAACGATGTCGGCGAGGCGGCGGCCGAGATCGCCCAGCATGGCTCGGAGGCCGAGCACGGCGCGGCGGGACACAGCCCTCTGGAACAGTTTCAGATCAAGCGCCTGATCCCGATCGACATCGCCGGCATCGATATCAGCTTCACCAACTCCGCCCTGTTCATGCTGATCGCGGTTGCGCTGGTCACCTTGTTCCTGACTTATGCGATGCACGGGCGAGCGATCATCCCAGGCCGTCTGCAATCCATCGCCGAGCTGTCTTACGAGTTCATCGCGAACATGATTCGCGAGAATGTCGGCTCCGAGGGCCGACGGTACTTCCCGTTCATTTTCACCCTCTTTATGTTCATCCTCTTCGGCAATCTTCTGGGGATGATTCCCTACAGCTTCACCTACACCAGCCATATCATCGTGACCTTCGCGCTCGCCGCGGTGGTCTTCATCGGCGTCACGGTGATCGGCTTCGTACGCCATGGCGCAAAATTCTTGAAACTGTTCGTGCCCTCCGGGGTGCCGATGTTCCTGTTGCCGCTCCTGGTGATGATCGAAATCCTCTCCTATCTGACCCGGCCGATCAGCCTTTCCGTGCGACTCTTCGCCAATATGATGGCCGGCCACACCATGCTGAAGGTGTTCGGCGGCTTCGTCGTAGCACTGGGCGTGCTGGCGGGATGGGCGCCGCTGGCGTTCGTAGTGGCGTTGACCGGGCTGGAGATCGGGATCGCCTTCCTTCAAGCCTACGTCTTCACCATCCTGACTTGCATCTATCTGAACGACGCCATCAATCTCCATCACTGACCTGTCAACAATCAGAGAAGAAGAAGGACCCTTTACTCATGGAACCTGAAGCAGCCAAGCTGATCGGCGCCGGCCTTGCCACCATCGCGCTCGCCGGCGTGGGCGTGGGCATCGGCAACATCTTCGGCAACTATGTCGCCGGAGCGCTGCGCAATCCGGCCGCGGCACCGCAGGTGTTCGGAAACGTGCTGCTCGGCTTCGCCTTGACCGAGGCGATCGCGCTGTTCGCTCTGGTCATCGCCATGCTGCTGCTTTTCGTGTTCTGATCGAGCGAGAAGCTCGCGGGCGAGCAAGGCCGACCGCCTTTCGGCGGCTCTCGCCCCTTGCGCTGGGAAGCTGGGAAGACGAGGCTCCTGCCATGCCGCAGCTCGAATTCGGCGACTTCATGCCCCAGCTCTTCTGGCTGGCGGTTACCTTCATCCTGCTCTACCTGTTGATGTCGCGCTTGGCGCTGCCCAGGGTCTCAGGCGTCCTCGCAGAGCGCGACCGGCAGATCGAAGCGGACCTGGCTCGAGCCGAGCGACTTAAAGCGGAAGCGGACGAGGCGCTGAAAGCCTATGAGGGGGCGCTGGCCGAGGCGCGGGGCGAGGCGCAGGCATTGCACCGGCAGGTTTCCGCCGACATGTCGGCGTTGGCGGCCAGCCGGGGGCAAGCTTTCGCGGCCGAAATCGGTGCCCGAACGCGGCAGGCGGAGGAGCGCATCGAAGCCGCCAAGCGGCGTGCATTGGGGGACTTACCGGCTGTCGCGGAGGAGGTTTCCCAGGCGGCCTTTCGGCGGCTGACCGGTGAGGCCCCCACGCCCGAGCGGGTCAGCGCGGCGGTGGATTCGGTCCTGAAAGGGAGCGTTTAGTCCGATGCTCTCAAGCCCCGAATTCTGGGTGGCGGTCGCCTTCGCTATCTTTGCCGGTCTTGTTTACTGGAAGGGAGCGAAGCCGCTCTTGGCCGCGCTCGATTCACGCGCCAACCGCATCCGCCAGCAGGTCGAGGAGGCGCGAAGCCTGCGTGCCGAGGCCGAGCGGGCGCTGGGCGAAGCCAACCGCAAGACCCGCGAGGCTACTCGCGAGGTCGAGGCAATCCTGGCGCAAGCGAGATCGGAAGCCGAGCGACTTAAGGCGCAGGCGGCCGAGAACCTGGAGGCCACCTTGAAGCGTCGCGAACAGAATGCCGTCGACAAGATCGCGCAGGCCGAGGTGCGGGCGGTGGAGGAGGTGCGCGGCCGCGCGGTTGAGATCGCAGTCGCCGCAACCGCCAAGCTGTTGCAGGAACAAATGGACGGCGCACATGGCGAGCGGATGGTTGAAGAGGCCATCACCGAGATCGGTCGACGCCTCCAGTAAACCCGCGCGCCAAACGGAGCATCTTGCGCTACCCCTTTGCAAATCTTGCCGAGGGGCTTTACAAACCATTCTGCTAAACTTTCCTGCCCTGCCGCGCCGACTCCCCTGCGGCCGAGAGATGGTCCAATGGACTCACCGGCGATCGAGCTGGACCGGGTCAGCATCAATTTTGGCGGCGTCCAGGCGCTGGACCAATTCTCGCTGCGACTCGGAGAGGGCGAGATCCGCGGCCTGATCGGCCCGAACGGCTCCGGAAAATCCACCGCCTTCAATGTGATCACCGGCCTCTATCGCCCCGGCTCTGGTGATATCCGGATGCATGGCCGCTCCTTGCTCGGGCTCAGCACCGATGAGATCGCGGCCCAGGGCATCGGGCGAACCTTCCAGAACCTCCGGCTGTTCGGCGCAATGACCGTGATCGAGAATGTGATGCTCGGCACGCATTTATCGAGCACGCCTCCGGGCGCGTTCGCGACCATGCTCGGCCTTGCGAGTTTTCGGCGTCACGAGGCGGAGGTGCGTGAGCGCTCCTACGCCATCCTTGAATCGCTGGCCATCGCCGAGTTCGCCGAAGAGACTGCCGGAATGCTGCCTTACGGCGTGCAAAAACGGGTGGATCTGGCGCGCAGCGTCATTGCGCGCCCGAGAGTTCTGCTGCTCGACGAGCCGGCCGCCGGACTGACCGAACATGAGAGCCGCCAGCTGATGGATCTCATCCGCCGGCTCCACGAGGAGTTCGGATTCGCGCTGCTCCTGGTCGAGCATGACATGCATTTCGTCAGTAATCTGTGCCCCCGTATTACGGTCATCGATTTCGGCCGATATCTTGCCGAAGGCACGCCCGAGGAAATCCGCGCCAGCAAAGAAGTGGTCACGGCCTATCTGGGAACCGGCGGCATCGGCGATCGGAGGCGACAGACCGAGATGGCGGGGGCCGCTCACGCAGACAAGTCACCCATGGTCTCTGCGCAGAATCTTGAGGTGCGCTACGGCGCGGTGCCGGCGCTCCATGGGGTTTCCATCGATGCTCCCGAGGGCCAGATCACGGCGATCGTCGGCGCCAACGGCGCGGGCAAGACGACGCTTCTTGCGGCGATCAGCGGCATCGTGCCCGTCCACAGCGGAAGCCTTCTCTATCGAGACAGCCCGATGAACCGGTGGAGCTGCGAGATGCGTGTCGCTCACGGCATTGTGCTGTGCCCTGAGGGGCGACGCCTGTTCCCGGAAATGACCGTGCGGGAAAATCTTCTCCTCGGCGCCTACAAGGCCGGCGACCGCGCTGGAGTCTTAGAAGCCCTGGAGCGGGTCTTCGCACTGTTCCCGCGAATCGCCGGACGTCGCGATCAGAAGGCGGGAACGCTCTCGGGCGGCGAGCAGCAAATGGTGGCGATCGGGCGTGCCTTGATGGCCGAGCCTTCGCTACTTCTGCTTGACGAGCCCTCCCTCGGGCTTGCGCCCAATCTGGTCGAGCTCATTTTCGAGACGATCGTCGAGATCAGTAGGACCGGCACCACCATCATCCTGGTCGAGCAGAATGCGTCCATGGCATTGGAGATCGCCGATCGAGGCTTCGTCCTGGAAACGGGCAAGGTTGCACTCTCTGGCAGTGCTTCCGAGCTCAAGGCGCGCCGGGATTTCGTAGAAGCCTATCTCGGATAAAGGCGGAGACCCATGTCGGAACTGACCGTCTTCCTCCAGCAGCTCGCCAACGGCCTCGTCCTCGGCTTCCTGTACGGGTTGATCGCCATCGGCCTCAGCATGGTCTACGGCCTTCTGCGAATGATCAACTTCGCCCATGGCGATGTGCTGATGCTGGGTGTGTTCATCGCCCTGCCGGTCTCATGGGCCGGCGCTCCCTTCCCTCTGGTATTGCTGGCCGGGATCGCCGCGGCGACGGCGGCCGGCTGGATCGTGCAGCGGACCGTTTACCGGCCGCTGCTCAAATCGCGCGATGTAACCTTGCTCGTCGCCTCGCTTGGCGTCTCGCTCCTGCTGCAGAATGTCGTGCTGATGCTGACCTCTCCGCAGCCCAAGCGGCCGGCCCCCGAACCCTTTCTCGATCAGCCCTTCCAACTGGGCGAAGTCTATCTGCGCAACGTCGACCTGATGATCGTCGCATTGGCCGTGGTGTTCGTGCTCTGCACCCATCTTTTTCTGCAACATACCCGCCCCGGTCTGGCGCTTCGCGCGCTGGCGCAGGATATCGATGCGGCGCGGATGATGGGCATCCGGGTTCCGCGCATGGTCGCGATCTGTTTTCTCATCGGCTCGGCGCTTGCCGGAGTGGCCGGTGTCCTCATCGGCTACAAATACGGGCATCTGAATCCCTATAGCGGATTCCTGCCCGGAGTGAAGGGCTTCGTCGCGGCGGTGATCGGCGGGATTGGTTCCTTTCCAGGAGCCGTAATCGGGGGGCTCATTCTTGGTCTGCTCGAAGTATTCCTAGTCGGCTATCTGCCCGATGCGCTGGCGCAATTCCGCGATGCCTATGTCTTCCTGGTGCTCATCCTGGTGTTGTTGGTGCGCCCCAGCGGCCTCTTCGGCAAGCCCGAGCTGGTCAAGGCGTGATTTTCATGGGCGCGCGCTCCACAGTTCCATTCATTGCGATCCTGCTCCTAGGCGCGGCGCTTTGGGTGGCCGAGACGACGCTCAACGCCTTCTATCTGCAAGTGCTGGGGCTGCTTGGCATCAACATTATCCTGACGGTGAGCCTGAACCTCGCAGCGGGGTACGGGGGCATGTTCTCGCTCGGCCATCCCGCTTTCGCGGCGATCGGCGGCTATACTGCCGCGATCCTGGCCTATCCCGTCACGTTGAAGGCTTCGCGGATCCCCGGCTATCCGGAGTGGCTCCTTCAGATGGAGGTGCCGTTCCTGCCTGCACTGCTGCTGGGCGGCCTTACGGCCTCCGTCGTGGCGGTTCTCGTGGGCTGGCCGGTCCTGAGGCTTCGGGGCCACTACCTGGCGGTCGCCACCCTCGGCCTTACAGTGATCGTGCAGGTCGGCATCGTGAACCTGGTGGACTACACGCGCGGCGCGCTCGGCCTGTCGGGGATTCCCAAGCATACCAATCTCTGGTGGATCTTCGGCTTCGCCCTGGCCACCATCTACGTGGTCTATCGCCTCGTCCATTCACGGTTCGGACGGGCTCTGCGCGCGGTTCGCGACGACTACATCGCCGCGCAGATGAGCGGCGTCAACGTCGCTAGGACGCGCTTGATCGCCTTCACCGTCAGCGCCTTCTTCGCCGGAGCTGCGGGTGGTCTCCTCGGCCATCTCTTGCGAATCCTCACGCCCGGGCAGTTCTCGTTCAACGCCGTGTTTATCGGCGTGGCGATGATGATCCTGGGCGGCATGGGCAGCATCACGGGCAGCGTGGTCGGCGCGGTCATCATGACCATCCTGCCGCAATTCATCATCCCCTTCGAGCGCGGCGGCACTATATTCGGAGCGGAGTTTCCGGCCTTGAACGGGCTGACCCAGATCGTCATCGCGCTTATCCTCATACTGGTCATGCTCGTGCGGCCGGAGGGACTGGCCGGCAGCCGGGAATTCTCAATCCGCGAGACGGCGGCGCGCTTTCGCGGCCGTCGGAAGGAGCACGGCGTCGATATCGTCGCCGTGAAAGGCAAGTGAAGAACGAAACCAGCAACCTTAGAGGGAGGACACAATGCCCAACCTGTGTGGGAGGATCGCACTAGCGAGCGCACTTGGCCTTGCGGTTCTTACGGGACCCGTCGGTGCGGCCGATCCCATCAAGCTCGGGGCCATCTACAGCGTCACCGGAGGCTATGCGGTGATCGAGGATCCCGCGCTGAAGGCGGCCAAACTCGCTGTGAAGGAGATAAACGCCGCCGGCGGCATCAAAGGCCGGCCGATCGAAATGATCCACTACGATGGCAAGAGCACCTTGGCCGACATCGCCAACGCTGCGCAGCGCCTGGTGCACGAGGACAAGGTCATCGCCATTATCGGCGTTGCGGATTCCGGCTTCTACCTGGCCAGCGCGCCGATCGCCCAGGACGCCGGCATACCCTATCTCGATACCGGCGGCACGGTGCCGAATCTGCCCGAGCAAGTCGGAGAGTTCGGCCATATGATGCCCTTCGGCGACGACTACCAGGCCTTCGTCGCTGCCGACTATGCGCTCAACGATCTTGGGGCCAAGACCGCTTTCCTTTTGCGCGACGCCGATTCGGACTACACGCGCGCCATCGCCGCCTTCTTCAAGGAGCGGTTCACTGAAAAAGGCGGCAAGCTCCTCGACGAGAGTAGCTCTCATCTCGGCGACACGGACTACTCCGCCCACATCACCCGTATCCGCAGCCTGAACCCGCAGCCCGACGTCATCTATGCAGCACTGAACCCGGGCGACGATGCGACCTTTGTCCGGCAAGCACGCGAAGGCGGAATCACGCTGCCGATCATCGGTGGCGATGCCTTCGACAATCCAGATCTGGTCAAGAACGCGGGCGCCGCGAACACCGAGAATGTCTATTTCACCACACACATGGCGCTTACCCCGGACGGCGGCATCGTCCAAAAATTCATCGACGCCTACAAGGCGGAGTACGGCATCCCGCCCGAAAACGCCTTCGCCGGCCTGGGTTACGATTCAGTGCTTCTCATGGCCGAGGCCATGAACAAGGCGAGCGAGCTGAGCTCCAAGGCGATCAACGACGCCATCTTCACCATCACAGACTTCAACGGCGTTACCGGCAAGGCCAGCTTCGCCGACCCCAAACGCGCGCCTGACAAGGAGGTAACGCTGATCGCCGTCAGGAACGGCAAGTTCGAGCTGATCGGCAATCGTAAACCTTGAGCTGCCTAAGGGCGCGGGAAAGGAACTCTCCCCTCGACCCGTGGGAAGCGGGGAGAGGATGCCCACGGCGCAGCCGTGCGCAGGTGAGGGACACGAAAAGCCCTCACCCGCGCGGGCTTTCGCCCTTGCGACCTCTCCCGCGCCGGGCGCGGGAGAGGTGAAAGGGGAGTGGAGCAGCGGTGATCCGCGAAGAACTGGTCTTCATTGCGACCTGCGACATTTCCGGGCAAATGCGCGGAAAGGCCGTACCGGCGAGTGATCTTGCCGAAGGCGCCACCCGCGCTGTCGGCTGGACGCCGACCAACACCATGATCACCGCCTTCGGCGTCATCGGCGAGACGCCGTTCGGGGCGCTGGGCGACGTCATGCTGGTCCCGGATCTCGCAACCGAGATTCGCGTCGATTTCGAGGATGGCGGGGCGCCGGAGCACTTCGTCCTAGGCGACCTTCGCAACGCCGACGGCAGCCCCTGGGCCTGCTGTCCGCGCGAGTTCCTGCGGCGGGGGCTCGCCGCGCTCGAAAAGGTTGCGGGATTGCAGCTCTTGGCCGGCTTCGAGCAGGAATTTGTCTACACCGCCCTCGAAGGGCCGGTGGGCAACCGATATTCGCTGGATGCCTATCGAAGGCAGGGTTCCTTCGGCGAGGTGTTCGTCGGGGCGTTGAGAGAAGCCGGGCTTGTGCCGGACACTTTCCTCGCCGAATTCGGTGCCAGACAATTCGAAGCGACCTGCGCACCGGCAAGAGGCGTCGTCGCCGCCGATCAGGCCGTGGTCATCCGCGAGCTGGCCCGGGCCGCCGCGCTCCGTCTGGGACAGCAGGTCATCTTTTCGCCGATCCTCGATCCCGACGGGGTCGGCAATGGAGTACATATCCATCTGAGCCTGCAGGACCAAGCCGGGCGCCCGGTCACCCGGGATCCGCGCCGGCCATACGGGCTCACGCCTCTGGCCGAGAACTTCGTGGCCGGACTTCTGCACCATCTGCCGGCGCTTTGCGCGGTGACCGCGCCTGCAACCATCTCCTATATCCGCATGACGCCGAACAGGTGGGCGCCTACAGCCACGGATGTCGCGGTCCAGGACCGCAGCGCGAGCCTCAGGGTATGCCCCGTCTTCGCAGCCCCGTTCGGCGATCCCGAGCGGCAGTTCAACGTCGAATATCGCCCCGCGGACGCAGCCGCGAGCCCCTATCTGGCGCTGGGGGTCATCGCGCATGCGGGCTGCGATGGAATTCGAAAGAAGCTCACCCTGCCCGCGCCGACGGATCGGTCGGCAGCGAGCCCTTTGCCCCGCTCGCTTGGACAAGCGCTGGACTCCCTTGAGGCCACGGCGGAGGCTGCGGACTGGTTCGGGCCGGTTTATCTCGACGCTTATCTCAAGCACAAGCATTCGGAAATCCGGCTGGTCGAGGAGCTGCCGCCCGCCGAGCAGTGTCGACGCTACGCGCTGGTTTACTGAGATCGTCACGGAAGGCAAGGACGGAGCCGGACAATTGACACGCTCTATCCTGCCTTGCGATGGATAGGAGAGGCTTCAAGGGGATTGATACATGGACCAGGTCTTGCGGCTCCTCGCGCCCGACGAGCCGCCGCCTGTTATTGTCGAGCATGCGCAAGGTCGTTCGCCTTTTCTCCTGGCCGCCGACCATGCCGGCAATCGGTTGCCCAGGCGGCTCGGCGATCTGGGCCTCGAACCCTCCGAGCTTGCACGCCACATCGCCTGGGACATCGGCATCGCCGAGGTGGCGCGGCGGCTTGCCGACAGGCTCGACGCCTTCCTCATCCTACAGATCTATTCGCGCCTCGTGATCGATTCCAACCGCCCGCCGGACGCCATCAGCTCGATCGTCACTTTGAGCGAGCTGACGGAGATTCCCGGCAACCGGGAGCTCGATCCCCGGGCACGCGAGCTGCGCATCCGCGAGATCTTCGAGCCCTATCATGCACGGATCGTGGCCGAACTTGACCAACGGCTGAGCGACGGCCGTCCAACGGTGCTGATCGCCATGCACAGCTTCACGCCCGTGTTCAAGGGTGTCCAGCGCCCTTGGCATATCGGTGTGCTTTACAATCGCGACCCCCGATACGCGCACGTTCTCCTGGATTTGCTGCGGGCGGAAGGGGACCTCACGGTCGGGGACAACGAGCCCTATGCGATCAACGATGATGGCGACTACACCATCCCCGTTCATGGTGAGCGCCGCCGCATTCCCCATGTCGAAATCGAGATCCGCCAGGACCTCATCGCCGATGCCGCCGGCCAGACCGCCTGGGCCGATCGGTTGGCGCGCCTCTTGCCTGCCGCCCATGACCGGCTCGTTTCCACGAAGGCGCCTACGCACGGCGGGCAAAATTCGGATAGTATCGATGTCCGATCCTCGATCTCATCGGAGACTTTCAATGCCTGAGACGCTCAGCCGCGAAGTTCCTGTCGTCCCGCGCGAGACGACGCTTCTGTTCATCGACGTGCAGAATTACTGCGCGCACAGGAAGGGCAGCGAATTCAAGGACCTTTCTCCGGCGGCGTTCGAGGAGAAGCTCGGTTATTACTTCCGCGAGCTGGAGGGCCGCGTCGTCCCCAACATGCAAAGGCTCCAGCGGGCATGCCGGGATGCAGGCATCGAGGTGATGTACACCACGATTGAAAGCCTGACCAAGGACGGGCGCGACCGCAGCCTCGATTACAAGATCACCGGCTTCAATGTGCCGCGCGGTTCCTGGGATGCCCGGGTCATAGACGAGATCAAGCCGGGCGAGGATGAGATCCATTTGCCCAAGACCTCCTCGAGCGTCTTCATCTCAACGAATATCGACTATGTGCTGCGCAATCTGGGCACACGCTATCTGGTCCTCAGCGGCGTCGTCACCGATCAGTGCATCGAATCGGCGGCCCGCGACGCCTGCGACACCGGCTATCTGGTGACGGTCATAACCGACGCTTGCACGACCTATACCCAGGAACGACACGAGTTCGCGCTACGGTCGATCAAGGGCTACTGCCGCCAACGCACCACCGACGAGTTCCTGGCCGAGATCGGCCGGCAGAGGTGAGTCATACGCTTCAGTGTTTCGCTTGAGAGAGAGCCGGCCTTCTTTCCCCTCCCCCCTTGAGGGGAGGGAGTTCACCTTCTGTCTTCTGAACCCTACTCCGCCGCCTGGCCCTGCGTTTCCTTCGGGCGCCAGCGCAGCATCGGCTTGCGCGCGGCCGTGGTCTCGTCGAGCCTGCGACGCGGCGTCAGTTTCGGAGCGTCGCGGAAAAAGGCGGCATCGCCCGTCTTGGCACGCCTTGCCAGCGCCTTCACCGCGCCGATGAAGAGGTCAAGCTCGTCCTTGCTCTCCGTCTCCGTCGGCTCCATCAGAAGCGCTCCGTGCACGACGAGCGGAAAATACATCGTCATCGGATGGAAGCCCTCGTCGATCAGCGCCTTGGCGAAGTCCAGCGTGGTGACCCCGGTATCTTTGAGGAAGCGGTCGTCGAACAGCACCTCATGCATGCACGGGCCCTTGAAGGCCGGCGTTAAGTCCTCTTCCAAGGACGCGAGCAGATAGTTAGCGTTCAACACCGCGTCGCCCGCCGCCTGCCTGAGCCCATCGGCGCCATGGCTCATCATGTAGGCGAGCGCGCGGATGAACATGCCCATCTGCCCGTGGAAGCCTTTGAGGCGTCCGAAGGCCTTGCCGGTGGCCGCCGGATCGGCGTTGTGCTCAACGAGCCGGAAGCCTTCCTTGGCATGCACCACATAGGGCAGCGGCGCATAGGGAGCCAATGCCCGCGACAGCACCACGGGACCGGAGCCCGGCCCGCCTCCCCCATGGGGCGTGGAGAAGGTCTTGTGCAGGTTGATATGCATGCAGTCGATGCCGAGATCGCCCGGGCGCACCCGGCCGACGATCGCGTTGAAGTTCGCGCCGTCGGCGTAGAAGTAGCCGCCGGCCGCGTGGATCGCTTCGGAGATCTCCAGTATCTCGTCCTCGAAAAGGCCGCAGGTGTTCGGGTTGGTGATCATGATCCCGGCAACGTCCGCTCCCAGTTTCGCCTTGAAAGCCGCCAGATCGACCCGGCCGCGCTCATTTGCGGGGATGGGATCGACCGCGTAGCCGCACGCGGCCGCTGTTGCCGGATTGGTGCCGTGCGCCGATTCAGGCACTAGAATGCGCTGGCGCTTGTCGCCTCGGTCCTCCAGCGCCGCTCGGATCGCCATGACGCCGCAGAGCTCGCCGTGCGCGCCCGCCGCAGGCGACATCGCAACCGCCGGCATTCCGGTCAGCGTCTTGAGCCAGTGCGCCAGCGTGTCGATCAGCTCGAGGGCGCCTTGGATGGTGCGCTCCGGCTGCATCGGATGAAGATCAGCCAAGCCCTCCGCGCGCGCCAGCTTCTCGTTGAGGCGCGGATTGTGCTTCATCGTGCACGAGCCGAGCGGATAGAGGCCCAGATCGATCGCGTAGTTCTTCTGCGAAAGGCGGGTGAAATGCCGAACCACCTGCGGTTCGGAGAGGCCCGGCAGGCCGATAGGACCGCGCCGACGCGTCCCGCCCAGCCGGTCCTTCACCCGCGGCGGCTCGGGAAGGTCCACGCCCGTCCGCCCAATCTCGCTTTGCTCGAAGATCAGCCGCTCTTCGATCTGCAGGCCGCGATTGCCGGTAAAGGTGCCGGGGGTTCGTTCGCGCTCCATCACAGCACCTCCCCCAGCGCAGCGCAGAGTCTGGTTATGTCGTCCCCGCTTGTGGTCTCGGTCGCGGCGACTAGCAACAGATCGGCAAGCTCGGGCCTGTCAGGATAGAAGCGCGAGACCGGCACGCCACCGAGGATGCCGCGCTCCGCCAGCTTCTCGACCGTCTCGGCCGCCGATCTGGGCAGCCGCAAAGTGAACTCGTTGAAAAAACTCTCCGAGACGAGCTTTACCTTGCCCGTCGAAGCCAGAGCGTCCGCGAGCTCAACCGCCTTTGCATGGTTCAACTCGGCCAACCGCGTGAATCCGGCTTCGCCCAACAGCGCCAGATGGATGGTGAAAGCAAGCGCGCAAAGCCCGGAATTGGTGCAGATGTTGCTGGTCGCCTTCTCGCGACGAATATGCTGCTCGCGCGTCGAAAGCGTCAGAACCCAGCCGCGCCGCCCGTCCGCATCGACCGTCTCGCCCGCGAGCCGGCCGGGCATTTGGCGGACATATTTCTCGCGTGTGGCGAAGAGGCCGACATAGGGTCCGCCAAAGCTGAGCGCGTTGCCGATCCCCTGCCCCTCGGCTGCGACAATGTCCGCGCCCATCTCTCCCGGAGAGGTGACAAGGCCGAGGCTGATCGGCTCGGTGACCACCATCACGAGCAGCGCGCCCGCATTTCGGCAGGCTTCGCCGAGGGCGGAAAAGTCGCGTACCTGCCCAAAGAAGCCCGGATTCTGCACCACGACGCAAGACGTCTCGCCATCGATGCGCGCGGCGAGATCTTCTCCGGCTTCCGGATCCGGCGTCATGAGATCGAGTTCGAAGCCGAGAAAACGCGCATGGGTTGCGGTGACGGCGTGGTAATGCGGATGCAAGCCTCCCGACAGGACCGCGCGCGAGCGCCGCGTGACACGGCCCGCCATCATCACCGCCTCGGCACAAGCCGTGGCGCCGTCATACATGGAAGCGTTCGCCACCTCCATCCCGGTGATCAGCGCCACCTGAGTCTGAAACTCGAACAAGGCCTGCAACGTGCCCTGGCTCACCTCCGGCTGATAGGGCGTGTAGGAGGTGAGGAACTCGCCGCGCTGGATCAGGTGATCGACCGATGCCGGAACATGATGACGGTAGGCTCCGGCTCCCAGGAAGGAGGGCGCGCGGTTCGTCCCCAGATTCTTTCGCGCCAGCGCCAGAATGGCACGCTCGACCTCGAGCTCGCCTTGATGGAGCGGAAGGTCGACCGGTTCGTTCAGGCGGACTCGTTCCGGCACATCGCGATAGAGGCTGTCGATCGAGGACGCGCCGATCTTCGCCAGCATGGCCCGGCGGTCGGTTTCGGTCAGGGGCAGGTAGCGCATCAGTGCAGCCCTTCGATGAACTTGCCGTACGCATCGGCATCCATCAACCCGTCAAGCTCGGATCGATCCGAAAGGCGCAACTTCATGAACCATCCTTTACCCATCGGATCGGCGTTGATGGTCGCCGGCTCCTCGACCAGGTTCTGATTGACCTCAACGACCTCCCCGGTGACCGGCGCGAAAACCTCGCTTGCCGCTTTTACCGATTCCACGACGGCCGCCTGCTTGCCTTTGTGCACTTTCTGGCCGGGTTTCGGCAGCTCGACATAGACGACGTCGCCAAGCTGATTTTGTGCATAGTCGGTGATGCCGATGGTGGCGACGTCGTTCTCCAGTCGGATCCATTCATGCTCGTCGGTAAACTTAACGGTGGTCATCGCCTGCCTGTCCTCCCGAGATCAGTTTCGTTTGTAGCGGTGCGGCACGAAGGGCAGCCGCGCCACCCGCGCCGGCCGCGGCGTGCCGCGCACCAGCAATTGAAGCTCCGTCCCCTCGCCGGAATTCGCTTGATCGACATATCCCATGCAGATCGGACCGCCGACCGTCGGACCAAAGCCCCCACTCGTCACCTTGCCGATCAGCGCCCCCCTGGCGTTGGTTATGTCGGTGTTCTCCCGAGCGGGCGCGCGGCCCTCGGGCAAAACGCCGACGCGCAACCTTGGTGGTCCCTGCGCGATCTGCTCGAGAATCGGGGCGGCGCCCAAGAAGCCGCCTTCGCCTCGCCTGCGCTTGCCGATCGACCAGGTCAAGCCGGCTTCCACCGGCGTCGTCGTCTCATCGATATCGTGACCATGAAGGCACAATCCGGCCTCCAGCCTCAGCGAATCGCGCGCGCCAAGCCCGATCGGCTTCACTTCCGGCGCCCCGAGAAGCAAGCGTGCGACCGGCTCCGCATCCCCCGACGACATCGAGATCTCAAACCCGTCCTCGCCGGTATAGCCGGAACGGCTGGCAATACAGGGTATGCCGTCAATCGAGAGCTCGCCGATGCTCATAAAGGCCATGCTCTCGACGCTCGCGTCGAACCGGGCCAAGACCGCGACTGCCGCCGGGCCTTGCAAAGCCAGAAGCGCCCGATCGGCAAGCACCTCCACTCGCGCACGCCCGGCGAGTTGCTCGCGCAGATGCAGGGCGTCGGCATCTTTGCGTGACGCGTTCACCACCAGGAAAAGATGCTCGCCCTGCCGCGACGCCATCAGATCGTCGAGAATACCGCCGGCAGGACTCGTGAACTGAGTGTAGCGCATCCTCCCCGGCGCGAGGCCGCGAATGTCCCCCGGCACCAGCCGTTCGAGCGCATTTGCCGCATGTTCGAAACCGTCCGCTTCGATGCGAATCTGCCCCATGTGCGACACATCGAAGAGACCGGCCTTGGCGCGGGTATGCAAATGCTCGGCGATGATGCCGGTCGGATACTGAACCGGCATCTCGTAGCCGGCGAACGCCACCAGCTTGGCGCCCAGCTCGCGGTGAAGATCGGCCAAAGGGGTGCGTTTGAGGGGTTCGGATGGGGTCACGGGCGGTCCGGCCTCCTGGGGCTAAGATAGGAGGACGCCCCGCCGACAAGCGGTTCTTCCTCCCTTTTCAGCCCCCTCTGTCGCCGGACCTGAGAGATTCGCCGCTCACAGCGGAAAATCCGCCGCGGGCTTACTCCTTCGGTGAGACGCCGCAAATTCCGGCGGCGCCCGCTTTCCAGAGTGCCGACTCGCGCGCGGTCCTTTCGCCTGAGAGTTTCCGGGGCGGTTGCTCCTTCGGCTCCGGCTGTCGGCGGCATCGCGTGTCGCCCTCGCCGGTCTCTCCCGCGTGCAAGGCTTCGGCCTTCAGGCACTGAGCGTAGCGGGCGTATGGCCGTTGTCAACGCCGGCTTCGCGTCTGTTCAGACCGGATCGGACCCGCAAAGGTCCCTTCGGCAAGCCTAGACGCCGCCTCCGAGCTTCGGACCTCGGCGAGCAGCCAGTCGCGAAAGGCGACGATGGGTTTGCGGCGCAAGCTGCGTTGGAGCGCAACCAGATAGTAGGCGTGATCGGTCAGCTCGATATCTGAAAGCCGGATCAGCCTTCGGCTCGCCAGCTCCTGACTGACCAGGAACTGATCTGCAAGCGCGATGCCCTGTCCGGCGATCGCCGCGTCGAGAGCAAGGCTTGTCTCGGAAAGACGCGGGCCGCGGCTGGTATCGACCTCCACCACGCCCGCCGCCTCGAACCATCTCCGCCATAGCTCGCCATCATCGTCGTGCAGAAGCGTGAATCTGGCCAATTCCACCGCGGAATGGTCGCTGCGTCGCTTTCCATGCAAAAGGCTGCGCGCGCCAACCGGAAACAGGCGCAACCGTACAATCAGATCCAGATGCAGATCCGGCCAGTCGCCGCGTCCATAGCGGATCGCTAGATCGGACTCGTCGCGCTCGAGATTGACCAAGCGTGGGGAGACATCGAGAACGGTTTGACATTCCGGATAGGTTTCCCGCCACCTGCCCAGGCGTGACACCAGCCATCTCGCGGCGAATGCCGGCTCGACACTGATGCGCAGCTGATCGTATTTCGTCTTCGCCAGACGATCAGTCGCATCGCCGATCAGATCGAATGCCTGGCGCACGGAGGCCAGATACGTGGTCCCCGACTGCGTCAGCTGCACACCCCGTTTCGCCCTCAAGAACAGCGTGACGCCCAGCTTGGCCTCGAGCCCCCGAACATGCCGGCTGATCGCCGCATGGCTTACGCGCAGCTCGCTCGCCGCGCCGGTGAAGCTGTTGTGACGCGCCGCCGCTTCGAAAGCGCGCAGCGCGTTCAACGGTGGCAGATGCCGTGGCATCGAACTGTGACTTTTCCTTACATATCTCGTCAGGCAAAGGCGTTTGTTGTCAAGGGCGTGGACCGGCAGGTTGGAGGCAGACAAATCGCCCCTCGGACGCAGATAGGAGATAACGCCCGTGATCAACGAGATCTTCAAATGCTATGGCGATACATTCTACCTGCTCACCACGTTGCGCCTGCCGCCGTCATTGCCGGCAACGGGTACACCGGAGCCTGCGGCGCCCGAATGCCCTAATGCGCCCTTGCAGGACGGCTGGGTGCGTGTCCTGCTCCGGCGCTGGGTTCTCCGGCTTGCAGTTGCGCCGATTGTTCAGCGGTTGCGGTTCGCCGCCAGCTCCTCCGGCGTGACGACGAGCCCCACGAAAACCGTGTAGGAGGACGCGCGGCGGCCCTCGGGCAGTGGAATGTCTTGCTCCAGTTCCTCGGCGATGATGGCCTGCTCATCCTCGAGCGGTATCGCCGTTTCGAACTCCTCGCGGGCGAGCACCCGGCCTTCCGGATCGACAATGGCGACAAAATAGCTCAAGGGCGCATCGTCGGTCTCGAGCGCCGGCCCGCGAGCGCCCTCGATCCGCAAGCGCATATCGACAGTGACGCGAGGAGGCTCGTCCGTGAACTCGCACTCGCCGCCAATCCCGAGGATCCGCGCCTCGAAAGCTATATCCTGCTCCGAAGTGCCCTCGCCCGCATAGCGCACCACCCGGTCGGCGCCGTCGACCAACGCGGCCCCCGGGCAGGGTGGCGCCTTCTCTTCCGAAAACCAGTTCGAGCAGCCGGCAAGAACGAACGGCAATGCCGCCGCAAAGCGCAACAGGAATGCGGATTGGGTCAATCTCGTCTCCGCAAGCAAAGCGTCAGAGTGCGTTGTGCGAGCCGTCGCAGCACGGTCGGTTGCCGGTGCGTTTGCAGCCGCAGAACCAGACCGGGCCGGATTCGACGGCCTTCCAAGCTACCGGCTCGAACCCGGTCCCCTTATGCGAGCCGTCGCAGAACGGTTGCTTCTTCGATCGACCGCAGGCACACCAGAAATAGGTCTTCTCGGCCTGCACCGAGACCTCGAATGGGCCCCGTTGCGCGATAACAGCCTCGGTCATGTCAAACTTGCCCCCTTTCCCCCGGCGGATGGAGGGGATAACGTCCTCCGCCTGGATTCGCCCGTGGCGGACTTTAGGTCATGGGTCGAGCGGCGACAAGGCCGCACAATCATCGGAAATCTTTGCTATTTTTCCTTGCGATGAGCCGGCCGAAACTGACCATCCTGCTCGCCAGCCCGCGCGGATTCTGTGCCGGGGTGGATCGCGCCATCCAGATCGTCGAACAGACGCTCAGGCGCTACGGTGCGCCGGTTTATGTCCGGCACGAAATCGTGCATAACCGCACCGTTGTCGAGGATCTTGAAGCCAAGGGCGCCGATTTCGTCGAAGAGCTGGACCAGGTGCCGGCCGAAGGGACGGTGATCTTCTCGGCCCACGGCGTGCCGAAATCGGTACCGGCCGAAGCCAAGCGCAGGAACCTCTATTATCTCGACGCCACCTGCCCACTGGTTTCCAAGATCCATCGCGAGGCGGAGCGTCATTTCGCAGCCGGCCGGCACATGCTGTTGATCGGCCATGCCGGACATCCGGAGGTAGTCGGCACCATGGGCCAGCTGCCCGCCGGAGCGATAAGCCTGATCGAGACCCGCGAGGATGCCGAGCGCATCGAACCGCCGTCGCCCGAGCGACTCGGCTATATTACGCAGACCACGCTTTCGCTCGATGATACGGCGGATATCATTGCCGTCTTGCGTCGGCGATTTCCGACAATCGAAGGGCCGCGCCGCGACGATATTTGCTATGCCACGACCAACCGCCAGCAGGCGGTGAAGACGATCGCGCCACGTTGCGATCTCGTCATCGTGCTTGGCGCTCCGAACTCATCCAACTCCCTGCGGCTGGTCGAGGTTGCGCAAAATGCCGGCTGTGGCCGTGCACGGCTGGTGCAACGGGCGGCGGAGATCGATTGGAACGAGCTGGCGGGAGGCGGCGTGCTCGGGCTTACGGCCGGTGCTTCGGCGCCCGAGCAACTGGTCGAGGAGGTTATTGCGGCGGCGCGCGCCCGCTTCGAGGTCACGCTTGAGGAAGTCGCCGTAGCGCAAGAGAATGTGCATTTCAAGCTTCCGCCCGCCCTCCTGGCCTAGGGGGTGCAATGGCCGTTTACACCGAAGTCTCGGACGAGGAGCTGGCGGCGTTCATAAGCGAGTTCGATATCGGTCCGGTGGTTTCCTGCAAGGGAATCGCCGAAGGCGTGGAGAATTCAAATTACCTCGTACATACGCGCGCGGGCCGCTACATCCTGACCCTTTACGAGAAACGCGTCGCGCCTTCGGACCTGCCTTTCTTTCTTGCGCTCATGGAGCATCTGGCCTCGCGCGGCTTTCCCTGCCCGGTGCCGGTGCGCTCGCGCGACGGCAATGCCTTGCGCACTCTGTGCGGTCGCCCGGCCGCTCTGATCAGCTTCCTCGAGGGAATGTGGCCAAGACGCATCCACCCTTGGCATTGTGCGCAGGTAGGTTCAGCGCTGGCGCAAATGCATCTCGCCGGGGCGGATTTTCCCCTGCAGCGGAGCAACGATCTCTCGGTGACGGGATGGCGACCGTTGTTCGAGGCCTGCCGGACCGACGCCGATTCGGTGGCTCCGGGCCTCGCCTCTGAAATAGCGGTCGAGTTGCAGCGCTTGGAGACCGAGTGGCCGCGCGACCTTCCGCGCGGCGTCATCCATGCCGATCTCTTTCCCGACAATGTGTTCTTTCTCGGCGAAAATCTCTCCGGCGTGATCGACTTCTACTTCGCCTGCACCGATTTCACGGTATATGACCTCGCCATCTGCCTCAATGCCTGGTGCTTCGAAGCGGACGGCGCATTCAATGCGACGAAGGCGCGGCTGCTGACCTCCGGCTATCGCCGGCTGCGCCCCCTCGAGCCCGCGGAAATGACCGCACTGCCGCTTCTCGCTCGAGGAAGCGCCATGCGCTTCCTGCTCACGCGCCTCTATGACTGGATCAACACGCCGGCGGGAGCGATGGTCAAGCGCAAAGATCCCAAGGAGTATTTGCGGAAGCTGCGATTCCATCTGGGTGTGCGCGGGCCAGGCGACTATGGCATCGACGCATGACCGCGCGTTCCGCTTCGAGCGTGATCGAGATCTTCACCGACGGAGCCTGTCGGGGTAATCCGGGGCCAGGGGGCTGGGGCGCCGTCCTACGCTATCGCGGAACGGAGAAGGAGATTTCCGGCGCCGAGGCGATGACCACTAACAACCGCATGGAGCTGACCGCCGCGATCATGGCCCTGGAGGCCTTGAAGCGACCGTCAACAGTCCGCCTGTCCACCGATAGTCTTTATTTGAAAGACGGAATCACCCGCTGGATTCACAACTGGAAGCGGAACGGCTGGCGGACTTCGGACAGGAAGCCGGTCAAGAACGCCGATCTGTGGCAACGGTTGGAGGCGGCCTTGGAACGACACAAAGTGTCCTTCGAATGGGTGCGGGGCCATGCCGGACATCCGGAAAACACCCACGCCGACGCGCTTGCGCGCAAGGCGATCACGGCTCTGGAGGCGCAGGCCCAACCCTCTTCTCCACCCTGTCTCGGATAGGGAGAGGATTGAACCCGTCTTCCAAATTCCGGCTCAGAGCGCTTTCATCACCGATTCTGCGCTGGAGACGTCGAACGTGCCCGGCTTCTCGACATTGAGGGCCTTGACCACACCATCCTCGACGATCATCGCGTAGCGCTTGGAGCGGAGGCCCATGCCATAGCCTGACGCGTCGCTCTCGAGCCCGATGGCGCGCGTGAACTCGGCATTTCCGTCGGCCAGCATCATCACCTTGTCTCCGACATGCTGGTCCTTGCCCCAGGCGCCCATGACGAAGGCATCGTTGACCGAGAGACAGGCGATGGCGTCGACCCCCTTCGCACGGATCGCGTCGGCGTGCTTGACGAAGCCCGGTAGATGCTTGGCCGAGCAGGTCGGCGTGAAGGCGCCGGGCAGAGCAAAGAGAACGATCTTCTTGCCTTTAAACAGCTCGTTCGTGGCCATTTCCTTCGGACCGTCGGAAGTCATCACCCGCAGCTTGGCGGATGGTATCTTGTCACCGACCTTGATGCTCATCTTGCCTTCTCCTTTTGATGGGTGGCGACGGCGCGCATAAGTACCGGCGCCCGGGTCTTCGAAGCTCAACGCCGAGCATAGCCCGTGGCTGTCTGCAGGCAACTCCCTTTCAGCCGCCCGCCGCTGTCAGCGCCCGCCGCACCGCTTGCTTCGTCAGCACCTCCGGCAGGATAACGCCTCGGGGCGCCTTCGGACCGTAGACGACATTGAAGGGAATCCCATAGCGGCCGAATTTGGAAAGATATGCGGCGATCGCGGGGTCAGGGCGGGTCCAGTCGGCTCTCATCGCCACCACGTCGGAAGCTTGCAGCAGAGAAGCGATCTCGGCGCTGTCCAGGACCAGCGCCTTGTTCACCTTACAGCTCAAGCACCAATCGGCGGTAACGTCCACGAAGACCGTCTTTCCAGAGGCAACCAGCCCGGCGATATCGTCTTCGGCGAAGGTCTGCCATGCGCCCGTCTCGACGCCCGGCTCCGGCTCGGGCAAGGCGGCGACAACCGGAAGGCGTGCCGGCACGACGATCGCCGCCAGCGCCAGGAGCGCCACCACTGCCGGGGCCGCGGCGCGCCAGCGTGTCGGAAGAGCGCGCCTCAGCGTCAGGACCAGAATTAGCGCCACCAGAAGCATGCCAACGAGGAGCGCGGCGGTGCGGCCAAGCTGCATTTCCAGGATGGAGATGAGCCAGAGAGCGGTCGCCAGGAGTGCAAGTGCCAGCACCACCTTCATCCAGCCCATCCAACGCCCGGGGCGCGGCAATGCTTTCGCGACCGCAGGGAACGCCGCCACCAGCAGCCAGGGAAGAGCCAGCCCCAGTCCCAGTGCAGCGAAAATCGAAAGGATCTCCCAGGCGCCGCGCGCCAGCGCGAAGCCGACGGCCGTGCCCAGGAACGGCGCCGAGCACGGTGTCGCCAAGAGCGTGGCGAAGGCACCGGAGCCGAAGGAGCCGATGAGGCTATGGCCGTGATCGGGGCCGCCGGCCGCACTTGCGACACCACCAAGCCAAGACGGCAAAGGCACGTGAAACAGCCCGAGCAGATTGGCCGCGAACAGCACGAGAATAAGGCTGAGCGCCGCGAGGAAAATCGGCTGTTGGAACTGGATGCCCCAGCCGATGGCCGCACCGGCCGATTTGAGCCCGATCAGAGCAGCCGCCAACAGGAGAAACGAAAAGAGGATACCCGCCGCCGAGGCGAGGAAGCTCAACCGGATGGCCCCAAGTTCGCGCCCGCCCTGTCCCACAACGCCAAGGAGTTTCAGCGCGAGCACCGGCAGCACGCAGGGCATGAAGTTCAGGATGAAGCCGCCGATGAGAGCGAACGCCAGCATCGTCGCCAAGGCCGGACCGACGCCCGCGCCCGCTTGCGGCTCGACCAAAGCTTCGAGTGCACGCTTTGCGTCATAGAGCGTCACCGTGAGCGACAGGCCGTCCAGACCAGGCGCATCATTTTCCAGCTTATCCACCGAGAGCTGGAATCGCGCCCGGCGGCCGCCATCCGTCAGCAGGACCTCCGGCGCGGAAAAACGCAGGCTCTGCGGCCCCTCGACGATGACGTCCGGAGCGGTGAAGGGCGGCTCGGCCTCGGCCTCGAGAACGAGGCCAGGTCCCTCGCCTAGTCGCACTGCCTCGACCCTTCCCAGCCGCAAGCCGTCCTCACTGCCGTCGCCAGGAACCTCCCCGACAAAGCGCTGAATCAAGTCTGCCTCGGCCGAGGGTGCCGCCGGGCCGGCGGGCAGGCTCAAGCTCAGCCTGGCCTCGGCCGGGACGCAGATTTGCGGATCGCAAACGAGGTAACGTACATGCGCGTTGAGATCGACCGGCTCTCCCGGACTGGTGAGGCGCACGATCAAAGGCAGCACCACTTGCCCCTCATATCCGAAGGTATCCAGGCCGAAGAGACTGAAGCGGTGCGGCACGGGCCAGCGGATCTCGGCCGAGTCGAAGTTACGCGAGCCCGACCAGTCGAAGTCGGGCGGCAGCCCGGCATCCCCTGGCGAGCGCCAGTAGATCTTCCAGCTCGGCTCAAGCCGGACTTCCAGGCCAAGCGTCACGGCCGCCTCTGTGCCGACGGCATCGGAGGCGGAAATCAGGCGTAGCTGGGCCTGTTCGCCCTCCGCCCAGGCAGAGGCGGCCGCCTTGGCACCTGAGGGTTGGAGAAAGGTTCCAATCGGGACAAGGATCGAGAGTATGAGCAACCGAATGAGCGGAATGACGGTCTTATTCAAAGTCGCGGCTCTTGGGATCGTTGTCCTGGGCAGGTCATTATATAGGAAATCGGTCGAGCGGCCGTCATGTCACGATCTCGTGTGGATGAGCCCTTGCTGCGGCAATAAGCACTAACACTTATCTTGCGGTGAGGCCCTGGTTTACCTAGCTAGATCTGCTTAGATCAATCGGATGGACGAAAGCATGCTTGGAACCGATACGGACGGATTGGCGGGCCAGCTCCTCGTCGCCATGCCGCAGATGCAGGATCCGCGCTTCGCCCGAACCGTGATCTATCTATGCGCCCACACGCCGGAGGGCGCGATGGGGCTGGTCTTGAACCGGTTGGTGGACTCCGTCACCTTCCCCGATCTCCTGGAACAGCTCGGCATAGAACCGGCGATATCGGGGGAGGAAATTCGTGTACATTTCGGCGGCCCGGTCGAGTCGGGACGCGGCTTTGTCTTGCACACAGCCGAATATCATCGCGAGGGCACCTTGCCGATTAACGGCGCCATCGCGCTGACGGCTACAATCGATATCTTGCGCGACATGGCGCGCGGCGTCGGTCCACGGCAGAGGCTGCTCGCGCTCGGCTATGCCGGCTGGGGGCCCGGCCAACTCGATGCGGAGATCCAAGCCAATGGATGGCTGCAGGTTCCGGCCGACGAGCAACTTGTCTTCGGCCAGGACCTGGAGGCGAAATGGGAACAGGCCCTGGCCAAGCTCGGCATCGAGCATGGCCGCCTGTCCGGGCACGCAGGTCACGCCTAAGCACAAACCAGCGCCAGGTCAGGGACGGCGCAGCTCTTCCTTCAGCAGGCCATAGAGGACGTGGTCCTGCCAGCTTCCGTTGATCCGCAGGTACCGGCGCGCATAGCCCTCCTCGACGAATCCGAGCTTGAGCAGTAGCCCGCGGCTCGCCGCATTCTGCGGCAGGCATGCCGCCTCCACGCGATGCAGGCCGATCCGGTCGAAGGCATAGGGCAGGAGCACTTGGAGCGCTTCGGTCATGTAACCGCGATGGGCGTGAGGTTGGCCAATCCAGTATCCCAGGCTGCCGCTTTGCGCCACCCCCCGGCGCACATTGCTCAAGGTGATGCCTCCGACCAGCGCGCCATCGCCCTGCCGAAAGATCAGCCAGCTATAGCCGAGATCGTCGCGCCACTCGACGCCGACCATGCGCACGCGCCGCCGGAATGCAGAACGGCCCAGCGCGTCGGGCGGCCAGACCGGTTCCCAGGGGGTCAGAAAATCCCGGCTGGCTTCGCGCAGGTCCGCCCAAGGGCGCCAGTCGACATCGCGCGGAGGGCGAAGGAAAATACGCCGGCCCTCGAGCTGTGCGCCGCGAACGGTGAAAAACCCTGGTAGCCCAATACGCAACATCGGAGGGCCGTCCCTCGCGCTTACGCCAATGAACGGGTCAGCTCGCAAACCGGGCCGAGGCGATCGAGCGGTCCCAGGGCGGCGAATGCGGCCGGCGAGGCGGTCAGACGCTCGGCCACTCGAACGAGGCGTCCGCGGTCCACCGCCTCGATCTCCGCGACAATCTCGCCGGCCGACAGAGGTCGACCGAAAATCATGAGCTGCTGCGCCAACTGCTCGGCGCGCGAACCGGTGCTTTCGCGCGCCATCAGCAGAGCTGCCTTCACCTGCGCGCGCGCCCTGTCAAGCTCTTCCTCTCCCGCCCCCTCGCGCGCGCGCGCCAACTCTTCGGCAACCACGCGAACAGTCTCGGCCGCCTGATCCTCGCCGGTTCCCGCGTAGATTCCGAACAAGCCTCCATCTGCATAGGACTGGCTGAAGCTGTAGATGGAATAGACCAGACCGCGCCTCTCGCGCACCTCCTGGAACAGTCGGGACGACATGCCGCCGCCCACCAACGTGGAATAGATCGAGGCCGCGTAGTAATCCGGGTCGGTGTGCGCAAGCCCCGCGAAGCCGAGCACCAGATGCGCCTGCTCGAGCTCCTTCCGATTGCGCAGTTCCCCGCCTACAAACTGCGCCGGCTCGTGCGTGATATCGGCCATCGCCGGGAGGTCGCAGAAGCGTGCCTCGGCCAGCCGCACCAGCCTTTCATGATCGACACGGCCTGCGCCGACCAGGAGCATCGTGGAAGCGCCGTAGCGCGACTTCAGATAGGAGTGCAGGTCGGTTCGATCGAGCCGGCGCACGATCTCAGGCACGCCGAGGATCGGCCGTCCCAGCGCTTGATCGGGAAAGGCGGTGAGTTGGAGATGATCGAAAATGATGTCGTCGGGAGTGTCCTCGGCCTGCCCGATCTCCTGCAGAATGACTGCACGCTCGCGCTCCAGCTCGCCCTTCTCGAAGGTCGAGTACTGTAGAATGTCGGCAAGGAGATCGACGGCGAGCGGCACATCGTCAGCCAGGAGACGCGCGTAATAGGCCGTGTACTCGCGCGTCGTATAGGCGTTGAGATAGCCCCCGACCGCCTCGATCTCCTCGGCGATGGCCTGCGCCGATCGACTGAGGGTGCCTTTGAAGGCCATATGCTCGAGCAGATGGGCGATGCCGTTGACTTCGGCCGGCTCATGGCGCGCACCGGCGGCGACCCAGACGCCGACGGCGGCGCTTTCCACACCGGCCATCGAATCGCTGGCCACCGTGAGGCCATTGGCGAGGCGGGTTACCCTTACGTTCATCGCCCTGGCCCCTGTAACCGTGCTTGGATAAGCCGCCGCACCGCATCGGCGTCGTTCGGCAATAGATCCTGACGCTCAGGCCGCTCGTGGAGCCGGCCGAGCGCCGGCGGCAGCGCCGGTCTCACTCCGCATGCGCGCGCGACCGTCTCGGGAAATTTGGCCGGGTCGGCGGTAGACAGGGAGATCACCGGCACTTCGGGTGCCGGCCGGCGGGCAGCGGCGGCGAGGATGCCCACAGCCGTATGCGGATCGACCAGAATGCCGGTGCGCGTATGGATCCGGCCGATGGTTTCGAGGGTTTCGTCATCGTCGAACCACGCGGCGGCGAACAGTTTCTTTGCGCGCGCGAGCCGTTCGGAGGGAACTTCGAACCGGCCCTTGCGGCGCAGAGCGTCGACCAGTGCGCCGACGGCCCCGCCGTCGCGGTCGTAAAGCTCGAAGAGAAAGCGTTCGAAGTTGCTGGAGATCTGGATGTCCATGCTGGGGCTCAAGGTCGGATGCACCGTTCCGGGCTGCATCACGCCCGTGTCGAAGAACCGGGTCAGCACGTCATTGCGGTTCGAGGCGACGATCAGCCGGTCCACCGGTAAACCCATCCGCGCCGCAGCGTAGCCGGCGAAGACATTGCCGAAATTTCCGCTCGGGACAGAGAATGCGACCTTGCGCTCGGGTGCACCGATCGCCACCGCGGCGGTTACATAGTAGACGGTCTGCGCCATCACTCGCGCCCAGTTGATCGAATTGACGGCGGCGAGATTCACCTCATCTCGGAAGGCCCCGTCAGCGAAGAGCGCCTTCACGATATCCTGACAGTCATCGAACGTGCCGGCGATGGCGAGGGTATGAATGTTGCGCGCGGCGACGGTGGTCATCTGGCGGCGCTGCGTCTCCGAGACGCGTCCTTCTGGAAAAAGAATGAAGACCTCGAGCCTGTCGCGCCCTTCGCAGGCGGCGATCGCCGCGGCGCCGGTATCGCCGGAAGTCGCGCCGAGAATGGTCAGCCGTTCGCCCCGCCGCGCCAGCACGCGATCGAACATCAGCGCGACCAACTGCAAGGCATAGTCCTTGAATGCGAGGGTCGGCCCGTGCGTGAGTTCCAGAAGCCAGTCGTTCGCATCAAGCTGACGCAAGGGCGCAACCGCCGGATGACGAAAGGAGGCATAGGCCTGCCGCGCCATTCCGGCCAGCTCGTCGCCTGTGAAGGAGGAACCGACAAACGGCTCCATGATCCGGGCCGCCGCCTCGGCATAACCAAGGCCGCCGAGCCTGCGTAGATCCGCCGGCGCCAGGGCAGGCCATCGCTCGGGAACGTAAAGACCCCCGTCGCTGGCCAAACCCGCGAGCAGCGCTGCTTCGAAGTCGAGCGCCGGCGCGGCGCCTCTGGTGCTTACATAGCGCATGGGCTGGAGGCGGAAATAGACGGCTTAAGACCGCGGATCGGCCGCGAGACTATCGGCCAGGATCGCCGATCGCAACTCCCGGGGGTTTCGGGCAACAAATGGGGCAGTAGCGCTCACCCGTCAAGATAGCGCGCCCGCAAGTGGCCGAGAAATGCGTCAGGATCAAGCGGCCGGCCGGTGGCGCGGGTCAGAAGCTCCGTCGTTCCATAGCGGCAGCCCTGGCTGTGGACCTTCTCGCGCAGCCAGCCACGCAGCGGCCCGAAATCGCCGCAGGCAAGCCGCCCGGTGACCTCGGGCATTGCAGCTATCGCGGCCTGAAACAGCTGGGCCGCGGTCATCGCGCCCAAAGTGTAGGTAGGGAAATAACCGAAGTCGCCCCCATACCAATGTGGATCCTGCAGGCATCCTAGTCGGTCCTCCACGACCTTCAGGCCGGTCAGCGCCTGAAACCCCTCGTTCCAGGCTGCGGGCAGGTCGGTGGTGGAGAGCCCGCCTGCGATCAACGCGCGCTCCAGGCGCGTGCGCAGCAGAATGTGCAAGGGATAGGTGACTTCGTCGGCATCGACCCGGATAAATCCCGGTTCGACCCAGGCATAGAGGCGATGAAGATTCTCCGCCTCGAAGGCTGGCCCCTCGCCCTCGAACGCCTCGCGCAGGAGCGGGGCCAAATAGCCGATGAACGGGCGCGAGCGACAGGCCTGCATTTCGATCAGGAGCGACTGGCTCTCATGTACGCTCATGCTGCGGGCATCGCCGACCGGCTGATTGCGCCAAGCGGCCGGCAGACCTTGTTCGTAGAGTCCATGCCCGGTTTCGTGCAGGACGCCCATGAGGCCGGAGACGAAGCTCGTTTCGTCGTAGCGGGTGGTAAGGCGCAAATCCTCCGCGACGCCGCCGCAGAAGGGATGAGCCGACTCGTCCAGCCGGCCATGCTCGAAATCGAAGCCCGCCGCCGTCATCAGCTTCAGTCCCAGCTCCTTCTGGCGCGCGGCAGGAAATGGCCCTGGCGGACGCGATGGCTTCGGCTCGCGGGATTGCCGCTGGAGCACGGCGGCGAGCAGCGGCGGCAGCTCGTGCTCGAGCCTGGCAAAGATCGAATCGAAAGCGGCCGCGCGCCCGCCTGGCTCATAACCATCATGAAGCGCGTCATAGGGATCGAGGCCGAGCGCCGCGCCCTTGGCGGCCCCGATCTCGCGCGCAAGGCGAACGATACGTTCCAGGATCGGCTGAACGGCCGCGAAGTCCGATTTGGGACGCGCCGCCCGCCACGCCAATTCACCCTCCGAGGTGGCGCGCGACCAGGCCTCGACAATGCGCGGCTCGAGTGCGGTGGCGTTCAGCCATCGACGTCGCATCTCGACGAGGTTCGCGCGCTGCCATTCGTCGAGCCGCTCGGCCTCGGCTGCGGAGAGAAGCCCTTCCATTCTCCGATCGGCCAGGATCTCGTGGCCGATCAGCTTCAGCTCCGCCAGTTGCTCGGCGCGCGCCTCGGCCCCACCCGCTGGCATCACGGTTGATTGATCCCAGCGCAGCATCGAGGAAGCGCCCTCGATTGCGGCCAGCCTTCGGAAGCGGGATTCCAGAGTGAGATAGGCGCTCATGGATCAGCTCTTGGCCTCGCTCCGTTCGGCCCGGCCATCCGGCGCCCGGTGATAGAGGATGTAGATGACGGACAGCGCCAGCGCTAGCGCGTACCAGGTAATTGCATATTGCAGGTGATCGTTCGGCAAATCGGTTCGGGTCTGACCTCCGATCGGAAACCCGCCGGGATTGGGCGCAGCGTCGGCCTCGAGATAGGCCTCGGTAACCGCCCGTTGCTCTAAGTCGGCCGAGCCCGCCATGGCCGGGAGATCCATCCAGAACCAGAAATTCCTCTCTGGCTGATTGTCGGGCGTGAGCCAGCTCGGCCGATGGCCGGGACGCAAGATGCCGGAGATGGTGCGCGTACCCTCCACTTGCCCCTCGGCTCGCGCCTGTGGCTCCTTGCGCTCGAGCGGGACCCAACCACGATCGATCAGAAGCACCGACCCGTTCCCCAGCTCGAAGGGGGTCACGATGTGATAACCAGGATTGCCGTTCATCGAGCGCGCTGCCAACAGCAGCTCGCTATCGTGCAGGAATCGCCCCTCGGCGGAAACGCGATGCCAAAGCAGCTCCCCCGGCCCCTCGGTGGCTTCGGTCCAGTCGGTGGCGGGCGCCGCTAGGCCGGCCTGCCGTTCGGCGATCAGCGCTTCCTTCCAATGCAGACGCTGCACTTGCCACGTGCCAAGCCCCAGCAGCACCAGCAATGCCGGAACCGTAAGCAAAGTCGGCCAAAGGCGCGGCCTGAAGCCCCTCATTCGAATCGGGTCCGGCCGCCCTCGCTCGCCTGATGACGATATTGCAGGGCCATCATGAGGGACTTCGCCGGGCGCAGCAGCCCGAGCGAAAGCCCGAGAATGAGGGGCGGCCACAAAAGAGCATGAACCCAGTAGGGCGGCATGACCGCAAGCTCAACCGTGAGCGCCGCGAACACCACGATTGCGCCCACGATCAGGATGATGAACACGGCGGGGCCATCGCCGGTATCCGCCTGGGCATAGTCCAGGCCGCACTGCGCGCAACGATCGCGCAAGGCGAGGAAGCCTTGAAAAAGCTTCCCTCTCCCGCAGCGTGGGCATCGGCAGCCGAGCCCGACCACAAACGCTGACGGCGGCCGATGGCCTCCGCCACCCGTCGGCGCAGGGTCCGTTGGGGTCCCGGTCAGTGCGATCCCCACCAGTAGATGCACACGAAGAGGAACAACCAGACCACGTCCACGAAGTGCCAGTACCAGGCCGCCGCCTCGAAGCCGAAATGGTGATCGGGCTTGAAATGGCCCAGATAGGCCCGGAACCAGCAGACCGTCAGAAAGATCGTGCCGATGATGACGTGGAACCCGTGGAACCCCGTCGCCATGAAGAAGGTGGTGGGGTAGATGCCCTCGGTGAAGCCGAAGGCGGCGTGGCTGTACTCGTAGGCCTGCACGCCCGTGAAGGCGGCTCCAAGCAGGACCGTCAGGCCCAGCCCGATCAGAGTGCCGTTGCGGTCGCCTTCGCGCAGGGCGTGATGGGCCCAGGTGACCGTGACACCCGAGGTCAACAGGATCAGCGTGTTGAGGAGCGGCAGATCGAACGGATCGAAGGTGACGATGTTCTCGGGGGGCCACACGCCGCCGATAATCTCTTTCGGAAAAAGGCTTGCGTTGAAATAGGCCCAGAAGAACGCGGCGAAGAACATCACCTCGGAAGCGATGAAGAGCGCCATACCGTAGCGCAGGCCGATCTGCACGACGGGCGTGTGATGACCCTGGAAAGTCGCCTCCATGATCACGTCGCGCCACCAGACCGCCATCGTGCCCAGGACCAAGAGAGCTCCGATCGGCAGCAGGATCCAGCCCGCCATGCCGAACAGGCTGATGTCATGCATATAGAACAGGGCGCCCGCCACCAACATGCCGGCGGCGATGGCGCCGACCACCGGCCAAGGGCTGGGATCGACCAGGTGATAGGGGTGCTTTCTTGCTTCGGCGTGGGCTTCAGCCATGGCTTCTCAATTTCCCTTTGGTTGGCAAGGCCGACCTTCTCAGCCGCCCGTTCCGTTCGCGCCCGCAGCCGGTGCTGCGCCGACCTCCGCCTCTTCGCTCGCACGGAAGAAGGTATAGGAGAGTGTGATCGTATCCACGTCATCCAAACCTCGATCCTGGAGAATCGCCGGATCGACGAAGAAGGTGACCGGCATCTCGACCGACTGTCCGGGGGAGAGCGTCTGCTCGGTGAAGCAGAAGCATGCGATCTTGCTGAAATAGGCGCCCGCCTTGTCGGGAGTGACGTTGAAGGTCGCGACCCCCGTGACGGGACGGTCGGAATGGTTGGTGGCGCGGTAGAAGGCCAGAGCCTGTTCGCCGACCCTGACCCGGAGCGACGGCTGCGCCGGCTGAAAGCTCCAGGGCAGGCCCGAATTGACGTCGGCATTGAAGCGGATGGTGACGACGCGATCGGCAATGGTCTGCACCGGCACGGCGTTCGCCTCGACGCGCTGCGGCGTCCCGCCGAAACCCGTCACTTGGCAAAACAGTCGGTACAGCGGAACGGACGCAAAGGCCAGCGCGACCATGGCCACAACCAGGGCGGAGAGCACCAGGCCCGTGCGCAGATTGCGATTCGGAGTTCCGGCCATGAGGCGCCCCGTCAACCCCCGCTCATCCGCACGATCGAGACGACATAGATCAGCACGACGAAGGCGGCCAGTATCGCGACCAAGACAAGATTCTTCGTGCGCTGCCGCCGGCGCCGCTCATCGCTCTGGCTCCGGTCCACCATCTAAGCCCCGCCTTGCGCATCGAGCATCAGCAGCCCGAAGAGCGCGAAAAGATAGAGGATCGAATAGCCGAACATCGCCCATGCGCTGCGAGCGCTCTGGTCGAACCAGACACGCACTGCCGCAAGCACGAACAGACTGCCGAGCGCGATCGCCCCGCCGCCATAGACCCAGCCCGCCACGCCGAGCAGCGTGGGTGCAAAAGCGGCCGGCAGCAGCACGACCGTATAGAGCAGCATTTGTCGCTTGGTTTCGCGCGGTCCGGCGACGACAGGCAGCATCGGCACGCCAGCGCGCTCATAGTCGACGGACCTTACCAGCGCCAAAGCCCAGAAATGCGGCGGCGTCCAGAAGAAGATCAGGGCGAAGAGCGCCATCGAGGCGAGCGAAACCTCGCCGGTCGCCGCCGCCCACCCGATCATCGGAGGAAAAGCCCCCGCGGCGCCGCCGATCACGATGTTCTGCGGTGTCCGGCGCTTCAGCCAGACGGTGTAGACGAAAACATAGAAGCCGATAGCGATGGCGAGCAGAGCCGCCGCCACCCAATTCAGGGCCAAGCCCATCAGCATCACCGAGAAAAGCGAGAGCATGACGCCGAGGGTCAAGGCCTCGGCCGGCTCGACCCTCCCGGTCGGCAAGGGGCGGTGGCGCGTCCGCTCCATCAGCGCATCGATGTCGCGCTCATACCACATGTTGATCGCGCCGCAGGCGCCGGCCGCGACCGCGATGCAAAGAATCGCGACCGCCGCGAGCACCGGATGAATTTCGCCCGGCGCCGCGATCAGCCCCGCCGCCCCGGTGAAGACCACAAGCGACATTACCCGCGGCTTCAGGAGCTCAACAAAGTCGGCGACGCCACCGCCCTCGCGCAAGGCCTCATCTGACAGGTGGCTGCGGACGGACAGATCGGTCACGGGCAGGGTCTACCGCACGCGCGGCAGCTCCTCGTAGCTGTGGAAGGGCGGCGGGGAGGGAAGCGACCATTCCAATGTCGTCGCGCCCTCGCCCCAAGGATTGGCACCGATCTTGCGTCCGGCAAACAGGGTGTGGATCACGATATAGATGAAGAGCAGTGCGCCGGCGAAACCGATATAGGCGCCCCAGGAGGAGATCTGGTTGAAGTGAGCGTAGGCGTCCGGATAGTCGGGAATGCGGCGCGGCATGCCGGCGAGTCCCAGAAAGTGCTGTGGAAAGAAGGTCAGGTTGACGCCCACGAAGGTGATCCAGAAATGGAGCTTGCCCAGCATCTCCGGGTATTGCCGTCCGGACATCTTGCCGATCCAGTAGTAGAAGCCGCCGAAGATGGCGAAGACGGCGCCCAAGGACAGCACGTAATGAAAATGCGCCACCACGTAGTAGGTGTCGTGTAAGGGGATGTCCATGCCGGCATTGGCGAGCACCACGCCGGTCACTCCGCCCACGGTGAAAAGGAAGATGAACCCGATCGCCCAGAGCATCGGCGTGGTGAAGCGGATCGAGCCGCCCCACATGGTGGCGATCCAGGAGAAGATCTTCACGCCGGTCGGAACCGCGATGACCATGGTGGCCGCGGTGAAATAGGCGCGCGTGTCCACGTCGAGGCCAACGGTGAACATGTGATGGGCCCAGACGATAAAGCCGACGAAACCGATCGCCACCATCGCATAGGCCATGCCCAGATAGCCGAAGACCGGCTTTCTGGAGAAGGTCGAGACGATGTGGCTGATCATGCCGAAGCCGGGCAGGATGAGGATGTAGACCTCCGGATGCCCGAAGAACCAGAACAGGTGCTGAAAGAGGATCGGATCGCCCCCACCCGACGGCTCGAAGAAGGTGGTGCCGAAATTGCGATCGGTCAGCAGCATGGTGATGGCGCCGCCGAGCACGGGCAGGGCGAGCAACAGCAGGAACGCCGTCACCAGGATCGACCATACGAAGAGCGGCATTTTGTGCAGCGTCATCCCCGGAGCGCGCATATTGAGGATGGTGGTGATGAAGTTGATCGCGCCCAGGATCGAGGATGCGCCGGCAAGGTGTAGGGAGAAAATTGCCATGTCGACCGACGGACCTGAATGGCCGATCGAGGCCAGCGGAGGATAGACGGTCCAGCCCGTGCCGGCACCGCTGCCTACGAACGCCGAGCCGAGCAGAAGCGTGAAGGAAGGGATCAACAACCAGAAGCTGATATTGTTCATGCGCGGGAAGGCCATGTCCGGCGAGCCGATCATCAGGGGTACCATCCAGTTGCCGAAGCCCCCGATCATCGCCGGCATGACCATGAAGAAGACCATGATCAGCCCGTGTGCCGTGATCCACACGTTCCACATCTGGCCGTCGATCGAGCCGTCCGCACCCAAGAGGTACTGGATCCCCGGATTCTCCAACTCGAGCCGCATCAGCACCGAGAAGGTCCCACCGATGATCCCCGCGACGATCGCGAAGATCAGATAGAGGGTTCCGATGTCCTTGTGGTTGGTCGAATAGAACCAGCGCCGCCAGAAGCTCGGGCCATGCGCGTGCTCGTCATGGGCGTGTGCGGTATACATGGGCTTCAGCACCTTCCCGGGCTTAGTTCGACTGCGATTGCGAGGGCACGAGGGCAAGTGCCGCAGGCGCGGCGCCATCGACTCTGGCGAATTTCGCCTGGGCCTCCGATACCCACTCCTGGAAACGCTCCTTCGAGACCGCCTCGACCATGATCGGCATGAAGGCGTGATCCTTGCCGCAGAGCTCGGAGCACTGGCCGTAATAGACGCCCTCTCGATCGATCCGCATCCATACCTCGTTGATCCGGCCCGGCACCGCGTCGCGCTTGACGCCGAAGGAAGGAACGGCCCAGGCATGCAGCACATCGTCCGCCGTGATCAGGACGCGGATGTTCGTCCCAACCGGCAGCACGACACGATTGTCGGTGGCCAAGAGACGCGGCTCGCCGTGTTCCAGCTCTTCGGTGGACTTCATCAGCGCATCGAAGGTGAAATTGCCGTGGTCGGGATACTCGTAGGACCAGTACCATTGGTGGCCGATCGCCTTGATCGTCATCTCGACCGATTCGACCCGGTCAGAGAAGTAGAGGATGCGCAAGGACGGCACGGCAATCACCACGAGGATCAGCACCGGCACCACCGTCCAGACCACCTCGACAAGCGTATGATGGGTGGTCCGGGAGGGAACCGGGTTCCGGCTCTCGCGGAATCGGAAGATCGCGTAGAGCAGCAGGCCAAGCACGAAAATGCTGATGCCTGAAATGATCCAGAGCAGCAGGATGTGGAAATCGTAAAGCCGTTCCATAACCGGGGTGGCCGGCGGCTGCAGATGCAACTGCCAATCCTGCGGCATCTGCGCCAAGGCCGGTTCCGAGCCCGCCGTGGCCAGAACGATCAAACCGGCCGCTATGGACCTGCAAAAATTGTGTGCACTGGACATCGAATCCGTCCCTCAACTCTATCCCGGGAGGACCACCCGGATTGGCCGGCTTGGGAGACGGCGTTGCCCGGACCGATTAGCGTATCCGGTCTGCTCGCTACCGGGGCTCGCGAGCCCGCGGCCCGGCACCGCCTTATCAGCGTCCCCGCCCCCGAGGCGCGGGCGACCCTACACCGGCGCGGGACCATCCCACAAGGCTTGGAAAACCCGGGCCAATCTCGCGAATCCTCTCACCCCAACGATCTAGGTTTTCGAGCTTCGGGCCAAGAGCTCAAATGCGACCGCATGTCGCACGGCATGCATGACGCCGATCCTCCCAACCGGCCGGGAGCGGCAGCCATTCCCTTTCGCCTCGCAATGGGTCTGCGAAGGCCCCATATTCGTCTCCTGACCCTCACCAGCACGGTTTGTAATCATGAGCCAACTCGCCGAGACCGACACGTTGTTCTTCGAGCGCGCGGGTCTCGACCGCGAGAGGACGCAGCGATTGGTCGAAGATGCGCTGGCGGGCGCTGAGGATGGCGAGCTGTTCCTTGAATATCGCCTGTCCGAATCCATCGCCTTCGATGACGGACGGGTGAAGAGCGCCAGCTATGACGCCACCCAAGGCTTCGGGATTCGCGCCCTCTCCGGCGACGCGCAGGGCTATGCCCATGCCTCCGAGCTCAGCGAAGGGGCCTTGAAGCGTGCGGCCGAGACGGTCAAGGCCGTCCGTCACGGGCGCTCCGGCAAGATGGCCGAGCCGCCCGTCGGCACCAACCGCCGCCTTTACGAGCCGATCAATCCCTTGGGCGATCCCGGGTTCGAGCGCAAGGTGGCGGTCCTGGCGGAGATCGACGCCTATGCGCGCGGACGCGATGCGCGGGTGAAGCAGGTGATGGCCTCCATCTCCGGCGAATGGCAAGCGGTGCAGATCCTGCGCGCCGACGGCATCCGGGTCGCCGACATTCGGCCGCTCGTGCGTTTGAATGTCGCCCTCGTCGTCGGCGAAGGCGACCGTCAGGAGACCGGTAGCCATGGCTCGGGCGGGCGCCTTTCCTACACCCAGTTCATCGATCCGGCGCATTGGCAGGCCAGCGTCGATGAGGCGCTGCGTCAAGCATTGGTCAATCTAGGCTCGGAGCCGGCGCCCGCCGGGGAGATGCCGGTCGTGCTGGGGCCCGGCTGGCCCGGAATCCTTCTGCACGAAGCGATCGGTCATGGGCTGGAGGGCGATTTCAATCGCAAAGAGACCTCCGCCTTCGCAGGCCTCATGGGCCAACGCATCGCCTCGAAAGGCGTGACCGTCGTCGATGACGGGACCCTTCCCGACCGGCGGGGCTCCTTAACGGTGGATGACGAGGGCACGCCCTCGCAGCGCAATGTGCTGATCGAGGACGGCATCCTCGTCGGTTTCATGCAGGACCGGCTGAACGCACGCCTGATGGGCCTCAAGCCGACCGGCAACGGCCGACGCCAGAGCTTCGCTCATGCGCCGATGCCCCGCATGACCAACACTTACATGCTGGCCGGCGCGCACGAGCCCGAGGAGATTGTGCGGTCGGTCAAGCGCGGGCTTTACGCCGTCAATTTCGGCGGCGGCCAAGTGGACATCACTTCGGGCAAGTTCGTCTTCTCCTGCACCGAGGCCTACAAGATCGAAGATGGACGGATCGGCTCGGCGGTCAAAGGGGCAACCCTGATCGGCAACGGGCCGGACGCTTTGACGAGGGTTAAGATGATCGGCAACGACCTCCAGCTCGACCCCGGCATCGGCACCTGCGGCAAGGATGGCCAGGGCGTTCCGGTTGGCGTCGGCCAGCCGAGCCTGCTGTTGGAATCGCTGACGGTCGGCGGCACCGCCTCCTGACCGGAGCCCTCGCTTGCGAAGCCGGACATGAGGCGCGGACACCCGCTGGCTAAGGAAAATTACTGCGCCGCAGCGCCAGGCTCGACGAAGCGCACCTCTTGGATCACCACCAGACAGCCGGTGCCGGCTTGAATCAGATAGTAGGCGGCGCCGGTCGGGTGCAGGAAGGCGGCGACGCTGCGGGTTTGCCAGTTCGGTTGCAGCTCGGCAAGCCCACGCTCGCGCAGGCCAACGCAGCTCTCCGCGAAATATGAGATCTGTTCGAGGGTGGCGTCGCAGGCGCCTTTCTCTCCCGGCGTCACGGTGATGAAGCCGATCGCCGGCGCATGATCGGCGGCAATGGCGGTTGTGAACAGCCGACGGTCGGGATCTTGCACGTGCCACACGCTCTGAGCGTTGGCTGGAGCATCGGCGATGACCCGGCGGCCAAGCTTGTCGATCACCGGCAGGCAGGTGGTGACGCCGTTGGCTTGGGCATGCTGGCCCGGGATGGTCAAGGCCCTTGCCGTAGGCGTCGGCGAGTTTGGATTTTGCTGAGCCGACGCCATCGAACCCAGGATCGGCGCGATCGCCGCGGTGGCAAGCGCAGCAGCAGTTATTAGACTCCTTCGGTCCGAAATATTTCTGGACATGAGCTTCGGACCAAGGATGTTCAGGGTCGCCTCACGCGCCCGGCGAGCGGGAGTGGCTGGGAGAAAGCCACCCCCTTTGTCGCTATGGAAGGCGCCCGGCCGCTCAGTTCAGCTTGAAGGAGACACCGGCGCGGGCGACCGGCGCGAAGTCGCCGGTGAACGGCGCGGCGAGACCGGCGGAAAAGCCGATCTGGCCCCCTTCGTCGAGATAGCCGATGTTCACGGAGAACGCGCCGTTGCCTTCATAGTAACCAGTGCCGAGGGTA
>DASPGI010000150.1:0-2469 GCA_035620695.1 Alphaproteobacteria bacterium
GCGCAGGCGATCTTCGCGCCGAACGCCAATTCCTACCGGCGCTTTCGAGAGGGCAGCTACGCGCCGACCGCTCCGCTCTGGGGCTACAACAACCGTACCACCGCGATCCGCATCCCCGCCGGCCCGGGTAAGGCACGGCGGATCGAACACCGGGTCGCCGGCGCCGATGCAAATGTGCATCTGGCGACGGCCGCCGTGCTTGCCGGGATTCACTACGGCCTGACCCAGCGGCTTGATCCGGGCCCTCCGGTGGAGGGCAATGGGTATATTGCCGCGGCTGAACCGCTGCCACGCGGCTGGTCCGAAGCCCTCGGGGTCTTCGATGGCTCCCGCTTCATCACGGACTATTTCGGGCCGCGGTTCAAGAAACTGTACAGCGCGGTCCGGAATGCCGAGCGCCGCCGCTTCGAGGCGGTGGTCACCCCGACCGAGCTCGACTGGTATTTGAGAGCGGTCTAGCTAAAAGGAGCGAAGAAGGCAGCGGGGAGCCCGTTCGTGCCACCGCCCTTGGCATTGTCGCCGCTTTGTGTATGATGGAGCGCCAACCTCCGCCGCCGACCGCCGCTTAAGGCCGTCGGCGGTTTTCGCATATGGACGGTTTGGCGCCCATGGACATTCGAGAAGCCCTCACATTCGATGACGTCCTGCTCAGGCCGGCGGAATCCGCCGTCTTGCCGGCGGAGGCGGACACGCAAACCCGGCTGACAAAATCGATCCGGCTCGGCATTCCGCTGATCTCGGCGGCGATGGATACGGTGACCGAAAGCAGGCTCGCCATCGCGATGGCGCAGGCCGGCGGCATCGGCGTCATCCACAAGAATCTGGAGCCCGCGCGTCAGGCCGACGAGGTGCGGCGCGTGAAGAAGTTCGAATCCGGCATGGTGATCAATCCGGTCACGATCCATCCGGAGCAGACGCTGGCCGACGCGCTGAAGCTGATGGTCGATCACGCCATCTCGGGCATTCCTGTGGTGGAGCGGGGATCGGGGCGGCTTGCCGGCATCCTCACCAACCGCGACGTGCGCTTCGCGACCAACACCAATCAACCGGTCTCGGAGCTGATGACGCGAGAGCGGCTGGTCACGGTCAAGGAGGGCGTCGACAAGGACGAAGCCAAGCGGCTGCTGCATCAGCATCGGATCGAAAAGCTTCTGGTGGTCGACGATGCCTATCGCTGCATCGGCCTCATCACCGTCAAGGATATCGAGAAGGCTCAAGCCTTTCCGAACGCCGTGAAGGACGAGAAGGGCCGGCTCAGGGTCGCCGCCGCCACCGGCGTGGGCGAGGCCGGAGTGCGCCGGGCCGAGGCTCTGATCGCGGCCGAGGTCGATGTCGTGGTGGTGGACACCGCCCATGGCCATTCCAAGGGCGTGCTTTCGACCGTCGCTGCCGTCAAGCGCCTCTCCAACGCGGTCGCCATCGTGGCCGGCAACATCGCCACCGCCGAGGGCGCCAGGGCGCTGATCGATGTCGGCGCCGATGCGGTCAAGGTCGGCATTGGGCCGGGGTCGATCTGCACCACGCGCATCGTGGCGGGCGTGGGCGTGCCGCAGCTCACGGCACTTCTCGACGCGGTTGGTGAGTGCCGCAAGCAGGATGTGCCGGTGATCGCCGACGGCGGCATCAAATATTCAGGCGACCTTGCCAAGGCGATCGCGGCCGGGGCCGACTGCGCGATGGTCGGCTCGCTGCTTGCCGGCACCGACGAAAGCCCGGGCGAGGTGTTTCTCTATCAGGGCCGGTCCTACAAGGCCTATCGCGGCATGGGGTCGCTGGGCGCCATGGCGCGCGGCTCCGCCGACCGCTATTTCCAGCAGGAGGTTTCGAACGCCCTCAAGCTGGTGCCCGAGGGCGTCGAGGGCCAGGTGCCGTATAAGGGGCCGGTCGCAAACGTGCTGCATCAGCTTGTCGGCGGCCTCAAGGCGGCCATGGGCTACACCGGCAACCGCACCATCGCCGAGATGCAGCGCAACTGCACCTTCCTGCGCGTCACCGCGGCGGGTCTGCGCGAAAGCCATGTGCACGACATCATCGTCACGCGCGAGGCCCCGAACTATCGCCCGGGACTTTAGAGCGAGGTTCCGTAGGCTGAGGCAGGGTCCGTTTCAGAAGTCGCACGAGGCGTACACGGATGAACACGGATCGCAGAGGATGGGCACGGATAGCAGGAACCGCTTCGCGAAGCATGTCCTTCAATCCGTGTTCATCCCTTGGACATCCGTGTTCATCCGTGTTCCTCAGATACCGCAGTCCATGCTCAGCCCCGACCCCTCCCGTCCTTCGGTTCTTTGGGAACCTGCTCTAGCGTCGCCCCAGCCCATGATACCCCCCACCCCAGCCCTCCCCCTCAAGCGGGGAGGGAAATATTCGCGATGACTCCCGCCGCCCGCATTCAAGCTTCGATCGAACTGCTCGATTCTATCTTGGACAGCGACGGACCGGCCGATGCCGTCATCGCTGCCTATCTGC
>DASPGI010000151.1:0-3659 GCA_035620695.1 Alphaproteobacteria bacterium
CGGCAACTGAGGAGCAAGCAACCATGGCACTTGATGCGACTTTCTATGCCCTTGTCGGCCTGATCCTCTTCTTCGCCCTCATCGTCTATCTCAAAGTTCCGGGCATGATCGCCAAAGCGCTCGACGCCCGTGCCGACAAGATCAGCAATGAGCTGGCGGAAGCCAAGCGTCTGCGCGAAGAAGCACAGAGCCTGGTTGCCGAATACCAGCGCAAGCGCAAGGATGCCGAGGCCGAGGCCGCCAGCATCGTTGCCGCTGCACAACGCGAGGCGGAGATGCTGACCGCCGAAGCGAAGCAGAAGACCGAGGAATATGTCGCGCGCCGCACGGCACTTTCCGAGCAGAAGATCAAGCAGGCCGAAAGCGATGCGATCAACGCCGTTCGCGCGGCGGCCGTCGACCTGGCGATCAGCGCGGCCGAAAAAGTGTTGACGAACAAGACCGATGCCGCCGCCCAGGCGGCGCTCTTCAAGAAGGCGCTCGGCGAGGTCAAGGGGCGCCTCAACTGAGATTGGCGATCCCGGTTTTACGAATTCGAAAGCTCCGCTTCGGCGGGGCTTTTTTGTGTGCGCCAGGCATGGCGCGCAGCGCCGTGCCTGGCGCTGTTTTGGCTGCTGTGGTGGCGGTCGAGGTGACTTGGAGGTGCAAGTCCTCTGCGGGCCCTGGTGATGGGAACCGCTAGCCGAACAGCAAGGGCGTCGTCGCGAGGCGGGGTCTGAAGGAAGCTGTAAGCAAAGTGCTGGCCTGACGAACAGGAAGCGCATAGGAGGCGGCCGCATCCGGGCGAGGAGGCACAAAGACCCGAAGCCCGATATCACCCGGAGGGTGCGGTCGTAGATGCGACAGGTATATGGCACGAAGGTCACGCGTCTTACCCTGGGAGGCCTGCCGGCCTGCCCCTGGTTTCAGGTGTGCTACCGACGTCGAAAGGCGCCGGGATGGGGCGGCAGGAGTCAGCAGAGGCCGTAGTAGCCGCAGACCGAGCGGTGAAGGGCCGAACATGAAGTGCCGGACGGAGAACGGTCTTTCGATGATGGCAACAGAAGCAGAAGATGGGGCTGAGAGGCCTCATGCCCATGCCGAGAGCAGCGGCCGGAAGCCGTCAGGGCAGGTATCGGGTGCATCAAACATCACGGCAGGACCGTCCCCCTCTCGACCGGAGGCAGACGAGCGACTGATGGAGACGATCCTCAGCCGCGAGAACATGATGGCGGCCTTGCGCCGGGTGGTGGCGAACAAGGGTGCGCCGGGCATCGACAAGATGTCTGTCGAGCAATTGAAGCCATACCTCACGCAGCACTGGCCGCGCATCAGGGAAGAGCTGCTGGCGGACCGCTACAGGCCGGCGCCGGTGCGCGGGGTGGAGATCCCCAAGCCCGGCGGCAAAGGGATGCGGCAATTGGGCATCCCGACGGCGCTGGACCGGCTCATTCAGCAGGCGATGCATCAGGTGCTGATGCCGATCTTCGACCCGGACTTCTCTCCCTCCTCCTACGGCTTCCGGCCGGGGCGGAGCGCCCATGACGCGGTCCTTGCCGCCCGGTCGCACGTGACCGGCGGACGCCGCTTTGTGGTCGACCTCGATCTGGAGAAGTTCTTCGACCGGGTGAACCACGATGTCTTGATGGCACGCGTGGCCCGCAAGGTCACGGACAAGCGGGTGCTGCGGTTGATCCGCCGCTATCTGCAGGCCGGGTTGATGACGGGCGGGATCGCGACGGCCCGCAGCGAAGGTACGCCGCAAGGTGGTCCGCTTTCGCCGCTGCTGTCGAACATCCTGCTCGACGATCTCGACAAGGAACTGGAGAAGCGCGGCCACGCCTTCTGCCGCTACGCCGACGACTGCAATGTCTATGTGCGGTCGCAGCGCGCCGGCGAGCGGGTCATGGCCTCGCTCACCCGCTTCCTCGCCGAGCGGCTGAAGCTCACGGTCAACGGCGCCAAGAGTGCCGTGGACCGACCGTGGAAGCGCAGCTTCCTCGGCTACTCCATGACCGCCCACGAGAAGCCGCGTCTTCGGATTGCGGCCTTAAGCATGGCGCGGTTCAAAGGGAAGCTGAAGGCGGCGTTCCGCGCCGGGCGCGGTCGCGCCCTTGCCGCCACCGTCAAAGACCTCGCCCCGATCCTACGCGGCTGGATCGCTTATTTCCGGCTGACCGAAGCGAAAGGGGTTATCGAGGAACTGGACGGCTGGCTGCGGCGCAGGTTGCGCTGCATCCTGTGGCGGCAATGGAAACGGCCGCGAACCCGGCTCATGCGGCTGATGCAACGAGGCCTGCCGGAACAGCGTGCGCGTGACTCGGCTGGAAACGGCCGCGGACCCTGGTGGAATGCCGGGGCCAGTCACATGAACGATGCTTTCCGAAAAGTCTTCTTCGACCAGCTCGGGTTGGTCTCGCTCCAGCGGGAGCTCAGACGCCTAAACCACGCTTCGTGAACCGCCGTGTACGGAACCGTACGCACGGTGGTGTGGGAGGAGGGATGCCGTGAGGCTCCCTCCTACCCGATCTCTGTCGTAAATGCGGCGGGGCGGATAGTCCGAGCCTATCGAAACCATGCCGGAACAGCATTTCAAAGAAAGAGAGCCGTCTGCGAAGCTTCTTCGCATCAGGCCGATGTTCGGTCTGAGCAACGTCAGATCCAGGAGATGTTCAATGATCACTCGCACACTTATCGGTTCCGCGCTCGCGGCCATCGCTTCCGTCTCGGCCACTTCGGCGTCCGCCGGGCCGGCGGCCCAGCCCGAGTTCTCGTTCGAGAAATGCTACGGCATCGTCAAGGCCGGTCAGAACGACTGCCAGACCGCGACCCATTCCTGCGCGGGCACCTCGACGATGGACGATCAGGCCGACGCCTGGATCTACGTGCCCGCCGGCACTTGCGGAAAGATCGCCGGCGGCAGCAACGCGCCGAAGGCCTGACGGTCGGACTTTCAACCACACACAAGGGAGTAAACCGATGCCCAAGACCTTTCCCACCCACCCGGTGCCATGCGCTGCGGGCATCGGCCTCCGTTCGATACACATTGCCGAAATGCTTTCCCGCAGGCCTTCTGCGGGTTGGCTGGAGGTGCATGCCGAGAACTACATGGGCCAGTCGGCGGCCGTCGATGCACTCGAGAAGCTGCGCGAGATCTATCCGCTTTCTGTGCACGGCGTCGGACTGTCGCTCGGCAGCGCCTCCGGCCTCGACCCGACGCATCTGGAGCGGTTGCGTCGTGTCTGCGAGCGCTTCCAGCCGGCGATCGTTTCAGAGCACCTTGCCTGGAGCGTCGCCGACGGCGCCTACCTCAACGACCTGCTGCCGCTGCGCTATGACGAGGAGGCGCTCGCCAACGTCTGCCGCAATATCGAGCGGTTGCAGGAGGCGCTGAAGCGGCGGGTGTTCATCGAAAACCTGTCTGCCTATCTCGCCTTTGCGGATTCGACCATGAGCGAGGCCGAGTTCCTGGCCGAGCTCGTCCGCCGCACCGGCTGCGGATTGCTGCTCGACGTCAACAACGTCTATGTGTCCGCGAACAATCTCGATTTCGACGCCATCGCCTTCATCGATGCGCTGCCGGCCGAAGCGGTCGGCGAAATCCACCTTGCCGGTCACGCCGTCAACGAGGCGGACGGCGACGTCATCCTCATCGATGATCATGGATCGCGCGTGCCGCC
>DASPGI010000152.1:0-18209 GCA_035620695.1 Alphaproteobacteria bacterium
CGTGGCGTTGGCCGTGTTGTACGATCCTCCGTACTCGTCGCAGCCGCCATAGGTGGGCAGGCAGGTCCAGCCGACGATGGGAGCCTCTGCTTCATATTGTTGCGCGCATCCGGTCAACAAGAAGGCCGCCGCCGCGGCCGCACTGAGTGTTCCTAGTTTCGTCATGAGGTCCCCCCCCGACCCTTTTGTTCACTGCGTTCGGCTGAGCGCCTCGGCGGCGCCCACAGTGGCCCTCCGATTCCACCTGGATTTCGCCTCGGGAACGCGCGGCTGCGCTAATTGCCGGTCACGACAATCGTGTATTGGCGAGTGTAATCCCCGTTGTCGTTGCTAGCCGGGCACGAAAAGCCGCGAAACAGTATTTGGAACGAGAAGCTTCCGGCGCGGGTCGGCACCCCGACGATGTCGGAGTAGCCGAGATCTACGGAGGGGTCGGTGTTGTGCCTAAAATCCAGTCCCGGGGGCAACCGTCCGGTTTGCAGCTCGGCGCTCCCCGAAACCATCGACCCCGGGTTGCAGTCCGCCCGCAATTGCCACTCGAATGGCAGTCCGACAACGGCGTTCGCTTGATAATCCCCACCGCAGGTGTAGCCATAACCCGGGTAGCACCTCCAGCCGACGGTTTGAGCCTCTGCCTCATATTGCTGCGCGTATCCGCCCAACAACAACGCCGCCGCGGCGGCCGCAATGAGAGTTCCAACTTTCGTCATGAGGGTTCCCCCGACCTTCCGTCACTGCGCCAGGCCCAGCGCCTCGGCGGCGCGCCGGTAATAAGGAATGTGCGGCGCCAGCGCGGCGGCGGCCTGAAACGCTACCTTCGCTTCCGCCGGGCGACCGGCGAGCAAGGCCGAGTCCCCGATCCGCTCGGCGTCCTCGGCCAGCGCCTCTCCCATGAGGCGGGCGGCGAAGAGCTCTGTCTTCTCCTCCTCGGACATCTGCGCCACAGGCTTGGGCCCGCCCGCGAGGGAGCGTTCCTCGAGATGCTGGAACACGATCTCGCGCCAGCGCTGGCCATCGGGATCCTGGTAATGGGGATCGTTGCGGATCTCGGCGAGAATCGCGTCATAGCGCTTTCGGTCGCCGGCATCGCGGGCGTCGAACGCCTGATCGATCAAGCGCATCGCGCCGCTTGCCGCCGCCTCCTGCTGCCGCTGCGCGAATGTCCAGTCGGCTAGTTCCGCCGCCCGGATCAGCGCGTCGTTCGCGGGATCCTTGACGAGACCCTGTTTGAACCAGGCGGCGGCAAGCTGCCAGTCGCGCCGCAGCGCCGCGTCCATGCCCTTGCGCCACTCCCCGAGCGCCGGGGAGTTCTGCAGCTGCTCGGGGACGGGCAGACTGAGATCTATGGTCTGCCCGCGCGCGTCCACAATGCTGGTCGGCACTGGCTCCACCGAGGGCGGCGCGGCCGCGAGCAGCGCTTGCGGCTTGGGGCCCGGCAGAGGCACAGGCGGAGTGGCGGGGGTGGGTGCGGTCGCGGGAGAAGCGACGACCGGGGCCGGCGCAGCGGGGGGCGGGCTGTCGAAGGTCGCAACGGCGCCGGGCGTGGGAATCGTCGGGGGCGCAACGGCGTAGCCGGCCGCCGAGCGGATGCGGCTGCGCATGACCAACGCCTCGGCATCGTCCGGACGCAGTGCCAGCGCCTCTTCGATCTCCCGCAAAGCCAGATCGTACTTGCCACGGGCCAGCAGCGCTTCGGCGCTGTCGATCAGCGCCCGCATCTGCTCGTCTTCGGTCTGTGGGATACCGGGGGTTTGCGCGGGTCCGCCGCCTGGAGGGGCGGAACCGCCACCGCCAGGAGGACCGACTTCCGCGCAGATCGTGCTATAGGCCCCTTGGTGGCACTCCAAGTAGGCCGTCGCCGGAGCTGGCAGGAGGAAAAACACGATCCAGATCGAGCGCTTCCAGTACGAAAACATCGCCGCGCGCCGGATAATTACAGAATGCTGAAATTTAATAGTATAAATGTTTCTGTTTCAAGATCTGTATCGAATCATTTTATTACGCATATTTGGGCTGCCGCAGGCCAGGCAGGCCAATGCTCTGCGGAAGTCTGGCAGGATCGACAGGTTCCGGGCTACGCCTTCAATTTTGCCAGGCGGCGATCGATCTCCTCGGGCGTGACATCCTCGATGTGGGTCGAGACATGCCAGCTATGCCCGAAGGGATCCTCGAAGCTGCCGGCGCGATCGCCATAGAACATGTCCTGCACCGGCCGCAGCACCTTGGCGCCGGCTTTGGTCATCGCTTCGGCCACGCGATCCACATCCTTGACATAGAGATGAATGGTCACCGGCGAGCCGCCGAACGCGGCAGGGCTACGGGCGTTGTGCTCGGGGTTCTCGTCGGCCAGCATCACCATCGAATCGCCGATGGAAAGCTCGGCATGCCCGATCTTCCCCCCGGGCGCGTTCATGCGCATCTTCTCGCGGGCGCCGAAAACCTTCTTGTAGAATTCGATCGCCCGAGCGCCGTCCTTGACGATCAGATAGGGCGTGATCGAGCGATAGCCTTCCGGGATGGGCGGAACCTGCTGTGCCATGATGCCCTCTTGAGGTTTCTAGTAGCGGGGACGGGAGGCAGGCTTGCTTCCTACCCGAGCAACGCCCGAGCGGCCTTGACGGTGGCATCAAGCGCGTCGCCGACACCCCGACGAGCAATGAGCAGGGCGCGCAGCCGCGCTCGTTCCCCGAAGCCTGCATCTTGCGCGGCACGACGCACGGCTTCGGCCAGCCGCTCGGGCGGCTGCGCCCGGCTGAGCAACAGGCCGGTGCCGAGGGATTGAAGCGCCTCCGCGCTCAGCCGTTGGTCGAGATAGCGGGGCAACAGGAGCTGCGGCCGGCCAAGCGCGAGCGCAGTCTGCGCCGTGTCGATGCCGCCATGGTGAAGGATCAGGCTCGCGCCCTCGATCGCCTCCGCGAGTGGCGGCGGCTCGCGCTTGAGCGTCACAGCGCTTGCGGCGAGTATGGGCTCCAGGTCGGAAGGGCAGCCGGGGATGAACGCCTCGCTGGCGATTCCCGCCCGCCTTAGCGCATCGACGGCCACGGCAAAGCCCGGGGCTTGCGGCGAGAGATAGGCGAACAGGCGTGGACGGTCAGGCAGTTCTGATGGCGCGACCGGCTCCCATAGCCCGGCAAGCCCTTCGCGGCGCTGACGACTCCATGGATCCAGTTCGGGCAAGCTGTAGGGGACCCGCGCCGCCTCGGCGAAGGGCTGTGTCACATGCTCCGGCGGGGGACCGCCTCGCGCATCTTGTGACTGCCGCATGACCATGAGCACGGCCGATTGATCGGCATAGGGACGGATGCCCTCCTGCTCGGGAAAGACGCGGCTTTCGGCGGGCGGCATCAGATAGGGCGTTCCGATCAAGACCGTCGGGACCCGCCGCCAGGCGGCAAGCACCAAAGAGGGCGCATACTCCGCGACGATGAGAGCGGGGCGGGCGAAATCGATCACCTTCTGCCAGTCGCTCACTATGCCGGCAAGGTGTTCCACCGAGCCGAAGCCGTTGCAGGCCATGAGGTCGGCAAAACCCGCCGGCACGAAGCTTCGCGTGCCCGGGCGGAGCCGACCCACCACCACGGGCGCCTGCAGGACCGGATGCGCGCTTTCGGACAGCGCGGTGACGTCGCGAAGCGACAGCACCGGCTCATGTCCCTCAGCGGCCAGGCGATCGGCGACGGAAGCGAGCCTGCGGGCATAACCGATACCGTTGCCCAGCTCCCAGCTAAGCAGAATTCTGGCCATGCCGGGCGCCCCCTCGCCCGCCACTCGTCTTTTGAGAAGGACAGGCTAAGCCGAACGCACCTGGCGCGCCAGGAGGGCAATTATTTCGGCATCAGGGCCCAATAATCGAGGTCGAGGATGACGGATGGATCGTAAGCCCCGTCGGGGTTGCGATCGGGGAATTCCGCGCTGAACCGGTTCTTGACCGCGACGGTGCGCAGCCGCAGCGCGCCGGCATGGGGACCGAGGTCGGCCGTCTCCAACACCTCCGACCAGGCATAGACGGTGTCGCCCGCAAAGCAGGGCGCGACATGTCGCCCGCTGTTGATCGCCAGCATGCGGCAAGCATTGGCGAGCCCGTCGAAGCTGAGGGAGCGCGCCAGGCTGATCACATGACCGCCATAGACGAGCCGGCGCTTGAACCGGCTCTGGGCCATCCTGTGCTGATCGAAATGTACGCGCGCGGTATTCTGGTAGAGCCGCGTGGCGCTCATGTGGCAGGCTTCCTCGATGGTCATGCCTGCGGGGTGCGCGATCCGCCGCCCGACGCCATAGTCGGCCCAGCGCTCCAGGGAGCCGCTCAGCGCGAAATCGTAGCCGCCGAGGTCGAGAGGTGGGACGATAATGGAGGCAGCGGGAACGGATTTCATCAGCTCCGGCACGTGGGGATCGGGAGCAGGAGCGGCGATGTCGCGCTTTTCCACCAAGACCCAGCGCACATAGTCGAGCACGGCTTCGCCCCGCTGGTTCAGCCCCTGCGAGCGGACATAGACGATGCCGCCGTCGCCTGCCCTGGTTTCCCGCAGCCCGATCACCGTGGAACGCGCGGTGAGCGTGTCGCCGGGGTAGACGAAGCCCGCGAAGCGGCCCTCGGCATAGCCCAGATTGGCGACGGCGTTGAGCGATACATCTGGAACGGTCTTGCCAAAGACGATGTTGAAGACCAGCCAATCGTCCAGTGGAGCGCGCTCCAGCCCCAGCGACCGCGCGAACGGATCGGCGCAATGCAAGGCAAAGCGACTGCCGGTGAGGGCAATCGTCAGTGCCTGATCGGCTGCGGTCACGGTACGCGGTGTAGCGTGCAGGATCTCCTGCCCTGGACGGAAATCTTCGAAGAAGCGGCCGTGGCGAGCGGTCATGAAATCGCGCTCTCTTCGAGCTCTGCGATCGCCTCGGCAAGCGCCACCAGCCGGCGGGCATTCTCGACATGCAGATTCTCGACGAGGCGCCCATCGACCACGACAACCCCTTTGCCGGCCGCGGCGGCCTCGGCATGCGCCTCGATGACCCGGCGTGAGAACTCCAGCTCGCTCTCGCTGGGCGCGAAGGCGCGATTGGCCGCCTCGATGGTTTTGGGATGAATCAAGGTTTTGCCGTCGAAGCCCAGCTCGCGGCCCTGCCGGCAGGATTCGGCAAAGCCTGCATCGTCGTTGAGGTCGAGATGGACGCCGTCAAGAATGGCGAGCCGATAGGCGCGCGCCGCAAGGATGCACAGGCCCAGGCTGGTCAGCATCGGCAGCCGCTCGCGCGTGTGGCTTGCCTGCAGGTCCTTGGCAAGATCCGATGTCCCCATGACGAAGCAGGCAAGCCGCCCCCCGGCGGCGGCGATCTCGCTCGAGCGCAGGACTCCGAGAGGCGTTTCGATCATGCACCAGATAGCCATGTTCGCCGGCGCGCCCTCGCCTGCCATGATTCCATCCAGCGCATGGACCTGCGCGGCGCTCTCGACTTTCGGCAGGAGGACTGCGTCGGCTCCGGAGCGTGCGGCCATGGCCGCATCCTCCTCTCCCCATTCGCTCTCGAGGGCATTGATGCGCACGATAAGCTCCCGCCGCCCATAGCCGCCGGCCTTGACCGCGACGGCGATCTGGTCGCGAGCGGCCGGCTTGGCGTCCGGCGCGACTGCGTCCTCCAGATCGAGGAGCAGGCAGTCGGCGGGAAGCCCGCGTCCCTTTTCGAGGGCGCGCGCGTTAGAGCCGGGCATATAAAGGGCGCTGCGGCGTGGGCGGACCGATGCTGGCATGGCAGACGCCTCCCGATGATGCTCCTCGCGTGGTTTTAGAGGACAAACCCTCGGCCCGGCAATGCGGGTGCCGATTTCCGACTTGGGCGCGCCGGCGCTACTCTCAAGAGCGACATGAACCTTCTGTCCTTCTCCTCCAAGGTCGTATACGGCCATGTCGGGCACAGCGCGGCGAAGCTGCTTCTGGAGCGGCTGGGCCATACGGTCTGGGCCATCGACACGGTCACGTTCGCCCACCATCCGGGCCATGGCCCACCGGCCGGCCGGGTGACTCCGCCCGACGAGATCCGGGCGCTGGGCGACGCCCTGGAGGCACTGGGCCTCCTTGCAGGCATAGGTTCGGTGTTCACCGGCTATCTGGGGACCGCCGCGAACGGGGAGGCGGCGCTGGATTGGGTAGGGCGGGTGAAGTCGGCCAATCGGGATGCGCTCTTTGCCTGCGATCCGGTGATGGGGGAGCGGACCGGCGGGCTCTATGTGGCGGGCGATCTGCCGGATTTCTTTGCCAGAAGGGCGATCCCCTTGGCGGATGTGGCGCTGCCCAACGCCTTCGAGCTGGAGCGACTGTGCGGGCTTCCGGTCCACGATATCGGGAGCGCGGTCCTCGCCGCAGACCACTTGCGCGCCCTGGGGCCGCGACTGGTGGTCGTGACCGGGGTCGAGCTTGAGCACGCGATCGCGACTGTGGTCGTGGCCTCCGAGGGAGCCTGGGCGGTGAGGACACCGCGTCTCTCTTGCCGTGCGCACGGCACGGGCGATGCGTTCGCGGCGCTCTTCCTCGGCCATCTATACGCCGGTAAACCGGCGCCGGTGGCGCTGCAGGCGGCGGTCGGAGGCGTCTATGCCTTGATAGAGGCGACGGCGGGCGCGGTCGAGCTTTCGGTCATCGCCGCCCAAGACCAAGCCGTTCGGCCCAGCCGGACCTGGCGCGCCCGTCGCCTTCGCTGAGCTTGGCGGCGGGCGAGACCGCCCGGCAGAGGAAGAGCGTATAGCCTGGACCCTCCTCGGTCGCGACCACCTTCCAGTCCGTTGCCTCCAGCACGGTCAAGAGCTGGGTGCGCGTGAAATCGTTGAAGATGCCCTCGGTCCGCCGCTCGCCGGTATCACCCCCGTCATGCAGGCGGTAGCTCAAGAGCAGGCGGTGCGCTGCCATGCGGGCCATTGCCAGAACCGCGTGCGGATCGTGCATATACTCGAGCAGCTCCAACATGACGACGCCGTCGTAGCTGCCCGGCGGGAAGTCGCCGGAGTTGAGATCGACGACGATTCCAGCCGGGTCGCGCAGCACCAGGTCGGCCGGGACATAACGTATATCGGCCGGCGCAAAGTCTCGCACCATCATGAGGCCTGCCCCGAGATCGAGAATATGGCTGCCATCCGCGATGTGGACGGCGGCCCGTCTCGCCCGCTCCTCCGCTCCTTGCTTCAGATTGGCGGGATCGGCCCAACGCGCTCCGTCGGTGCTTTGCGCGGTGATCAATGCGCGTGTCCAGCGCCGACGTTCCTCGGGCGCGAACGCAACGGAGGAAGGCCGGTTCGGCGCGACATAGGGGCCGGGGGGACGAGCATAGCTGGCGTGCCTCAAAAAGTTCGGGCCGAGGCTGAGCACATTGACCAACTCGTGATTGAACAGATAGGGCAATAGCGGCCCGCCCAGGGTTTCATGTGGGAAACGGTAGTGCGCGTAGCCGAGCTTGGCGAGGCGGCTCATGGTCCCGATCAGCCGACCGCGATGGGGCTCGTCATCGTAGGCGCGGCCACGCTCCCAGATGAGCGCCTCGACCCGGCCGCTTTCGATGAGCGTCCTCGCGCCCTCGATCACCTCGGGCTCGTGCCCTTCAACATCGATCTTGAGGAAGGTTCGGCGATCTTGCAGGTCAGGATGCTGCCGCAGCACCGCATCGATCGTGGTCATCCGCGCCGAGAAAGTGCCAAGGGGCGTCTCGGCGCCGGGCTGGACGACGGAGTGCCCCATGGTGCTGTTGCGCGCGAAGGTCACGGTACCCTCCTGCGCGCCGGCCGCCGCTGCAACCACAGCCACATCCTGGGCCACGCCGTTGCGGATGATCCAGTCCTGCAGATGCCGCAGATTGTCCGACTCCGGCTCGATGGCGAGCACGGCCACCTCCCCCGGCCAGCGCGTTGCTGCGGTCAGCGCATAAAGCCCCCAATGGGCGCCGACATCGATGAAGAGGTCTCCCGGTTGGAGATGCCGGGCGAGGAAGCATCGTGTCGGATATTCGTAGCCGCCGAACTGCGTTTCGTGCCGAACCAGATAGCCGATGCCGGCATCGGCCAGAACTCGACGTGGGATCGGCATCACGAAGCGTGGCCCTCCGTCGGGCTTCATGAAGACCGACGGGACGAGCAAGGTGTCTTCGGCCGATTTGGCGGCGACAGGCGCAACCTTCGCGTGCTTCGGCTTCGAAGGCTCGGGGTTCACTGGCGCCGGGGCGGCGAAGGCGGCCGTATTTCTGGCCTCGCCGATCGCCTCTTCCAGCGCCGCCTTCATCTCGGCGAAGGGCGTGGTCCAGTCATCCGAGCGCCGCTGGCGGAAAAGCCGCATGCTCGGATACCAGGGGCTGTCGGCGCGCGAACGCATCCATCGCCAGTCGATCGTCGCCGGGATCGCGACCCACACCGGAATCCCGAGCGCACCGGCGAGGTGGGCGACGGCCGTATCCACGCTGATCACCAGATCCAATTGCTGCATGAAGCGCGCCGTATCGGTGAAGTCGTTTATCCTCGAGCTCAGATCCTCGGCCAACGCCGCCGCTCCGCTGGTGAGAAGGTCGGCGGCGCGCGATCCTTTCTGCAAGGAGTAGAAGGCGATCTGCGGATCGTCCATCAAGGTGAGGAAAGGTTCGATCCCGGCGCTCCGGTTACGGTCGTTCCTGTGCGTTGATTTGCCGGCCCAGCAGATGCCCACTGCAAGCTTCACTCCTTCGGGCCGCCGCAAGCGTAGGCCGGGGTCAGCCGGGACTTTGAGATAAGGGCATTCGGCAGGGACCGTCTGCAGGCTGGTGCCGAACAAGCGCGGCAGGCAGAGCAGCGGGGCGTGGCAGTCGAAGAGAGGCTTCGGCGTCCCCTCGGTCACCACCGAATCCACACCTTTGGCGCCCACAAGCAGCCGCGCCAGCGCCGGCTGCGCCAAGAGGATCACCCGGCCCGCGCCCCGCTCCTTCAACAAAGGTGCATAGCGGATGAATTGCAGCGTGTCGCCGAAGCCCTGCTCGGCCCAGATGAGAATTGTCTTGCCGACCAACGGCTCGCCGGTCCATTCCGGCGCAGCAATGTTCGGCGGCGGATTCTGCGGCAGCTTCCAGCGCACCTGGTATTCCATGAAGCCGCGCGCAAGGTCCCCCGCCATCAGCAGGTTCAACGCACGATCCCAGCGGAAACTGACATTGCCGGGCTCGAGCCGGATTGCCTCGTCGAACGAGGCGACGGCCTCGGCGTGCCGTCCCAGATCCTGGAGGATGAGCCCGTAATTGTGATGCGCCCCGGCATTCTCAGGCGCCAGGGCCACTGCGCGCGCTCCATGGCGCTCCGCCTCATCGAGCATGCCGAGGTCGCGCAGCACGTTGCCGAGATTGGACTGGTGGCTTGGTTCGTCGGCCGCGATCGCCGTCGCGCGGCGGTAGCATGCGAGCGCCGCCGTGCGCTTGCCCTGTCGGCGCAGGACCACACCCATATTGTTCCAGGCCATAGCATGGTCCGGATCGAGCGAGGCCGCCTTGGCGTAATAGCGAAGGGCCTGATCAAGCTGCTCGGCCCGATGCAGCTCCAAGCCGCGAACGAATTCCCTCTCCGCTTCGCCGGCGGCCTCCCGGTGCGGCCCAACCGGACCGAGCGGCCGCTCCATGCGCTCGGCTGCGCCGACCTTGGTCATGCCGGCCGCGTGTCCGCCATGGGCCGTTGCTTCCCCCGACTATGCAGCCTGCCGCAAATGCTCCTGGACCAGCCGCTCGGCTATCTGGACCGCGTTCAGCGCGGCGCCCTTGCGCAGATTGTCCGAGACGATCCACATCGACAGACCGTGCTCTATGGTCGGGTCGCTGCGGATGCGACTCACATAGACCAGATCATCGCCGGCGCATTCGACCGGCGTCACATAGCCTTCATCGGCGCGGTGATCTACCACCGACACGCCCGGCGCCCGGCGAAGCGCCGCGCGGGCCTGCTCGACGGAGACCGACCTTGCGAACTCGACATTCACCGCCTCGGAATGGCCGATGAAAACCGGCACGCGCACGCAAGTGGCGCTGAGCTTGATGGTCGGGTCGAGGATCTTCTTCGTCTCGGCCACCATCTTCCACTCTTCCTTGGTCGCGCCGTCCTCCATGAAGGTGTCGATATGAGGAATGACGTTGAAGGCGATCTGCTTGGTGAATTTCCTGCGTTCGACCGGCGCGTTCATGTAGATGGCGCGGGTCTGGTCGAACAACTCATCCATCGCCTCGCGGCCGGCGCCGGAGACCGACTGGTAGGTTGCGACCACCACCCTCCGAATCGGCGCCAGCTGATGGAGAGGCTTCAATGCCACGACCAGCTGGATGGTCGAGCAGTTCGGGTTGGCGATTATGTTGCGCTTGCCGTAGGCGGCGATCGCCTCGGGATTGACTTCCGGAACCACCAGCGGCACCTCCGGGTCCATGCGGAAATAGGAAGTGTTGTCGATGACGACCGCTCCCGCCGCAGCCGCTTTGGGCGCGAAAACGGCCGAAACCTTGGCCCCCGGCGAGGACAAGACGATGTCGATGCCGCGAAAGTCGAATTTCGACAGCTCGCCGACCTTCAAGACCTCGCTCTCGCCGAAGGACACTTCCTGCCCGGCCGACCGCTCGGAGGCGAGCGCGATCACCTCATCGACAGGAAAGCTGCGCTCGGCCAGGATCGAGAGCATCTCGCGCCCGACATTCCCCGTCCCGCCGACGACTGCTACTCTGTAGCCCATGGACCGTAGTTCCCATTCGAGCTGCGGAAATTTGGCGACTGACTTACGCCGATGAGGGCCGATTTGCAACAATCGGACGGGAGGCCGATCGCGACCTATCGCGAATTTTGGCCCTTCTATCTGGGCGAGCACAGCCGGCCGCAAACCCGCCGGCTGCATTATCTGGGGACCGGAGGGGCACTGGCCGCGCTGGTGCTGACCGTGCTTTTGGCCGAGCCGTGGATTCTGATTGCCGTGCCGCTTTTAGGCTATGGACCCGCCTGGGCGGCGCATTTCTGGGTCGAGAGAAACCGTCCGGCGACCTTCAGGTACCCGCTCTGGTCGCTGATCAGCGATATCCGCATGTTTGCGCTTTGGCTGAGCGGCCGGATCGACGCGGAATTGGTGCGCCATCGCCGGGGCGCGCCAAACCGATCGGGCGGCTGAAGGAGAGCTTTCAGCCCCCGTCGCCTGTGGCTGGAACTGGTGTCTGAGGCGCGGTCGGCTCGAGCGCCGTCGCCGGATAGCTGACCTTGGCGGATTTGTAACCGGAGCAGCCTGGGCCGGCAAAGACTGGAGCCGCGGTAAAGCCGATCAGCGCCAGAGCAGCGGCGAGAACGAAGATCCGCATTTGCGTGCCCTCCAGAGATCACGTACCGGGCGGTCCAATCCGCCGCCCCTCAATTGTTAACCATACCGGCAGGCGGGCCGTCAGGAAAACCGCCAATCGGGCGCCTGACGATCACGCTTGCGTGAGACGAAAGCTTAATGACCCGCGCCGCAATATCTTGTATAGGACCGGGCCATACTCTATCTAGCATCAAAGCAGTGAGGGCGGGGCGGCGGTGCCCGCTCCGGCCGGTTCGGAACGGTACGGAGTGTTAGGGACTTGTCTCCCGAAAGCTGCCCAGCTCTGGTGTTGAACGCGGATTTTCGGCCGCTCAGCTATTTTCCACTGTCGCTTTGGCCCTGGCAGGAGGCGGTGAAGGCGGTCTTCCTCGATCGCGTCAATATCGTCTCGGAATATGACCGGGTGGTGCGTTCGCCAAGCTTCCAGATGCGGCTGCCCTCCGTCATCAGCCTCAAGGACTATGTCGAGACTTCGCGCAGGCCGGCCTTCACGCGCTTCAACGTCTTCCTGCGCGACCGTTTCGCCTGCCAATATTGCGGCGAGGCGCGTCCGGCCCATGAACTTACCTTCGACCATTTGATCCCGCGCTCGCGCGGGGGGCGCACGCAGTGGGCGAACGTGGTGACGGCGTGCCAAATCTGCAACCTGAGGAAGGGAGACCGGCTGCCGGCCCAATCGGGCATGCATCCGCGCCGCATCCCCCATCAGCCGACCAGCTACGAACTGCAGGAGAACGGACGCGCCTTCCCGCCGAATTTTCTACATGAGAGCTGGCGCGACTTCCTCTACTGGGATACCGAGCTGGACGAGTAGCCCCCCACATGTACAGATGATCACGGGACCGGGAGTCGCCTCGCGACTCCCGGATCCTTTTGGAGGTTTCGATGCTCTATGTCGTGTTGTTCGAGGACAATCCTGGTCTCGGCGTGGAGGTGCGCCGAAACCATATGTCCGCGCATCTCGCATTTCTCGAGAGGAACGCCGATCACATAATGTCTGCGGGACCGTTGAAATCACCGTCGGACGAGCCGGCAGGGGGCATCTGGCTCGTCGAAGCCGAAAGCGTCGATGCCGTCGATGCCTTGGTCAAAGCCGATCCGTTCTGGCCGACGGGATTGCGAAAATCCGTACGAATACTGAAATGGCAGCAGGTCTTCGCGGACGGCCGGCGGCTCGTTTAGTTGTTTATTTGCCGGCCCCAGCGCATGGCTCTCAAGAGCCTGTCAGGCGTGCCTATGGGTGTTATTCTAAGTTAGCGTCGGCGCGACGGCTCTCCTAGGTAGCTGCGGCCGAAACCTGCGATAACGCTGGGAAGGACGGCCATGGCCTTTACCCGGCTTGACCGTCGGCTTCTAGCCATTTTGGCCGCCGATGTCGTCGGTTACTCGCGCCTCATGGAGGCGGACGAGCCCGGCACCATCGCGCATCTGGAGGCTATCCGGGAGGAAGTCGTCAATCCCCTGATTGCGCGCAGTCGCGGGCGCGTCGTCAAGCTGACTGGCGACGGCCTGCTGGTTGCCTTCGAGAGCGTCGTGGATGCCGTTAGCTGCGCGATTGAAATTCAACGCGCCATGATCACACGCAATCACGAGGTCCCTGAGGGCAAGCACGTTGTCTTTCGGATCGGGATCAATTTGGGAGATGTCGCGCTGGTGGACAGCGATATCTACGGCGACGGCGTCAATGTTGCCGCCCGCCTGGAGCAGCTTTGCGAACCTGGTGGAGTGATGGTTTCCGGGACTGCATACGATCATCTGCAAGGCAAGCTCGACATTCCGCTCGATTTTATCGGGAACCAGCATGTGAAGAACATCGCCCGGCCCGTTCGGGCCTACCGCGTGCGGCTCGCCGGCGTGGGACCGATACGACTACTCACGTGGCCGGGACGAAGATGGTGGTGGGCGCTGGCGATCATCGTTTTGGCGATCGTGCTGGCCGTTGGCGCTTGGTGGTCTTGGCCGGAAACACGGACGCTCAAGCCGGCAATCGCCGTGCTGCCGTTTGTCGACCTAGGCGGAGGAGAGACGCGGGATCGACTTGCCGATGGGATCACGGAGGACATTATCAACGATCTTGCGCGATTTCGGGAAATCGACGTGATCGCCCGCAACTCAACATCGGTTTATGCAGGCAAGCCAGTGGACGTCAGGCAGATCGCCGAAAATCTCAGGGTTAAATACATTCTCGAAGGTTCGATCCAGCGAAAGATCGATCGGATTCGGATAGCCGCTAAACTCATAGATGGCGAGACGGGGCGACACATATGGTCCGATCGCTGGGATCGACCAGCGGAAGACCTTTTTACGGTGCAAAGCGAACTTTCAGAGACAGTCGCTCGCAGATTGGCGAGCTACGGTGTGATCGAGCAGGCCGAGCTCCAGATTGCGAAAAGAAAACTACCGGAAGATCTCGGTGCCTACGAATTGTTTCTGCTTGGTCTGGAAGCCCAACATAAACAGACAAAGGAAGGGATGGACGAGGCTCTCCACTTGCTTGGTAAAGCGGTCGAGAGGGACCCGAATCTCGCCCGGGCGTGGGTTGCCCTCGGCTGGACGCATGCTGCGAGCGTCGGCTTTGGCGCAGATGCGGAGATCGCGAAGAAAGGCGAGGAGGAAGCCGCCAAGCGCGCCCTTGCGCTTGACCCGATGGACGGCGAGGCACATGCGCTGATGGGCGAGGTTTATGCATTCAGAGGTGATTTCACCCGCGCCTTGGCGGCATTCGAGCGGGCGCTCAGCCTGAACCCGAACAACACGGCGAGCCTGATGGTCTATAGTCTTTGGGCAAGCGCCCTGGGACAACCCGAACAGGGCGCCGAGGCAGCGGATCGGCTGATCCGCTTGGATCCCAATTACCCGGTTTGGGTCGGCCACGGCGCCAGCTACGCCTATTTCATGGTCGGGCGATACGAGGACGTGCTCCGCGTTCTGGAACGCATTCCCAATGAAAACCTGCGTTACTGGGAGCTCGTCTACAGAGCCGCAAGCTATGCTGTGTTGGGGCGCACGGATGAGGCGAAGGCGGCGGTCGCCTATGCGCTGACGCGGTTTCCAGACCTGTCGATTGAAGGGTTCCTCAGCAACACGCCATACAGCGATGCCGAGCAAAGGCGGCTCATCGAGACGATGCGGCAGGCTGGATTTCCGGCATGCGCCACGGACGATCTGGCCCGTTCATCAGCCGCAGTACATCTGCCGGAATGTCGCGGCGCCCAGCCTCCCGCCTGATCCGTTTCGAGTTCTGAATCCCGGCGCACGCCCTGGCGAAATCAAACGCGGAGGTGGTCTAAATCCGCTCCGAAAGCCAGATCGCCAGCCGCGAGGCTGCTTTGATGCCGGCGGTGAGCACGGGGTAGGCGACGGCCTCCTCGGCGCCATGGGCGAGACCGATGTCGCGATGCTCCAGCTCGTCGTGGCGGAAGTCTTCGATCAGCGCCTTCAGCTCCCCTTCCTCGGGACCGAGCACAGCCGCCTGGCGCGTATAGTGCTCGTCAATCACCTCCTCGACCGCGACCGTGCAGGCCATCGCCGCCCGTTCGCCGAGTAGCGCGGTGGTGGCGCCGAGCGCAAATCCGGCCGCGTGCCAGAGCGGATGGAGGGCGGTCGGTCGCACCCGCCGGCGCGCCAGCAGCTCCTCGAAGGCTTCGAGGTGTCGGCGCTCCTGCTCGGCCATGCGGCGGATCACGGGCGCCACGGCCGAGTTCTTCAGCACCGCAAGCTGGCCGTCATAGATGCGGCGGGCGCCATACTCGCCGGCATGGTCGACCCGGATCATGCGGCGGATCCGCTCCTCGCGCCCGGGATCGCCGGGCAGAGAGCGGGTCCGATTGGTTTTGGTCTGTCGCGTGATCGGCTTCCGGGTCATGCGGTTCGCCTCAACGCGATGGCGCCGGCGGCGAAAGCGAAGAGGCCCAGCGCCGCCGAGAGAAGGGCGTTGTAGCCCGCCATCGAGATGCCAAACAGCGACCACGGCACGTCGCTACACCGCACGATCGGCGCGGCCTCGATCTGCTCACGCAGCTGATCCAGGCCATCGGTCGAGAACAGTGCCCCCGCTCCGCAGCCGGAAGTGCCGGCCCACCATAGCTGCTCGACGCCTACATGGTAGAGCGCGATGCCGGTCCCGATGAGGGCGGCAAGGCCAGTGAAAAGCGTCCAGAGCCCCGCGCCGCGCCTCCAACCCAGAAAAGCGGCCGCGAGCGCCACGAGCGCAAGGGCGATGGCCGCGCCATGGGCCCAGCGTTGCCAGATGCAGAGCACGCAGGGCTGCAACCCGCCCCAGATTTGCGAGGCCACGGCGATCAGGATCGCCGCCGCGGAGATTGCGGCGAGGAGGAGCGGGGCAAGCCAGGGGCGTTCGGCGATTGCGGGGTTCATAGCCATGCGCTCTAGAAGAGATATTTCACGACGAGGAAACCGCCAATGATCAGAAGGAGTGCCGTGGTCGCCACCGCCGTGAGGTTGCGCTCTACAAAGATGCGGATCGGCGGCCCGAAGCGACGGAGGAGCGCCGCCACCAGGAAAAACCGCGCTCCGCGCGTGGCGATCGAGGCGAGGATAAATACCAGGAGATCGAAATGTGCAACGCCGCTGGCGATGGTGACCAGCTTGTAGGGGATCGGGGTCAGCCCCTTGATTAGGATGATCCACAGGCCCCATTCGTTATAGGCGTCGGCGAAGCGCTGGAAATCCTCCTGATAGCCGTAGAAGTCGAGAATCGGGCGCCCGACCGTCTCGAACAGGAAGAAGCCGATGGCATAGCCGAGAAGCCCGCCCAGCACCGAGGCGATGGTGCAGACCCCCGCCATGGCCCAGGCGCGTGCCCGATGCGCCAGCACCATTGGGATCAGCATTGCATCAGGGGGAATCGGGAAGACCGAGCTTTCGGCGAAGGAGACCAGCGCCAGCACCCTCATCGCATGGCGATGGCTAGCCAGCGACATGGTCCGGTCGTAGAGCCGCTGGAACATCCGCTCCCTTTCCCCCTCGATTTCCGCGCCGGCCCTTCTCGGAGCTGCCGTGATCTAGCCTTGCCCCTTTGTGCCCTGCAACTCCTTAACCTAACCCTCACATTCCGCGCGGCACGTAGCGGGCGAAGAGGGCGAAGGCCGCCATCGCAGCGCCGGTCACGAGAAATACCGTCTCGACCGGCAGCCAGCGCAGCAGCAAAGTGAAGATGGCGACCGGGATCAGGTCGGAAAGGTCGATATAGGTGCGGAAGACCGTCACCATCTCGGCCCGTTCGGTGCTGCGCACCGCGCGCAAGAACGGGATGTTCCCGACCGCGTCCAACTGGGTGGCAAAGATCGAGCCGACGAGAAGCATCGCCATGGCTGCATAGGGACTTGGGGCGAAGCCCGCGGCCATGGTCGTGAGCCCAAGGCACAGGAAGCTGGCGGCGATCGCCGCCCTGAGGCCGATCAGCGCCCCGATCTTTCCGAAGAGCGGGCTTAGGAAAAGCAGCGCGTTGCTCAAGGAGACGAGCGCGGCCCCGGCCGCCTCGCCGGCCCCACCCGCGACCATGGCGATTGGGCCATAGGTGAAGAGCACCGACCACCAGCAAGAGCGGCCGAAGGGGATGACCCAGCCGAGCTTCAGCCGCGGTTGCTTGAGAAAGCGCCGGATCGTGGGCCAGGGTGCGACCGGCGGCAACTGTGTCACGCGCGGGATGCGCTCGCCCAGCCTGAGATAGGTGAAATAGAGCAGCATGAAGAGCGCGCAGGCGGCGCTCGCCGCCGCCGTGGCGCCGATCCCCCAGCGCCCTTGCATCCAAACGCCAAGGAAGGGGCCGATGGTCCAGGCTCCGGCCGAGAAGGCGAGCCGCAAGGGCTCGGCCCGCGACAGCCCGCGCCGGGCGACCAGGTCGGTCAGATAGAGATTGAAGGTGACGTTGAGGCAGGCGATGGCGAAAAGCCGCGCCAGCATGCCCGAGGCCTGGCCCAACAAGGTCGCGCTCGCAATCAACGCCGCCGCCAGGATCAGCGCCGCGCCGCCGATGCGATAGACGTGCCGGCGCGCGGTCCAACGAATCAAGGCCGGGATCGCGAAGCTGAAAGCCAGACCGAGAAGGCCGACAGCGGCGAAGAGCGCGCTGACCGAGGCGGGGTCCTTCAGAAGCTGATAGGCCTGCAGCGGGATTACTGTGGCCATGAGCGATCGGGCCAGCGACTCCAGGGAATAGAGGAGGGCGAGCACAAGCGGGCCGGGCGTGGACAGCGCGGCCAAGGGCCGGGAGGGGAGCGACAGCATGGACCCTGGGTCCGGGGAAGCGGAAGGACGCGGCCAATGAGAATGACAGCCGGCGGCCTTCCGCGCCATTCCGGGCGCGCCGATTTCGGGTGGAGGTTCGACCAGCTGTTCGCGTCGATGAAGGGGGCCGGCGAGCCGGCGAATCGGCAAATGGGCCGGCTACCCCCTTTGCATCTTAAATATTCATCAGAGAGTAGATATTCTTCTAAAGGTAGTTATTACGACCACTCCATTCAGTAGTAGAAACACTTTCTTACTCTCTGTTCTGGGAGGGTGTCATGGCAGAGGCGAAAAAGGAGCGTGTCGCGGTTTCGAAGCTTTTGGACGCGGCCCTGAAGAGCGGGATCATTGATGCAAAGGTTTCCCTGGCAGATATCGCATCGAGGTTCGGCCCTGATATTGAAGAGGTGGCGGGGTATGTCGTTGCGTGGGAACGGTATGTTCTCGTCGTCGGCAGCGCCACGGAGCCGGAGATCGTCATCCGGCAAGCCGATCGGTAGCCTTATTCCGTCGACCAATGGCTGATTCGCTTCACCAGACCGATTGTTGGTTGGCGGATCAGATACGCAAGGGGCTGCGGCCGGCACTGAACGTCCGCCCGGCTTGGTTCCGGGGCCTGAAGGCGATCTGCGAGATCGCCTTCTTTGT
>DASPGI010000153.1:0-36031 GCA_035620695.1 Alphaproteobacteria bacterium
AAGCGGGGCGAGCCAAAGCGACCAGCGGCCTCGCTGCGCTTCCGCCAGCCGCAACAGCAATGCGCGGCTCTTGCCCGGCGGCTCTGCGAGCCCGGCCCGCGAATCCGATTCAGCGACGGCGACCATGGCTCCATTGTTAGCAATCGGCAGGCCGTCCGGCGAGCCGGTGCGTCCGTGCGGCTCCTGTGCTAGGAAGTTTCGCCATGACCGTTGTCGCCCGCTTCGCTCCCTCACCCACCGGCTTTCTCCATATCGGCGGCGCCCGCACTGCCCTGTTCAACTGGCTTTTTGCGCGACACCATCGAGGCAAGTATCTGCTGCGCATCGAAGACACCGACCGCCAGCGTTCGACCCAGGCGGCGATCGAAGCGATCTTTGACGGGCTTCACTGGCTGGGCCTCGATCCGGACGAGCCGCCGGTTTTCCAGTTCGCGCGGGCCGGTCGGCACGCCGAGGTCGCACGCGACCTCCTCGCCAAGGACCGGGCCTATCGCTGCTACGCCACGCCGCAGGAGCTCGACCAGATGCGCGCCAAGGCCAAGGCGGAAGGGCGGCCGATGCGCTATGACGGCCGCTGGCGCGAACGCGATCCCGCTGAGGCCCCGCAGGGCGTTCCTCCCGTGATACGGCTCAAGGCCCCCCAACAGGGCGAAACCCTCATCGAGGATCGGGTCCAGGGCCCCGTCACCGTCGCCAACGAACAACTCGACGATATGGTGCTGCTCAGGGCCGACGGTACGCCGACCTACATGCTCTCCGTCGTCGTCGACGATCACGATATGGGCATCACCCATGTCATTCGAGGCGATGACCATCTCACCAACGCCTTTCGCCAAGCCCAGCTCTACAACGCCTGCGACTGGCAGATGCCCATCTTCGCCCACATCCCGCTGATCCACGGGCCGGACGGAGCAAAGCTGTCCAAGCGACACGGCGCACTCGGCGTCGACGCTTATCGCGAGATGGGCTATCTGCCCGAGGCCGTGCGCAACTATTTGTTGCGGCTGGGCTGGGCGCATGGCGATGCGGAGATCATCTCAACCGACGAGGCCATCGCCTGGTTTGACCTGGATGCGATCGGCCGCTCGCCCGCCCGCTTCGATTTCGCCAAGCTCACCAGCCTCAATGCGCATTACCTGCGAGAGGCCACGGACGAGCATCTCGTCTCGGAGATTCTTCCGCGGTTGCAGGCGTCGGCCGGGCCCGTGGACGAGATGATGCGCGAGCGGCTTCTGCGCGGCATGGCCTCCCTCAAGGCGCGCGCCCGCACCCTCCTTGACCTGGCTCAGTCCGCGGAGTTCTACATCCGCAAGCGACCAATTCCACTCAGCGAGAAGGCAACTAAGCTGTTGGACGCCGAAGCACGAGCCCGCCTCGCGCTCCTGGGTGCTGCCTTCGAACGCTGTCAATGGCATGCCGCCGAGTTGGAGGTTGCCGCACGCGAGCTGGCCGAAGCGTCCGGGCTGAAGCTTGGGGAGGTTGCCCAGCCGCTGCGAGCGGCGGTGACGGGCTCGACCGTGTCCCCGCCCATCTTCGAAGTCCTGGAGGTGCTCGGCCGCGAGGAAGCGTTGGGGCGAATTCGCGACTCCGCCACCCAGGGGACTTCACCTATTTCTGCAGTGCAATAGGCTTGCGGACCGGGCCTATCCGCATGAAAATCCGAAAAGTTACCCGAAACACACCGCGACTCATCGCGGCAGTGCACACGTTTTAAGGACGCCGACCATGGCCAATGTCAAACTCGCAAAGAAGAACAGCGTGACCGTCACTGAGAATCGTACCGGGCGAAGCTGGGAATTTCCGGTACTGGACGGCACAATCGGTCCCTCGGTCATCGACATCCGCAAGCTTTACGCCGAAACCGGTCTCTTCACCTACGATCCCGGCTATGCCTCGACCGGCTCCTGCGAATCGGAGATCACTTACATCGACGGCGAGTCAGGCATCCTGCGACATCGCGGCTACGCCATCGAGGATCTGGCCGAGCACAGCGATTTCATGGAGGTCTGCTATCTGCTTCTGAACGGCGATCTGCCGAATTCGAAGCAGAAGGCCAAGTTCGTGCACGACATTACCTACCACACCATGGTGCACGAGCAGTTGCAGTACCTCTATCGCGGATTCCGCCGCGATGCTCATCCGATGGCGGTGATGGTGGGAGTGGTTGGCGCGCTGTCGGCCTTCTATCACGATTCCACCGACATCACCGACTCTCATCAGCGCATGATCGCCTCCCATCGGCTGATTGCAAAGATGCCGACCATCGCCTCAATGGCTTTCAAATACTCGCTTGGGCAGCCCTTCGTTTATCCGCGCAACGATTTGAGCTACGCGGCCAACTTCCTGTCGATGTGCTTTGCGGTGCCGTGCGAGCCCTACAAGGTCAATCCGGTGCTGGTGAAGGCCATGGACCGGATCTTCATCTTGCATGCCGATCATGAGCAGAACGCTTCGACCTCGACGGTTCGGATCGCGGGGTCGAGCGGCGCGAACCCGTTCGCCTGTATTGCAGCCGGAATCGCCTCGCTGTGGGGACCGGCCCATGGCGGTGCGAACGAGGCGGTGCTGCGCATGCTGCGCGAAATCGGCTCCAAAGAGCGGATCCCGGAATTCATCCAGCGCGCGAAGGATAAGAACGACTCATTCCGGCTGATGGGATTCGGGCACCGGGTCTACAAGAACTACGATCCGCGCGCTGCCGTGATGCGTCGCACCTGCTACGAGGTGCTCGAAGATCTAGGAAAGATGAATGAGCCGCTTTTGGACCTCGCCCTCGAACTCGAACGCATAGCCCTGGACGATGACTATTTCGTCGAACGAAAGCTCTATCCGAATGTCGATTTCTACTCGGGCATAATCCTGGAGGCGATGGGTTTCCCGACCTCGCTCTTCACGGTGCTCTTCGCAGTCGCGCGCACCGTTGGCTGGATCGCCCAGTGGAAGGAGATGATCGAGGATCCAGAGCAGCGCATCGGCCGCCCCCGCCAGCTTTACACCGGCATCGTTCAGCGGGATTTCGTGCCGATAGAGAAACGGAAGTAGCGTGCGCCGGCGGAGCTCATGACAGGAATGCCGCGTCCTGCCTCACCTCTATCACGGTCGGCCGATCGGCAAGGAGGGCAAGCTTCAGCGCCTCGGCGACCTCGCCGAGGCTTCCCGGCCTGACCGCGCGACAACCAAATGCCGTGGCCAGCAGTTGATAGTCCGGGTTTTCCGGGCTCACGCCGATTACGGGGATCTTCCGCTCGATCATGTCGTCACGGATCTGGCCGAGCCCGTCATTGTTCCAAAGCAGGATCGGCAGTGACAGATGGAGATTGGCTGCGGTCGACAGCTCCTGGATCGAGAATAAAATGCCCGCATCGCCAATGATGGAAAGTACTGGCAAATCAGGCCTTGCCAGTTTCGCGCCGATTGCCGCTGGAAGCGACCAGCCAAGGGTGCCGAAACCGTTCGGATGATGCCAGCTTCTCGGCCGCGTGCTCGGATAGCGTGCATTGCCGCTATAGGCGATTTGCGTCATGTCGGTAAGGATCGCGGTCTCTTCCGGCACCGCTTTCCGGACCGTCTCCAGGAGGACCAGATGCTTGCGCCGCAACGCGCTCGTGCCGGAGGCGATTCTCGATCGCACCGCCGCCACCTTCTCCGCCAAGCCGCCGGGCCGATTTCTGCGCCCCAACCGATCGAGCAGCGCGGCCAGAGCCGGCGCGGCGTCGGCGACGATCTCCTCCTCGGCCGGATAGGCGCCCGCCATCTGCTTCTCGTCGATGTCGATACGGATCAGGCGCCCCAGCGGCAAATCTTCCATCCACCAGTCGGTCTCGGCCAACTCGGTTCCCACTGCCAGAATGAGATCGGCCATGCCGAGCAGGGCCTGTGTGTCGGGACTGGCAAGCGTTCCGCCAAGACAGAGCGGATGCGTCTCGGGCAAAAGTCCCTTTCCGGCAACGGTCAAGACGACCGGAGCGCCGATCCGCTCGGCCAAGGTGCGCAGCGGTTCCTCGGCGCCGACAGCGCCTCCTCCGGCGATGATCGCGGGTCGCTCCGCCGTGTCCAGCAGCTTGGTTGCACGCGCCAGCGCATCCTGGTCGGGCTGCGGCCTGGAGGGAAGCGGCCGGGCCTCGATCGCGAATGCGGCCGGCGCAGCAAGCACGTCCAAGGGAACGGAAATGTGCACCGGCCTCGGCCTGGCCGAGGCAAAATGCGCGAATGCCCGATGGATGAGCGCCGGGATCTCTTCCGGCCGGCGCACAGTTGCGCTGAAGGCGCAAAGCGGAGCGGTTACCCTTTCCTGGCTTGTGATTTCATGCAGACGCCCTCGGCCGAGGCCAAGATCTTTCGTCGGGTTCTCCGAGGAGAGAACCAACATTGGCACGGAATCGGAATAGGCTTGGCCGATTGCGGTGGCCGCGTTGGTTACTCCTGGACCGGTGATCGGAAGAACGACGCCCGGCCGGCCCGTGACGCGTGCATAGCCGTCCGCCATGAAGCCGGCACCCTGCTCGTGTCGCGCCAGCACGTGGCGGATCCTCGACCGCGCGAGGCCCCGGTAGAGGTCGAGCGTGTGAACTCCCGGGATGCCGAAGACCGTGTCGACGCCATAGGCTTCCAGCAGCGCAATCGCCGCCTCTCCGCAATTCCGTTCGGTCATGGGTCAACTCCGGCCGGGGCGGGAACGAACTACTCAGCCGTCCTGGAAGAAGGCACGGCCATGGGCAAACAATACCCTTTCCCCACCCTCAAGGGGAGAGGAACGAACCGATGCTGCTGCTGAGCTTCTGCAATGGATGGAAAGCGCCCTGAATAATCAGCGATAACATGCCCCCAGAAAGGAAAACGCGACGAATCCTCCTCGCAGCTTCGGAAGGTGCATCTTGAACAAGACCGCCCGGATTGACCTTCTTATCGGAGTCGGCAGCTCGGGCAAAAACTCTATTGCAAAGACGCTGTAGCTGCCCTTCAGGGTAGTGCCTTCAATTCGTCGTTGACGGTGTTGTTCTCAACGAGAAAGCCGAGATGCTCCCTTTGGGCTTCCTTCGCATATGGCCGCAGATCGATAAGGTGGTCGGTGAGAATGCCAGGCCAGATCACATCGATCTGGAATAGGTCGACATCAGCCGACTGGGCCGCGAGCAGTTGTTGGTAGACCGCAAGGCGCTCAGTGCTGTGGTTGGGAGTCGACATGATCTTGACACTGTTTTCGGTCTCGCGGGCCCAGGCCTCCGCTCCCGATCGGCAGAGCTGGAACTCGATCCCTACCGCACCGCATCAGATCGCGACCTCGGCGGCGCGGCCCCTGGCCGCTGGCAAGACGAACCGATCAGGCTAATCAATGCCGCAGAGGTCAGGTGAATTCGGCGGATCTCGGCCTTCTGCAAAGGCTTGCGAAGCGAGACAAGGGATGTCTCGCTTCGCAAGCCGGGGGCTAACACCGATAAGTCAAGAATTCTAATCGCTTATCAGCGACGCGCCTCTTGCGTCGGCCAGCTCCCGATGAGCTCTGGACATATTCTCCGCTCCGCTAGTCGGCTTTTTACCTCGCTAGCGTGCCGTGCACCGATGCCGCCTCAAACCGCACACCCCTGGCGAACTCCCGCCATTTAGACGGCAAGTTCCGCGCCTCGGGCAGCCTACCTACCCAAGCTGGAACTCGTTCCAACGCTCCTGATACTTGGACGAATACAGAGCGGCCTGTTTCTCGTCCAGAACCAGCATGGTCTTTATGTTTTCAGGCGTCATCACGAGATTCTTCCGCTGTTCCGGGGTGGCTTTTTCCGTAACGCTGCCGACGACCGGTCCGTAGATGCCAAGATCGAGCAGTTTGGTCTGCGCCTCTTCGCTCAAGGCGTAATTGATCACAGCCATCGCCAGGTCGGTATTCGGCGAGCCCTTCGGCACCACCATCCAGTTGGCCCAGGCGATCCCGTCATTGAAGGTGAAGCCGGTCGGCGCCTGCTCGGCCTCGATTGCGATCATGCGCCCGCTCCACGCCGAGGAGAGGGCGAGCTCGCCGCTCGATAGAAGCTGTGGCGGCTGCGCTCCGCTTGACCACCACACTTGCACATTCGGCTTCAATTCCTTCAGCTTGCCGATCGCCATCTCAACCCGTTCATCCGTGACCGGATAGATCTCCTCGCGCTTAAGGCCCGCGGCCAGCAACGCGGCTTCATAGTTGTAGTAGAACGGCTTGTAGAGCCCGCGCGGACCGGGGAAGCGCTTGACGTCCCAGAAATCGACCCAGCTCTGCGGCGTGTTTCCATCGGGAAAGGTCTTGGTGTTCCAGGCGATGATGGTCGCGCCCGTGCTGGTGGCAATGCCCTTCTCTGCCTTCCATCCCTCCTCAAGAGCACCTGCATTCGGGATTTTCTGATAGTCGAGAGCGGCCAGGACCTCCTCGCCTTCGAATACGAAGCGACCCCCCACCGTGACCAAATCCCATTCAACATTGCCCGAGGCCACCATGGCCTTGAGCTTGGCATATTCGGTCGGCGAGGTATTGATGACCTCCGTACCATGCTGCTGGCTGAACGGGTCCATGAACGCCCGTTTTTCGGCATCTGACAGGGCGCCGCCCCAGGAGACAAACACAAAGGGTCGGTTTGCGGCGCACGCCGGGAAACGACTTCCGGGAAGAGTGGTGATGGCCGCCACAGCGGCGGAAGAAACGATAAAGCGGCGTCTTGATGTCATTGGATTCTCCATTCCTGCTCAAGGGTGAAGGATACGCACGTGATCCGGGCTCCAACTCACTTGAACCCGCTCGGATGCAAGCGGCTCACTGCGGCTTAGGCGCCGGCACCACAGTTCGACGCCCTCTCCAAGATGTAGCCTCAGGGCGACCAGCTCACCCAGATAGACACGCTCCACAATCGAGGCCGGGAGTCCCACTTCCGCATTGACGCGAACATCCTCCGGTCGGATCAGCGCTACAGCCGGACGCCCGACCGCCAGGTCCGAGGCCGCGGTTCCCGCAAGTCGTGCCGGCAGTCCCGGTACCTCGAGCTCCGCGCAGCCTCGCGAGAGCGATGCGATCCGCCCACGCAGGAGGTTGGATTCGCCAAGGAAGGAGGCGACGAAGGCATTCGCCGGAGTCCTGTAGAGCTCGTCGGCGGTGCCGATCTGCTCGATCTTTCCGCTGCGCAGGATCGCGATGCGGTCGGACATGACCAGCGCTTCCTCCTGATCATGCGTTACGTAGAGCGTGCTCCGCCGGTGCGCGAGGTGAAGGCGGCGTATCTCCAATTGCACTTGCTTGCGTAGCTGTCGATCCAGCGCTCCTAATGGTTCGTCCATGAGGAGTACGTCAGGTTGAATCACCAAAGCCCTTGCAAGTGCTACCCGCTGCTGCTGACCGCCGGACAGCGTTGCGACCATGCGATTGCCCATGCCTTCTAATTGTACCAAGGCAAGGGCATGGCTGACGCTGCGCTGCACCTCCGCCTTCGGGCGGCGGCGCACCCTCAGACCGAAGGCCACATTCTCCAAGACGGACAAATGTGGGAACAACGCATAGTTCTGGAAAACCATACCCATGTTCCGCAGCCGGGGCGGTCTATCTGTAACATCGGCTCCATCGACAATGATCCGACCGGAGCTCGGCGCGAGATAACCCGCGACAAGGTTGAGGACCGTGGTCTTCCCCGAGCCGCTGGGTCCAAGCAGCGTCAGGAACTCGCCGGGAGCGATCTGCAGATCCGTCGGTTGCAAGGCCAGGGTCTCGCCGAAGCTGCGCGAGACGGACTGGAGCCGCACCTCCTTGCCGGCTGTGGTCACGACCCGGGGTTCCTGCGCATTTCCACCAGGCGAGCGAGAACGAAGAGAAGAGCCGCCAAAACGATCATGAAGGTCGCCGCCACCGCCACCACCGGAGTGAACTCGAGTCGAATCACCTCCCACATCCGGACCGGCAGCGTCTTCAGTCCGATGCCCGCCAAGAACAGGGCGACTACGACCTCATCAAAGGAGTAGATGAACGCGAAAACAGCACCGCCCAGGACGCCTGGAGCAATATTTGGCAGTATTACTCGTCGGAAACTGTAGAACGGCCCCGCCCCGAGACCCTCGGCTGCCCTCGACCAGGAAGGATCGATCGCTCTAAGAGAGATCCCCACATTGATGACGACGAAGGGCAGCGAGAGGACGGTGTGTCCTAGGACCATGCCCCAGAAGGTGCCGACCAGCCCCGTGTGCAGCCCGGCATAATACATCGCACAGGCGATGACGATAACCGGCACCACGAGGGGCGCAAGGATGAGCATGTTCACGGCGATGCGGCCCGGACCTGTCAGCTTGTCCATGGCGATCGCCAGCGGTATGCCGAGGGCGAGGGACAGGAGCATGCAGGCGGTGGCAACCTGCAAACTGGTGGCAAGAGAACTGACCCATTGCGGATCCTGAAGGAACAGTTCGTACCATCGCAGAGAGTAGACCCGTGGAGGCAATTCGATAAAGCTTGCGGCATTGAACGAGGCCGGGACGATGGAAAGGATCGGAAGTAGCAGAAAGGCCAAGGCCGCGTTCGCGGTCGTATGCAGTCCGATTCGAGCCCAAAGCGGCGCTATCGTCATTTTGCTGCGACCTCCTGACCGAAAGACAGGAAACGAGAGGCGGCCGCCAGGAAGACTGCGACGGCTGTTGCCAGAACGAGCGAGGCGGCCGCGGCTGTTGGCCAGTCCAACCGCTCGCTGACCAGAGATGCGATCAGCATCGAGATGGTGACCGCGCGAACGCCTCCGAGCAGCGCGGGCGTTATATAGAATCCAAGCGCCAGCAGGAATACCAGGGCTGCGCCGCCGAACACGCCGGGCATGCTTAGCGGCAAATAAATGCGCCGGAAGGTCTGCAGCGGAGAGGCGCCGAGACCGTCACTGGCCTGCAGTAGCTTCGGGTCGATTTGGCGCAATGCCGCGAAGATGGGCAGCACAGCATAGGGAATAAGGACATGTATCATCCCGATATGCACGCCCAGATTGGAGAAGAGCAGTTGGACCGGGCTTTCGATCAGGCGGAGGTCCAGAAGGAACCGGTTCACTGGTCCGTTTCGCTCCAACAGCATCATCCAGCTGAATGTCCGAACCAGTACGCTGATCCATAGGGGAAACAGAACGCAGTAAAGGAGGAGAAGAAAGGCGGTGCCTCGGACCCGCGCCAACAACGCGGCCAAAGGATATGCGATCACCGCGCAGGCGACCGTTACATTGATGGCCACTATGAAGGTGTTAAAGAGGATTTGGCGGTAAGCGGAACTGGCGAGAAAACGGCGCAGCACCTCCGCTGCGCCCTCCTCGGCAGCGAAGAGCTGGCCGAAGAACCAAAGCAGGGGAAGGACGAAAACGAGCAAGAGAAAACCCATCCCCGGGAGCATCAGCAGACCCGTGAAGAGCATCCGACGACGAGATAAGTTCAAAGCCTTCATGGTCATCAATTGCACGGCGGGAGCGATGCCAATGCAAGACGTAGGCGCGTCTCCGCCCGGCTAACTATCCGAATGGAACAGGTCCCCAAGTCCGGTACCCTGCTTCAGCCGGCAAGCGGCGTTTTTCCTCAGGGAAGAGGTTCCCGGTTTGCGCCGGCCCGTAGGCGTCGACGTGCTTTCCGTTCGGCCTCACAATCGCGCTCAGGGCCAGCCCTGGCGATCATTGCCTCGTCACGAAAATTCGCGAAGTTGGGCCGCGGCGTACTTTCCTCTCCGAGAGCCCGCAATCGGCCCGGGTTCTCGATCTTTCGCGGGATATGGTCGGCGTGCATGCGATCGAGTTCATCGGCTGTGAATGGCTCGAGCGTCAGTACTCCGGCTTCGGTCGCGCTCTGGACGAGTTCGGCGCCCTTTTGAGTTCGTGCAATGATGACGTTGACGCCTGGCGCCTCTTCATGGATCGGCTTGCCGTTCTTCATGATCCACCCGTCCGGACAGGATATATCTGCGAGTTCGCCGATGGCGTCCGGGCAAATCTTGCATCGAAACTGGATATCATAGGTCCACGGCACATCCTTGCTGTACCAGACCTTGTCGTAACTCAGTTCGAAGGCCCGCCCGTCCCTAGTTTCTATACGGGTTGGACCCGGCCAGCCATTTCCACGCCAGCGGAATAGCGAGACTTCCTCCTCGACGATCCCGTGATAGGCGACGATTCGTCGAGCGGTGCCGAGGCTCGGCACCCCTCCACAGAAGATCGTCAGCAGAAATGGGATCAGCCTATCTGCGCGATCATCGCATCTTTGCAGATTGCGAATGGCGGCGATGTCGCATGGTTTGCCTATCACGGCGAAGCGAATCCCTGCGTCGAGCAAGGAGTGGACCTTGGTTAGCGGCGCGCCTGGGCCATACCGTGACTGCGCCGCGGAGATGACTTCCTCGATGGTCGTGGATACCCAAGCATCCGTCAGCAGAGGTTGCGTCGCCGAAGCACGTACATGCAAAATGGCGTCGACCGCGCCGCTGGTGAGAAGGTGACAGGCCAGCGCCGTCAGGGCGCCGCCTGCAGCAGCTTTGTGGCGGATTTCAGGATTGCTAGCCCATCCGAGGTGCAGCGTCACTAGGGGCCCCCAGAGTGGGTGCAAGAACCCTCGAGGGGGTGAATCCGGTCCCTTGACATGGATGCCGGGACATATCTCCGAAATCAGATCCGCGGTGACCTGATCGAGCGCGAGTTTTACCTTTGGACGCAGCTGTCCGATCTCGGTCAGCCGCATCTCGACCCGAGCCTGCCCGGCGATGCTTTCGCAGAGTCCACAACCGGCGCAAAGGCCGTTTGCAATGATCGTCTCTAAATCCATATCCGCCGGGCCGAATAGGCGAGCTTAAGGTCGGGCCTATCGTCGCATGACCGAAATCGTTCCGGCAACGTGCCAGCCGCTCGCGGTTGGTGGTCTGTCCTGTGAACATCCGAAATCGGCACTTCTGCGACATACGGACCCCCGGGCACTCGATGTCGGCAATGCTCTCGACATCGGACGTGACGGCGAATGAAGCGGCGCCGAATGAGCCACAGCCCAGGCGGGCTTGCCACGATTAGACGTGGAAGGACTCCCCGCAGCCGCAACGGCCCTTCTCGTTGGGGTTCCGGAAGACAAAGCCTGACTGAAGCCTGCCCTCTTCATAGTCGATGACCGTGCCGAATATGAACAAAGTCGCCTTGGGGTCGATCAGGATCGTCACGCCCTTGTCGGAGATGATCTCGTCGTTCGGACCTTTTTCGTCGGCATAGTCGAGCTTGTAGGTGAGGCCCGAGCAGCCTTTGGTGGCGACGCTGATCTTCAGACCCAGCGACGGCTTGTCACGCTTGGCGAGAATGGCTTTGACCCGCTCCGCCGCGGCGTCTGTAAGAGTGATCGGGCTCGGCATTGCCATGACGTCCTTCCAGTTCCGTTCGCTCAGAACATGTTGAGCTCGAGCCGGGCGGCTTCGCTCATCCGTGTGAAGTCCCAAGGCGGGTCCCAGACCAGCTCGACCTCGACCTCGTTGACGCCGGGAACCTGCGCCCGGATGGCGTCTTCCACCATCTGCGGCATGGACCCGGCGACAGGGCAGCCGGGCGCCGTCAACGTCATCTTGATCGCGACCTTTCCCTCCGGCTCGATCCCGATGTCATAGATAAGCCCGAGTTCGTAAATATCCACTGGGATTTCGGGGTCGTAGACGGTTTTCAGCGCCTCGACCACCGCTGCCTCGGTTGGCCTGCCCGTGGCCGTGTCGGAGCCTTCCGCGACGCGCTCGCGGGTATCTGCCTCGCCGCTCATTCCGTCGTCACCTCTCGCGGCACGGACTGCGAGGCAAGCGCGGCGTTGAAGGTGTGCCAAGGGAGGGTGGCGCACTTGACCCGCATCGGAAACTGACGCACTCCGGCCAGCACCTCGAGCCGTTCCAGATCACCCGGCGTCGCATCGGCAAGCCGATCGGCATCGGGCTCGTGCGTCACCATTTCGTGGAAACGCTCGAACAGAGCCCTCGCCTCGGCCTCGGTCTTGCCCTTCAAAAGCTCGGTCATCAGCGAAGCGGAGGCCATGGAGATGGCGCAGCCGCGGCCCTCGAAGCGGACATCCTCCACCCGGCCACCAGGTCCGAGAATGACGAAAATGTCGACCTTGTCGCCGCAAAGGGGGTTGTGGCCGTGCGCTTCGTGGTTGAAGTGCTCGGGCCGCCCGAAATTACGCGGGCGTTTGGCGTGATCGAGGATCACTTCCTGGTAGAGGTCTCGCAGCTCGGACATCAGGCGAAAATCTCCCGCACCCGGCGAAGCGCCGCAGCGAGCGTATCGACTTCGGCTTCGGTGTTGTACATGCCGAGTGACGCGCGGACCGTTCCTGGAACCTTGAAACGGTCCATGGCCGGCTGCGCGCAGTGATGGCCCGCCCTTACCGCGATGCCGTGATGATCGAGGATGGTGCCGACGTCATGCGGATGCACTCCATCGACGACGAAAGACAGGATCGAACCCTTGCCCGGCGCGGTGCCGACGAGCGCAATGCCCGGAATGGCCATCAACCGTTCGCTGGCATAGGTGGTGAGGGCATGCTCGTGATTTGAGATCCGGTTGAGGCCGACCGAAGTTACGTAATCGATCGCAGCGCCAAGACCGATCGCGCCCGCGATATGCGGCGTGCCGGCTTCAAATTTGTGCGGGATTGGCGCATAGGTGCTCTTTTCGAAGCTGACCGACAGGATCATGTCGCCACCGCCCTGATAGGGCGGCATCGATTCCAGAAGATCGGCCTTTGCATAAAGCACGCCGATGCCGGAGGGGCCGTAGAGCTTGTGGCCGGAAAAGACATAAAAGTCGGCGTCGATGGCCCGCACATCGACCGGCATGTGGGGCACCGCCTGGCAACCGTCGATGAGAACGCGCGCGCCCGCCTCATGCGCCATCCGCGTCAGCTCGCGCACGGGCAACACCGTGCCCAAGGCGTTCGACATGTGGGTAACCGCGACCAGCTTGGTGCGCTCCGACAGAAGCGAGCGGAAGTGGTCGGGCCGGAGCGCGCCACGATCGTCCACCGCGGCGATTCTCAGCACGACCCCGGTTTCGTCGCGCAGAAGCTGCCACGGCACAATGTTCGAGTGATGCTCGATCTCGGAAAGTATGATCTCGTCGCCGCGCTTCAAGAAGTGCCGACCGTAGCTGGAGGCCACCAGATTGATTGCCTCGGTGGCGCTGCGGGTAAACACGATCTCCCGGGCTTCGCCCGCATTGAGGAAGCATTGGACGGTCTTGCGCGCGCCCTCGAACTTCTCGGTCGCGAGTTGGCTTAAGAAATACACGCCGCGATGGATGTTGGCGTATTCCTCGGAATAGCAGCTTGTCACCGCATCTATGACCGCCCTCGGCTTCTGGGCGCTGGCCGCGCTGTCCAGGAAGATCAGGGGCTTGCCATGCACCATGCGCGACAGGATCGGGAAGTCGCGGCGCACCGCCTCGACATCATAGTAGTTTGCTTCGGCGACACGCTCGCGGATCGCGGTCATGCCCCCTCCTCCTCACCACCGAGCCAGCGCGCCACGCGCGCCCGGTAGTGCTGCGCCAGCGCCGGCAATCCGACGCCGTCGATCACTTCGCCGAGAAATCCCTCCACCAGCAGACGCCGCGCCTCGACCTCGCCGATGCCGCGTGCACGTAGATAGTGCACCCAGTCCGGATCGAGCGCGCCGGCAGTGGCGCCATGGCTGCACTTCACATCGTCGGCATAGATCTCCAGCATCGGCTTGGCGTCGATCTCGGCGCTGTCGGAGAGAAGGATGGTGCGGGTGAGCTGGTGGCCGTCGGTCTGCTGCGCGCCGGGCTCAACGACGATACGACCCTGGAATACCCCGCGTGCCTGGTGATCCAGCGCACCCTTGTAGACCTCGCGGCTGCGGCAGCGCGGGGCGGCATGGACGATGTCGGTGGTGTTGTCGACATGCTGGCGGCCGCGGCCGAGAAAGGCGCCGTTGAGCGTAACGGCGCCACCTTCGGCCGTCAGCTTCGCGCGCAACTCGTTGCGGACCAGTCGCCCGCCGACGGAGATCAGGAGGTGCTCGTAGAAGGCGTTACGGTCGATCAGCGCCTCGGAAAAGCCAAGGTGAATTGCCGAGGGTCCCTCGTCCTGGAACTTCACATGCCGAAGCTGCGCCTCAGGTCCGACCAAGAGATCGATCACGGGGGTCGTCCAATAGGCCCCCTCGCCTTGCCCGATATGACTTTCGATCAGCGTGAGTGCGCTGCCCGCCTCCGCGACCAGGACGACGCGCGGGTGGATCGCCGGCGCCGGTTCGGTTCCTTGGCATACGAAGACCAGATGCAAAGGTGCGTCGAGCCGGGTGCCTGGATCGAGGTGGATGATCGCTCCATCCTCGGCATAGGCGGCGTTCAGCGCATTGATGGAAGAAAGCCCATTGGCGGCACGGTCCAGGCTGCCGGACACAATCTTGGCCGCACGCCCTGTGGCCTCACGGAGCGGTACGATCCTGCATCCGGCGGGCAGGTCGTCCAGGTGGGCCAGATCGCTCCGCCAACGACCATTGCCGAACACGATACGAAATGCTCGAAGCTCCTTCGGCAGCAGATGTCCAATCCTTTCGAGATCGATTGCCGGCAACCGCTCGGCGGGCATCAGCTCAAGCTTCGCCAAACTTTGCAGGTTGGTGTATTTCCACGCCTCGACGCGGGTGGACGGCAGGCCCAACTCTTCGTAACGCGCATGCGCGCGCGCCCGTGCCTCGACGATCATGGGATCGCCCCCGATGGGTGTCGGACGGCCGGCGTAGGCGAAGGGGAGCGCGCCTCGCGCGGGGCCCCGCGCCCGCTCAGGCTGCTGCGCTGGCGACGGTGTCGGCATAGCCGCGCTCCTCGAGTTCAATGGCGAGCTCGGGGCCTCCGGACCGGACGATGCGGCCCTTGGAGAGCACGTGCACACGGTCCGGCCGTACATAGTCGAGCAGGCGTTGGTAGTGGGTGATGACGAGCATGCCTCGATCGGCTCCACGCAGCCCGTTGATGCCGTCAGAAACCTGCCGTAGCGCATCAATGTCGAGGCCGGAGTCGGTCTCATCCAGGATCGCGAGCTTCGGTGCCAGGAGCGCCATCTGCAGAATCTCGTGGCGCTTCTTCTCGCCGCCCGAGAAGCCGACATTGACGGCACGCTTCAACATCTCGGCGGGCATCCCGAGCCGTTCGGCCGCGTCTCGCACCAGCTTGAGAAACTGCATGGCATCGTATTCCGACAGTCCCTGGTGCTTGCGGACGGCATTGACGGCCGTGCGCAAAAACGTGGCGGTGTTTACGCCGGGGATTTCGACCGGATATTGGAAGGCGAGAAACACGCCGTCGCGCGCCCGCTCCTCCGGGCTCATCGAAAGCAGATCGCGGCCCTGATAGAGAACGGAGCCCTCGGTGACCTGGTAGCCCTCGCGGCCGGCCAGAACATGCGCGAGCGTGCTCTTGCCCGAGCCGTTAGGACCCATGACCGCATGCACTTCGCCCAGAGCGATGCTCAAGCTCAAGCCGTTCAGGATCGACTTGCCCTCGACGGTGGCGTGCAGGTTGGTGATCTCCAGCAGCGGCGCGGCCATTACCCAACGCTCCCTTCGAGACTGATGCCAACGAGTTTCTGGGCCTCAACCGCGAACTCCATCGGCAGCTGCTGCAGCACCTCGCGGCAGAAGCCGTTGACGATCATCGAGACGGCCTCCTCCTTGGAGAGGCCGCGCTGGACGCAATAGAACAGCTGGTCCTCGCCGATCTTCGAGGTGGTTGCCTCGTGCTCGACCGTGGCCGTCCGGTTGCGGCTCTCGATATAAGGCACCGTATGGGCACCGCATTTGTCGCCGATGAGCAGGCTGTCGCACTGGGTGTAGTTTCGAGCGTTCTCCGCCTTCGGCAACACTTTGACAAGGCCGCGATAAGTCGCCTGGCCGCGCCCGGCGGAGATGCCCTTGGAGATGATGGTCGAGCGCGTGTTCTTGCCGATATGGATCATCTTGGTCCCAGTATCGGCCTGCTGGAAATTGTTCGTAATGGCGATCGAGTAGAATTTGCCGACCGAGTTGTCGCCTTGAAGGATGCAGCTCGGATACTTCCAGGTGATCGCCGAACCTGTCTCGACCTGAGTCCAGGAGATCTTCGAGTTGCGGCCACGGCAGGCTCCGCGCTTGGTGACGAAGTTGTAGATGCCCCCGCGCCCTTCGGCATCGCCCGGGTACCAATTTTGCACGGTCGAGTACTTGATCTCGGCATCGTCGAGGGCAACCAGCTCGACCACCGCCGCATGAAGCTGGTTCTCGTCGCGCATGGGCGCAGTGCAGCCCTCCAAATAGCTCACATAGGCCCCTTCCTCGGCGATGATGAGGGTGCGCTCGAACTGACCGGTCTGGGCCGCATTGATGCGGAAATAGGTGGAGAGCTCCATGGGGCAGCGCACCCCCTTCGGCACGAAGACGAAGGAACCGTCGCTGAACACCGCCGAGTTGAGCGTGGCGAAGTAATTGTCGGAATAGGGCACCACGGAGCCCAGATAGCGGTGTACCAGGTCGGGATGGCTGCGCACCGCGTCCGAGAAGGAGCAGAAGATGACCCCTGCCTCCCCCAGCTTCTTCTTGAAGGTGGTGGCGACAGAAACGCTGTCGAACACGGCGTCGACCGCGACGTTTGCTAGCCCAGCCAACACCTCCTGTTCACGCAAGGGGATCCCGAGCTTTTGATAGGTCTTGAGGATCTCGGGGTCGATCTCGTCGAGGCTCTCCAGTTTGGTCTTCTGTTTGGGCGCCGAGTAATAGTAGGCGTCCTGGTAGTCGATCGGTGGAAACCTGACCTTGGCCCAGCCGGGCTCTTCCATCTCGGTCCAAACCCGGTAGGCCCGCAGCCGCCATTCGAGCAGCCAGTCAGGCTCCTGCTTCTTCGTCGAGATGAAGCGGACGATCTCCTCATTCAGGCCCTTCGGCGCCGTCTCGGATTCGATCTCGGTGACGAAACCGTATTTGTAGCGCTCGAGCGCCTGGACCTGTTCTGCCGTGCTGGTCTGGGTCATTTCAGGTCAAGCATCTGCAACATTGGCGCCAATGCCGGCGTCCTCGCTGGGTTGGAGATAGGGAAGCGGCCGCGCCAATTCGGCCAGCGACACCTCGGTAAGCGCGCGTTTGACCGCGTCGTTGAGCCGGTTCCAGCCGTGCCTAGTCGGGCAGATCGGTTCGACCTCGCAATTGCCCGGTCCATGCTCCAGGCACTGGGTAAGGGCGATCGGGCCATCCACCGCCACGACGATGTCCGCAACGGTTATCGCCGAGGCGCCGCGCGCAAGTTCGTAGCCGCCCTTCGCACCGCGGTGGGAGATCAGGAGCCCTCCCTGGGTCAGCCTCACCAAAAGCTTTGCCACGGTCGGCATCGGCAATTGGGTATCCTCGGCGAGGCCTACTGCGGTGTGCACCGTTGACGGCTCTACCGCCATGCGGCCCATAAGCACCAGCCCGTAATCGGCCAAGCGGCTCAGCCGGATCATGTGCTGCCCTCTAATCCATACCAATTCGTTCTTGATTGACAGATAAGCGTTTGGCGGAGGAAGTCAATTGGAAATTCGACTCCTCCGGTCTTAATTTTCGTGCCTGTTTGCTTCTGAAAAAGCCAGGGATTATTAGCACCTGATTGTGCGCCACCGGGTAACCACCAGAGGACCCCGCTCATGTCCGACCTTGCCGAGCTCCCTACCCCCACCGCCCTCCTCGATCGCGCCAAGCTTGACCGAAATCTCGCCCGCATGGCCACGCGCATGCGCACACTCGGGGCCGATCTGAAACCGCATATGAAGACGGCGAAATCCGCCGAAATCGCGCGCCACGCCACGCAGGGCTTTTCGGGCGGACTCACGGTTTCGACCCTGGCCGAGGCCGCCTACTTCGCCGAAGCTGGGTTCCCGGACATCACCTATGCGGTCGGAATCGTGCCGTCCAAGCTCCCCGCAGCCGCGGCGCTGATCGAGCGGGGGGTCGCGCTCACGCTTCTCACCGACAGTCCTGCGGCTGCCCGAGCCGTGGGCGCGGAGGGCCGACGGCGCGGCATCCGGTTCTCCCTCCTGATCGAGATCGACACCGGCTCAGGGCGCGCCGGGGTCGTTCCCGGCTCGGACCTTCTTCTCGAGGTCGCCCGTGCCGTGGTCGATGGCGGCTCGGACCTGGCGGGCGTGCTCACTCATGCCGGAAACTCCTACCAGGCGAAGGGCGCGGCCGCGTTGCGCGCGGTCGCCGAGGAGGAGCGGGCCGGCGTGGTCACCGCCGCGGAACGCCTGCGGAAGGCCGGCTTCCCCTGCCCGCGCGTCAGCGCCGGGTCGACGCCGACCGCCGCCTTCGCCGAGCACCTGACCGGCGTGACCGACATGCGGCCGGGCATCTACATGTTCGGCGACCTCATGCAGACGGCGATCGGGACTTGTAATGCCGACGACATCGCGCTGACCATTCTCGCCTCGGTGGTCGGCATCTATCCCGAACGCAATCTCGCGCTGATCGATGCCGGCTCGCTCGCGCTCTCGGCCGATCGGGGTGCTGCCGGCATGCTTCCCGACACTGGCAATGGCTGGGTGCTTGATATCGAAGGCCATCGCATCGAGGGGCTCTTCGTCGACCATGTGCACCAGGAGCATGGGTTCGTGACGGCGCGCAGCGCGCTGCCCTTCGAGCGCCTCGTAATTGGGACTCGCCTGCGTATCCTACCCAACCATTCCTGCATCACCGCCGCCGCCTATGACCGCTACCACGTCGTGGAAGGCGGCCATGTGGTCGCGGAATGGGAGCGGGTGAATGGGTGGTGAGGCGCACCCTCACGCGTGGCGCAGGAGAGATAATTATCTGCCCAACGCCTTCGGGTTGCTGACCGCGACGCGCGCTTCGAGCGACCGGCGTAGATGGTCGCGTAACCGAGCCTCCTCGGCGCCGCCGGCAAAGCGGCCGTCGCGGATCTCCACGCAGAGCCGGCGGTTCAGCGCTTCGAGCCGGGCCGCCATCTCCTCCGAGGCGTCCGGCTCCGGGTCTTGAAACAGCCGGCGCAGCGAGGTGAGCTCGGCCCGGTCGATGCCGTCGCCAAGCTCCAGCTCGCGCGCCGCGATGGCCATGGCGTTCGCCACCATTCGCGCGAGATACCGTCGCTGCTCGGGGAGATCGGTCAGAAGCTCCTCCAGCAGAGCCACGCGCGCGGCGGCCAGGAGCTCGGCGCCGTTCGGTCGATCATTCATCGGACGCACTCCAAGGGATCGGCCGCTCCGATCAGCCGCAGCGCTTCCAGCTCAAGTTCGACCGGTATGCGGCCGGTAAGCGCCAGCTCCAGCGAAGGCTCGCGCCCCGACACATGCCGATCCGCCTGCTGAAGCGCGATCACCGCCCAGCGCAGATGCGCCATTACCTCCCAGAACCGCACACGCCCGGGTTCAACATGTCGACCCGATCCGCGCTCATATCCCCGAATGAAATCGGCGCGGGCGCCGACACCGCCTGCCTCGCGGTCGACGGCGCCGAAGCGCCAGCAGCGGGCGCAAAACCAGCCGAGATCGGCATCCGGGTCGCCCCAGTCGGCGAATTCCCAGTCGAGGATCGCAGCAAGGCCGGTCTCGTTCACCAGGTAGTTGCCGGTCCGATAGTCCTGGTGCGTAAGCGTGATCATTGTGGGCTCGGGCGCATGCCGCTCGGCCCAGGCGAGCCCATATTCCAGCCCCGGCCGGGCCAAACCCAGCGCGTCGAGGTGGCGCCGGTACTCGGCTATGCGATCGAGCGCCGGATGTGGGCTCGGAGTGCCGAGGAACTCCAGGTCGGGCTGCGGCGGGACAAGCGCGTGAATCTTCGCCAGCTCCTCGCCAAGGCGTTCGGCCAACCGTATCCGGTCGATCGGAAACCCCGGGTCCTTCGCAAGTCTATGGCCGGCTGCAACGCCTGGTACCTTTCGCATCAGGAAAAAGGCCTTGCCCAGCACGTTCAGGTCGCCGCCAAGCCAAAGCGGCTCCGGCACAGCTACGCCCGCTCGATGCGCGGTTTGGATCAGGGCGAACTCCTCCGCCCGGCTGCGACTGACGGCCACGTTCGAAAGCGCATCGGTGCGCAAAACGAGCTCATGCCGACCGGCCTGCGGTCCGTCGGACAGCTCGACCTCAAGCACCCAGTTTTCCTGGATTGCTCCACCGGCAAGAGGTCTGCAATGCACGATATGCGCGATGGTCGCTTGGGCGGCCTCGGCAATGAAGCGTGCGAGCGCAGGGAGCCGTTCGGCGAGGCTCATCGACGCTCCCAAAATGCCTCCGGATCTTCGAGCCAGGCACGCGCCAAAACCATCTTGTGGATCTCCGATGCGCCGTCCACGAGCCGCGCCTGCCGGGCATATCGATACATCCATTCAAGCGGTGTGTCCTTGGAATATCCGCGCGCCCCCATGAGCTGGATCGCGGTGTCGATCGCCTTGTGCAGTGTCTCGGAGACCTGGATCTTCGCCATCGACACCTCGGTCCGTGCGCGGCTGCCGCGATCGAGCGCAAGCGCGGCCTTCATGGTCAACAGGCGTCCAATCTCGATCGACATGGCCGCTTCGCCGAGCAGCCACTGCACCCCTTCGTGATCCTTCAGGAGCTGCCCGAAACTCATCCGCTCCTCGACATAGGGCCGGGCGATCTCCAAGGCCCTTCGCGCCATACCCAGCCAGCGCATGCAATGCGTGAGCCGCGCGGTGCCGAGGCGTATTTGCGTGACTTTGAGGCCGTCTCCCACCTCCATCAACCGGTTCTCGTCGGGAATCTCGAGGCCATCGAATTCCAGCTCGCAATGGCCCCCATGCTCCTCTGGTCCCATGATCGGGATGCGTCGAAGAACTGACCAGCCGGGCTGGTCTCGGTCATAGAGAAACGCGGTCAGGCCGCGCCGGTTATCCTCGGAGGTGCGCGCGATCAGAATGAAATGTTGTGCAATCCCGGCCCCGGTGATGAACCATTTTCGGCCCCGGATCACCCAATGGTCGCCATGCCGTTCGGCGCGCGTCCGCATGGCCGAAGGGTCGGAGCCCGCACCCGGCATCAGCTCGGTCATGGCGAAGGCCGAACGCACGCGCCCCTCGGCGATCGGCCTGAGCCACCGCTCCTTTTGATCCAGCCGCGCGACCCTGGCGAGCAGGATCATGTTGCCGTCGTCGGGCGCAGCGCAGTTGAAGGCCACCGGCCCGAAGATCGAACGGCCCATCTCCTCATAGAGCACCGCCATCGCAACGGTGTTGAGCCCGAGCCCGCCAAATTCGCGCGGCGCCTGCGGCGCCCACAGACCCTCCGCCTTGACCTTCGTGCGCAGCGCCTCGAGCCGCGATAGGGCGATATTCTCATGCTTGTCGTAAGCGGCGGGATCGCTCTCGAGCGGCATGACCTCCGCTTCCACGAACGAGCGCACGCGCCGGCGCAAGGTATCGAGCTCAGGCGTCAGGGCGAGGTCCATCGCTTGCCCTCACAACCGCGCCGAAGCGCCGCCATCAACCACCAGGACCGCACCGGTCATCCCCGAGGAGCCGGGCCCGCAGAGCAGCAAGAGCGGCCCGTCGAGTTCGTGCGCCTCCAGAAACCGGCGCAGCGGAAGGCGCCGGCGCAGCGTCTCGCCTTCGGATGAGGTCAGAAATTTACGGTTGAGGTCGGTGACGATATAGCCGGGAGCCAGTGCGTTGACACGGATATTGTGGCGCGCCAACTCGATCGCCATGGAGCGAGTGAGCTGGATCAGAGCCGCTTTCGAAGCCGCATAAGCGGCAACCTCGGAGCGGACGCGCAGGCCCAGAATCGAGGCAATGTTGACGATCGACCCGCCATGCCCAAGGCGGATCATGTGGTTGGCGACGGCGCGCGCGACCCGCCAAGCGCCCGTCAAGTTCGTTTCCAGCACGCGGTTCCAGTCGGCGTCGTCCTGCGACAGAACGGGGCCGGTCAACGCAATCCCGGAGTTATTCACCAGGACGGTGATGGCCCCCAGCTCGGTTTCGGCGGCGAGCACGCCCGTCTCGATGCTTGCCCTGTCGGTGACGTCCATCGCCACCGGAATGGCGCGGCCATCGAAGGCGGCGATCTCGTTTGCGACGGCCTGGAGCGCTTCCGTCCGGCGGCCGGCGAGCGCGACCTTCGCCCCGGCGCGAGCGAGCACAAGGGCGAAGTGCCGCCCTAGCCCGCCCGAGGCGCCGGTGACGAGGGCGGCCTGTCCGCCCAGATCGAAGAGGCCGGGCATATACCCCTCAGAGTGGCGGCACGGTTTCCTTGGCGCTTCGACGCTCGCCCACTCCGCTCAGCCATTTTCTCAATCCGGGCCGTTTCTCCAGAATGGGGCCACCCTCGGGCATCAGCGACAGATAGAACAGCACCGGATAGACAAGCAGATCGGCGAGACTGAGATCGCGTCCGGCGAAATACGGACCCGCGCCAAGTGATTGTTCGAGCACTCCTACCACCTTATCAGCCTCGGGCACGGATGCCTTGATCTTCGCTTCGTCCGAAGGGCGGTTGAACAGCTTCGGCGCCACGCGCTCGACGACGATGCCTCCAATCACCGCAGGATAGCAGTAGCTGGAATGCACGCTGAGGATTTGGGCCATCCGTGCCCGCGCTTTCGCATCCTCAGGCTGCAGCCTTGGGCCGGGGAATGCCTCGTCCACATAGCGGACGATGGCGGGAGTCTCGTACAGTTCGAAATCGCCGTGGCGGAAAGCCGGGATCTTCCCGAATGGCTGGCGTTTGGCGATCTCCGGGTGGTCAGGCCAGCCGTCTACGAGTTCGTAGGACACGTTCTTTTCCGCCAGCGTCATACGGACGGTCCGCACATATGTGCTGATCGGGCTGCCATAAAGCGTTACATCTGCCATATTCGAGTCTCCTCTTGGGACCGCCGCCAGTGGACATGCTCCGGCGAAGGATCGAAAATGCGGGGTAGTTCCGCAACCATGGTCGGGTGGTCGACCGTTCCAGGTCAAGCCCGCCTCTGAAAGGCTTGCCAGGCCTAGCGTAATGCGCCTCGATATATTTGCCGATGTGATCTGTCCGTGGTGCTGGATTGGCAAGCGCCGCCTGGAGCAGGCATTGAAGGCCCGTCCGCAGGAGGGGGTGGTGACGCGCTGGAGGGCCTTTCAGCTGAACCCTGGCATGCCGCCCTCGGGCATGGACCGGCGGGAGTATCTGGCTGCCAAATTCGGCGGCGACGGCCAGGCGCTGCGCATTTACGAAGTCATCCGGACTGCCGGCGAATCCGAAGGGCTGGAATTCAATTTCGGCGCGATCCAACGCACGCCCAACACCCTGCGCGCCCATCGGCTGGTCCGCCTGGCGCAGGAGCGCGGCAAGGGCAACGCAATGATGGAGGCGTTGTTCCGGGCTTACTTCACACGGGGCGAGGATATCGGCGACCGCGAGGTTCTGGTCGACGCGGCGGTTCCTCTGGGGCTCACGGCGGATGACGTCCGCCGACAGGTCGACAGCGCCGAGGGCCTCGAGGCCGTGCAGGCAGAGGACGCACTCGCCCGCCGCCATGGCATCAACGGGGTGCCCTGCTACATCTTCAACGGCAAGTTCGCGCTGGCCGGCGCCCACGAACCCGAGGTGCTGTTCCAGCTCTTCGACCTGGCCCGGGTGGACGAGGCCAGTGCCGGCGCCGAGGCGGGAGCTTAGGAACTGGCTGTTTCTTGGTGCTCACAAATCCGGGGTGCCTATATCTTCTATCCAAGCGCAGAGCGGGAAGGTCAGAGGGTTGTTTGGGGCAGGAGCGTCTTCAGTACCCGTTGTTAGAGCCCATGCTCAGGCGGATGGCTTGCGATCGAGGTGCATGTGACCTTTCACATCCGACTCGCGACCGACAAGGATGTCGAAGCATGCGGGGCGATCTGTTACACAGCGTTCCGCACAATTGCGCTTGCTCACAACTTCCACCCCGATTTTCCCGACCCCGAAGCCGCCGAGGGCCTTATCAGGATGGCAATCGGCCACCCGGACGTCTATGCGGTGGTCGCAGAGACGGGCGGTCGCGTCATAGGCAGCAATTTCCTTTGGGAACAATCGTCCATCGCCGGTGTCGGGCCAATCACGATCGATCCGCAGGTGCAGAACCAGGGTGTGGGTCAGCGCCTCATGCAGAGTGTGTTCGATCGATCTGTGGAAACAGCCCGAGCGGGCGTACGGCTCGTACAGGCGGCCTATCACGGCCGATCGCTCAGCCTCTACGCTAAGCTGGGTTTTGACGCTCGCGAACCGCTGGCGAACCTGCAGGGTACGCCGATCCGCAAGTCGATCTCCGGCCATGTGGTCCGGCAGGCAACCAAACAGGATCTCGAATCTTGTAATTCAATTTGCAAGGCGGTGCACGGCCATGATCGGAGCGGCGAAGTCCTCGATGCCATCGGTCAAGGGATTGCAAGCGTCGTTGAGCGAGACGGCAGGATCAGCGGTTACACAACGTGCGTCGGCTTCTTCGGGCATGCCGTCGGTGAAGCCAACTCCGACATCATGGCGCTGATCGCCGCGGCGCCTGCCTTTGCAGGGCCTGGCCTACTCGTGCCGACACGTAATTCCGACCTTCTCCGCTGGTGCTTGCAGGAAGGTCTTCGCGTGATGCAGCCGATGACGCTTATGAGCCGCGGGTACTACGTCGAGCCGCGGGGTGCATTCTTGCCGTCGATCCTCTTCTGACGCCAAGTATCGAGCGGTTGCGTTTTGACCGCCGTCGGTTAGATCACGCTCGTGTTGTCTTGGCCGGCATTAGTCAGGGGCGGCCGTCGCGCGTCTGGTCCTACCAAGCTGCGGGCATTAGAAATCACATCGGCCGCACCGGGCCGCTCTCAGTTCGCCGCAAAGCAATAGAACAGGCCATTGCCGCCCGTGCTTCTGAGATCATTCTGGCTGCAGCCACCGTCTGAACCACGCGATGGGTGGGAGGAATTCCACGATTTCGCCGCCGCAGTGTCATTGAGCCCGATGCGATCGGAATGGCCGACCATGGCGGCCCCCTGTCCACTGCTCGTCCAGTTGCCGCAGGTGCGGTCCTCGCCTTCCGGGAACGCAGTTCCGTCGGGCTGCGAACCAGTGAGAATATCGTGCATGTTCGGCGTATCGCCACGCCCGTTGACCACCTCACCCTTCTCCGTGAGCGCGGTCTGCTTCGTGATGTTGTTCTGGCTGTGCAACTCGGCCAAGTCGCTGGCTATTGTCACGCCCCCGGCATTCACCCATGGGCCATTGCCGATGCGGTCTCGCGCATTCACAGGGTCGGCCCCTTGTGTACTTAGATAGGCTCGCCACGTCTTTCCCGAGCCTACTGTTTCGGCCAGGGCCTGACAGTGACGGTCCGCCCCTTCCAGACCTCCGAGATCGGCCCCCTTCCCCGGACCGATGCTGGTTACGAAAAAACTGACATCGCTAGACTGAGCTCGCACTGAGCCACCAACCGCCATAAGAGCGGCCAGCGCAATGACGCAACCGAGTGCATACCTGATGGTCATATCGCCGCTTCTGCAATGCCTTGAAACCTCAAGGCGAACGCTAGCACCCGCATCGCATCAGGGGAAGACGCCTGATAACTGCGCGGGACGCCAACCTGAATGAAGACCTCGAGGGACCGGCGTTTTCCCTCAGCACGGTCGCCTTGACCGAATGGATGATCGATCCCGCCAGCGGCAAGTCGCTCCGAATGTCTAACCAGCAAAACGTCATTGATCCCAAAATCCGTGAACCTTACTCTCTCGCCATAGGAACAAGATCCTCAGATTGAGGGTGACAAGCGAGGGAGGAGAGCCGTGTCCGGATCTAATGCGCAGGTCGACAATGGCGTCAATGTCCAAGCACTGATGGATGCCCGCGCGGCGTTGAGCGGGGCACCGGAGGGTGCGCAGTTCGAGTGGCGAGCGATTTGCACCTGGAAAAACGGCACGCACAGCCACTCGACGGTCAAGAGCTTCTTCGGGCTTGGCGAGGAGCAGAGGCATAAAAGCACTTTCAGCTACGATGCCGATCATCCGGAGATTTTCGCCTCCGAGGACCTTGGCGCAACGCCAGTTGAGTTTGTGCTCGTCGCGTTGGGGAGCTGCCTGACCGCGGGCATCGCCGCGATCGCCCAGCGTCGGGGAATTCAGCTCCGATCCGTCTCCGCGACCATCGAGGGCGCGATGGACATACAAGGCATCCTCGGCATCGACAGTGACGTCCGCAACGGCTTCAACGGCATCAAGGTCACTTACGATATCGACGCCGATGCCAGCAGATCCGATATCGAAGCTCTGGTGGCGCAATCGCAAAAGCGCTCGGCGGTCTATGACATCATCACCAACCCGACCAACGTCACGGTCGAGGTGGCCTGATTTCGAACCGCGTTGCGGGCATCGGGAGTCGTACCGTTCGAACGATAACGACCGTCATCATTGGCGCCGGACATGCCGGGCTTGCCATGAGCCGGTGTCTCGCCGAGCGCTCGATCGACCATGTCGTGCTCGAGCGCGGCGAGATCGCCAACTCCTGGCGGACGGAACGATGGGATTCGCTACGGCTGCTCACTCCAAACTGGCAGAGCCGGCTGCCGGGCTTCAGCTATGAGGGCGACGATCCCGACGGCTACAGGACCGTGCCGGAAGTCGTCGCCTTCATCGATCGTTATGCGCAGGTGATCTCTGCCCCGGTGCGGACAAGAACAAGGGTTGTCTCCTTGCGGCGCGAGGACAACGGGTATCTGGTGGCTACCGACCAGGGTGATTGGCGCTGCCGGACCGTGGTGCTCGCCACCGGCGCCTGTAACATTGCTGACGTTCCGGCGGTGGCCGCGGCGGCGCCGCCGTCGCTCGCGCAACTGACGCCGATGCATTACCGCAATCCGGGCCAGCTCCCCGAGGGGGGTGTGCTCGTTGTCGGCGCATCTGCCACCGGCACTCAGATCGCCGACGAGATCCACCGCTCGGGTCGGCCAGTGACCTTGGCAGTGGGTCAGCATATCAGGGCTCCACGCATGTACCGGGGCATGGACATAGAGTGGTGGATGGACGCGGCCGGCGTGCTTGACGAGCGGTATGACCAGGTAGACGACATCGACAGGGTCCGGCGTGTGCCGTCGTTGCAGCTGACCGGCTCGCCGAGCCGCACGACCCTGGACCTCAATGCCCTGACCGGCATCGGCGTCAGGCTGGTGGGCCGGCTCGTCGGCATTCAAAGTGGCAAAGCCCTGTTCTCGGGTTCACTGCGCAACATGTGCGCCTTGTCCGACCTGAAAATGGTGCGGCTTCTCGACACCCTCGATGCATGGGCAAACGCCAACGGCATCGACCATGCAGTTGAGCCGCCGCAACGCTTTCCCCCGACCAAGGTCGAGGGAACGCCCCTCCTCGCTTTGGACCTGGGCGGCGGCGAGATCAAGACCATCATCTGGGCGACCGGCTTCCGACCCGACTACTCCTGGCTGCACGTCCCCGCATTCGATCGCAAGGGACGCTTACGCCACGATGGCGGAATCGTCTGCTCCCCTGGTCTCTACGTACTGGGGCTGCAGTTCCTACGCCGGCGAAAGTCCGCCCTCATCGATGGCGCCGGCGACGATGCACGCGACCTGAGCGATCACCTGGTGGCATGTCTCGATGGTCGGGTTACGGTCGTTCCTACGTGAAATCTGCGCGTCAATTAGGGGTACAAGCTCCGCAATTGCCTTTTTACCCGACAACTCGCGTCCATTGCGAAAACCTGTGCCGACGCGCAATCGATCCTTGAGGCATCGGGCGATGGCGGTCATAGTTGATTTGATCTGAGGAGGCCCGGCGATGCGCATGTATGTGGCAGGCGAATGGGTCGACAAGCACGAGACGATAGCAGTCGAGAATCCCTATGACCGGAGCGTAATCGACACCGTTCCGCGAGCCGATGCGGCGGACGTTGAGCGCGCGCTGCAAAGCGCAGCTCGAGGGGCCCAGGCGATGGCCCGGCTCTCCGGCTATCAGCGCTACCAGATCCTGCGGAAGGCCGCCGATCTCTTGGCGTCCCGTCAGCAGGATCTCGGCCGGATGATCAGCCGCGAGGAGGGAAAGATTCTCGCGGAGGGGATCCTGGAGGCCAGCCGCGCTGTCGAAACGATCCTTGGGTCCGCCGAAGAAGCCAAAAGAATCCACGGCGAGACTGTGCCGGTCGATGGCGATCCTGGCGGAGCCGGTCGGCTCGCCTTTACCCTCCGGGTGCCTTGCGGTGTGGTGGTCGCCATCAGCCCTTTCAACTTCCCCCTGAACCTGGTCTGCCACAAGGTCGGACCCGCCCTTGCCGCTGGCAACGCGGTGATCGTAAAGCCGGCTACCGACACACCGCTGTCGGCGCTCAAGCTCACCGAGATCCTGCTTGAGGCGGGACTTCCTCCGGAGGGGATTCAGTGCCTGACCGGGCCCGGCGGTGAGATTGGCGACCTCCTGGCGGGCGATCCGCGTGTGCGCAAGATCACTTTCACGGGAAGCCGGGACGTCGGCGAGCGGATCTGCAAGACGGCGGGCATCAAGAAGGTGACGATGGAGTTGGGCTCGAACTCCCCGGTGATCGTGATGCCAGACGCCGATCTCGACATGGTCGCGGCGGCCGTTGCCGCCACCGGATATGCAAATGCCGGCCAAGTCTGCATTTCCACCCAGCGCGTCCTGACCGCAGACAAGGTCTACGCCGACTTTCTTTCCGCCCTCAAGCCCAAGGTGGGCGCTCTCGCCACCGGCGATCAGTTTGACGAACGGACGAAGGTGGGTCCAATGGTGCGAGAGAAGGAAGCGGTGCGTGTCGAAAAGTGGGTGGGAGAGGCCGTCGCGGCGGGAGCGCGTCTGATTGCCGGCGGCGAGCGGCGTGGCGCGGTTTACGCGCCGACCATCGTTGCCGACGTGAATCCGGAGATGCGCGTCTCTCGCGATGAGTTGTTCGGCCCGGCGGTGGCCGTGATGCCTTTCGAGGACATCGGGCAGGCGATCGCCCTCGCCAACGACACAAGGTACGGCCTCTCCGCCGCAATCTTCACCCAGAGCCTTGAGCACGCCATGAAGTTTGCCCGCGAGGCAGAGTGCGGGAACCTTCACGTCAACTGGGGGCCACAGTGGCGGGCGGACCTCATGCCTTATGGAGGGCTCAAAGAGTCGGGCTTCGGAAAGGAAGGTCCGCGCTACGCCGTCGAGGAAATGACCGAGCTGAAACTGGTAGTCATGCACCTTCGGGGCTGATGGGCTTTCGCGGCGGGCTACCGCCTCCTATGGCGTCAGCCCGACCTCAGCTTCCCGCAGCCCTCATCCATCTGGTAGCGACCAGGGCCGGGCATGTGAGCTACCTGAAGCTCACCCCATAGTCCATGATCCGAACATGGCGAAGCTGCAAGATAAACTCTGATCTATTTCGTCTTGGTTTGAAAAACCGTGCGAAGCTGCCTTTCGGTCTCCCCAAGACAGTGAAGAACGGCGCTTTCATATTCGGCCCGGGACTTGACGATAAGTCGCTCGGCGTCGGCCAAGCTCTTCTTCAATTGGGCGGCGAACTCCTGCTCCTTCAATGTCGCCTCGCGCTTCAGCCCTTCCTTCTCTCGAGCCCAAGTATCCTGCGCAGCCTTCATTCTCTCGGCTTCTGCTTTCTGCCAGTTTCGTTCCGCCTCCCGGTGCCGCTCGACTGCTTGCTCTATCTCCTTCTTGAGGGTGGTGATCAGTTCATGCTGTTTCGCAATTGCACGAGATAGTTCTTCAATCTCATTGCGGTGACGCAGCTCCGCTGCCCGCAAAACCTCGTCAGCTTCGCGGCGTAGATCCTCAACTGCATCGGTAAATCGGCGCTCCGCCTCAGCGCTCCAAAGCTTTTGTTTCGTGACTGATGGTTTTGCGAATGCAGACTGCTCCGTCCCACGAGCCGAAGGCGGAACCGAATGGACGACATTCGCCTGCCCGCCGGCGGCGGGAGCCACTCCTTGCGACGACGCCGCAGCAACGGTGCCAGCTGAATTGGGCAGAGATACCGGGTCGGCAGCTTTTTTTCCAGGTGGTAGGTCAGCAGTAAGCGTATTTGGATTCACCCGAGCTTCGGCGGATGCTTGAGCGGCCTCACCATGCCTATTTTCGGCTTTCCTGACCGCGGGCGCCGTCGTATTCCGTGCTCCAACCTTGCTTTCCGTCTCGCACCATGGGAATGCATCGTCCGTATGTAGGACCAATGGAAACTCTTTCCTTGTTTGCCCCACTCCGCCGATCGTGGGATCAAAGATTTGCGCTTTCAGTGAGACAACGCCTCGGACCGGGCCGGGTAGAAACTTGAGCCCCGGCAACTCGTCAACCATCAGGGTCCATGTGTTGTCGCCGCTGTCATAGCCGTGGGACAGTCGTGAACCACGGGGCAGGTTGCTGATGACCACATAGCCCTGTGACGGTAGCCCGCCAATGATGTTGCTCAAGTCCAATGCGAGTTCGGTTTTATCGTCGATCATATGATGTCTTTGCGAACTGCATCGCTCACTGTGGGAAACGAAGTCGCCGAGTAATACAAAGCGATTACCGGCAACCGAATTGTCTGTACTCATTCAATGATAGCCTCCCATAGAAGCGCTAAGAAAATGACAATGGTTAATGTCCATCCGCCGAGAATGCCCACATTAGCAGCATTGCAAGCACAGCCGGCGATCCACACCGTGGCGAGTTCGCTTTAAGTCGGGAAAGCGGCAGAAGGCGGCTCTTCGCAGAGTTCGCATCACCGTCACCTCAGTTTGCGCAAGGATCCGCATCCGGCCGGTGAGGGGGTGATGTTTTTGCACAGCTCGCCGGTTGACCATCGGCGGATGCGCTACCCTCGAACAGACCTGCCATGGCCACATGGTCATAGCTTGCGGACAGAAGTCCGCGGCCAAGATACCGCAAAAGGGCTTCCGCCGATGCGACTTGGCGGGGACGGTTTGCACCCGGCATGGAGATTCCGATGTACCGTGCGACCGCCAGCGGCAGTGCCGCAAGCAGATCCTGAGGTGTCAACAGCCGGGTCGTTTCGCTATCGACCACCGCTTTGCAGAACTGGTGGGCGAGCTCGGCAACCCGCTCGGTCCGAGACCGTGCCTGAGCCATATCGATTGTCACGCGGCGCGGAACTTACCGACCCAAGGCCAAAAGCAGGTTCGGTCGCCGCAGGTTGAGCGCATACCAGGTTGTAACCGCCGCGCCCACCGATAGGGCCAGTTCGAAACCGGCAATGGTCAAAGAGGGAGCGCCCCAAGCCGCAAGGTAAAGCGCCAGAACAAGGCCTCCATTGAGTGCGGCCGCTACGGTTCGGATCTGCATCGCCCCCTCCTAATTCCAACGGAATGAGACCATCATCCGCTCATTCTCATAAGAACTCTCTAAACTTATGGGTAAATCGATCTAAACCTTGCTGCGTGTTGATCCGAAGCCGTCGAGCGGGTTTGCCAGCAAACCTCCGGTTACCTGGCATGTACAGCCCGAGCCACTTCAATTGCGGACACGTATCGCGGAAGGGCGGCCAACCGAGGCCCAGCCGAGATCGATGAGCGACGCTGCGGCACGAGGCGATGTAAGCAGTTTGCGCGAGCGCGCGTCGTTGATCTTGAACAATGAACCTTTCCGCCCGTCAGCATCTGAACGAATGTAACCTCCATTCGAGTCAAGCACTGAACGCATTTTCGAGACAATTTCGTCCCGCTCTTAGCCTTGTTGCTTAAGCGGCGGTCAATCCTGCGAGCGGCATCCTTCCTCTCAGTTCAGATCCTGGGCGGACCAAGAGGAGAACGTCCCGCCGCCTTGTGGTCGGGAATTTTGGGGGGTTCGAGCATGCAATTTCGGCCAGGTGCGTCGCGCCTCGTGGCGCGGGACGGAGCTTGCCGACTTCTAACGCGATTCTGGCGCGAGCAGAGCGGCAGCACCTTGGCTTTGTTCGCCTTCGCCTTGCCGTCGTTGCTCGGGGTCTCGGCGATCGGTGTGGAGGCCGGCCTTTGGTATGTCTCGAAGCGCGCCATCCAGACCCAGGCCGATGCCGGGGCGCTTGGCGGCGCCTTTGCCAAGGTCTGGGGCCGTTCCGATACCGAGGTTGAAGCCGCCGCCGTCAAGGAGGCGCAGCGCAACGGCTATGCCGGCGGCGCATCGGAGAGCATCGACCCCAATACGCCCCCGACCTACGGTCCTTATGCGGGCGAGGACGACGCGGTCGAGGTGATGATATATCGGCAGCATGACACCATGCTGTTCGCGGCCATAGTGCCCGATGACTTTCTCACCGTTTCTACGCGCGCCGTCGCCGGCATCGTCCCGACCGGCAAGGCCTGCGTCCTCGCCCTCGATGAGACGAGCCCGCAGGCGCTGACCAACAGCGGCAACACCACCGTCAACGCCAATTGCGCCATCGCCTCCAACTCGACCGACGATCAGGCCGCCTTCTTCACCGGTAGCGCCGATGTTGACGTGCAGACGGTCTGGGCGGTCGGCGATCTCTTGACCCAGGGCAACAATGTAAATCTGACCACGGCCGATCCTCCGATCACCAAGACCTGGCCGCTCGAGGACCCGTTCGCCGGTACCCCCATCGACATTCCGCCCGGCGCCTGCAACAGCAGCACCTGGACCGGGGTCGCGACCAAATTTCCGGGCAAGTATTGCAACGGCATCACCGTCAACAGCTCGGCCGTCATCAATTTAATGCCGGGCACTTACTACATCGATCAAGGCAATCTGCAGGTCAACGGCGGGGCGACCGTGACCTGCACCTCATGCGCACCGGGCGGGGAAGGCGTCACCTTCGTCCTGACCAGCTCCGGCAGCGTCAACAACATCGGCACCGTCCAGCTCAACGGCACGTCCGAGGTGACGCTGAATGCGCCGGCCGAAGGTGCCGCCAGCGCCGGACCTGGCGGCATCTATGAGGGGCTCCTGTTCTATCAAGATCCCCGCGCCCCCACCGACACAGCGTATTCCGCAATTTTGAACGGCGGCTCCGACAGCTCGCTGGTCGGCGGCATGTACTTCCCTTCGAACAACGTGACCTGGAGCGGCAACCTCACCGGTCTTTCCGAGTGCATCGTGATCATCGCCGAAACCGTGACCCTGACCGGCAGCTCGATCCTCAGCTCCGAAAAATGCGAGGAGTTCAAGATCAAAACCGCCCTTACCACCAAGATCGCTTTGATCGAATGACGAGCCGAGCCGGCCAAGTATGGGTGTACAGGAGGCCGAAATGCACAATCGATTCAAACGAATGAATCTGACTGCGGACTGTTCAGGCAACATGGCGGTCGAGTTCGCGCTACTCCTGCCTGCGGTCCTGATTCTGCTGGGTGGTCTGATCGAATTCGGGTCGGCGATGCATGCCAGCAGCTCGCTGGAAAGCGCCGCACGGGCGGGCGCGCAATATGCATTCGAGAAGGGCTTGGACAAGCCCGGGATCGAACAAGCGGTTAAGAACGCCAGCACCTATCCGCCCGCGAAGCTCACCGTGGCATCCTCGATGGCCTGCGAGTGCGACGGGGCCGCCGCGTCCTGCACCGTGGATTGCGCCAGCGGTTATGTCCCCTTCAAGTTCATCACGGTCCAGGTAAGCGCCGCCAACGATCCCTGGTTCCCGGTGATCGAGGATCTGGTGCCGGTCACCTTCTCCGGCAGCGCCGTCGTGCAGGTGCCGTGATGAAAGGCTGGATCGCCGCCCTGCGGGTGTGCTGGGGCTGTTCCAGGGCGGCCGCCGCCCTGGAATTCGGCATCATCGCCCCCGTCTTCATCCTCATTCTGGTCGCCGTCATGGAGTTCGGACGGCTGCACTGGGTGCGGAACTCCATCGAATACGCAGCCGAGCAGACCGCCCGCTGGGCGATGGTGAATACGACCGCCACCGACAGCCAGCTCAGGGCCAAGGCGTTGGAGCAGTTCGACAGCGTCGCCGCCGGCGCCGCCGACGTCGTGATCGACCGTGATGCCGTCAACGGGCTCAATTTCCTGACCGTCACCGTCACCTATGACTTCGATTTTCTGGTGGACTTCACCGGGACCGGCACGCTGCCCCTGCGCGGCGAAGCCCGCGTGCCACTCATATAAGCTGAGCTGCCGATTGACCGATAATTCGGGACAGAACAACCGGATCAGCGGCGGCACGCCTCTGCTTTTGGTCCTCTCGCTGGCCTCAAGCACGGCTAGCGCCGCGGAGCTTCACCGGGCCGTGTCGGCTACAACCCCTTCAGCGCATCATCTTTTATCGTTTGAACCAATTCAGGCGGGCGGTTTGGGATTCCCGACTGACTCCGACCTCGCAGGACATGCCCGCGACCACGGCTTTGCCGGGAGGCCGAGATCGCCGCAGCCGCTCGATCCCGGCCATCCTCTGGTGGGGGTCGACCAGATCTACCGTTTCGGCGTTGCCGAGGACGACACCGATCGGCTCTGGACGCGCAACGTCGGCACGGAGAACGTCACGGCTTCGTCGGAGATCGATGGCGTACAGTTCAACTTCACGGAATGGCTCAGCTGCATCGTCGAGGTGTCGTTGCCGCTGGACGACAATGCATCGGCGGAAGAATTGAATGGAGACCCCTTGGCGAACGATCTCCGTGTCTTCGGCGCGTTGATGACCAGATTTTGAGAACAGGCGCGACCGCCGCTGCGGCCACGATGTAGAGGCGATCATGTGACAGCCCTCCCGCTACGGATGTCTTATTCTCTGGCAGCACTTCGCATTCGACTTCGGCTTCGCGCCAATGAGTCCAAGCTAGCACACGCTAGGCGGCGAGCTTCGCCAACTCCTCCATGAGGCGGTGCACGCCTTGCACACGGGCCTCCGGCGTTTCCCAGACGCTGTGCTCGACCAGCTTCTGGTCGGGACGTACGGAGAACCGCTTGCGTTGGCGACCGATAAAGGCGATGAGCTCGTCGGGCTTGGCAAAACTGTTCTTGTGAAAGGACACCACCGCGCCTTTAGGCCCCGCCTCCACCTTCTCCACGCCCGCCGCGCGGCAAAGCCGCTTGATGGCGACCATCCGCAGGAGGTTCTCGACCTCGGGCGGAAGCGGTCCGAAGCGATCGATCAGTTCGGCGGCAAAGCCGTCGATTTCCGATCTATCAACCAGGGCGGCGATACGCCGATAGAGCCCGAGCCGGACCGGCAGGTTGGGCACGTAACTTTCCGGGATCAAAACCGGCGTTCCGACGGCGATCTGCGGCGTCCAACCTTCCTCGGGCTGGGCGACGGCCACGCCGCGTGCCTCGGCGACCGCGTCCTCGAGCATTTGCTGATAGAGCTCGACACCGACCTCCTTGATATGACCCGACTGCTCGTCGCCGAGCAGGTTGCCCGCGCCGCGAATGTCAAGATCGTGGCTTGCCAGCGTGAAGCCCGCGCCCAGCGTGTCTAGGCTTTGCATCACCTCCAATCGGCGCTGCGCCACCGGATTCAACACACGGTCCGCGGACAAGGTCAAATAGGCGTAGCCGCGCAGCTTGGAGCGGCCAATGCGGCCACGCAGCTGATAGAGTTGCGCCAGACCGAACATGTCGGCCCGATGGATTACGATCGTGTTCGCGGTCGGAATATCGAGCCCCGATTCGATGATGTTGGTCGCCAGAAGCAGATTGTAGCGGCCTTCATAGAAGGCGGTCATTGCCTCTTCGAGCCGACGCGCCGGCATCTGCCCGTGAGCAACGGCGAACTTAATTTCCGGAACGAGGTCCTTGATCCGCTCGGAGAGCTTCGGCAGATCTTCGATTCGTGGGCAGACATAGAAGGTTTGTCCGCCACGATAATGCTCGCGCATGATCGCCTCGCGGATCACCAGCGGATCGTAGGGCAGCACGAAGGTGCGCACCGCCAGCCGGTCCACCGGCGGCGTCGCGATCAAGCTCATCTCGCGCACGCCCGAGAGCGCCATCTGCAAGGTGCGCGGGATCGGCGTCGCCGTCAGGGTGAGCACATGCACCTCGGCGCGGAGCTGCTTCAGCCGCTCCTTCTGCTTGACGCCGAAATGCTGCTCCTCATCGACGATCATCAGGCCGAGATTGGCGAAGCGGATCGACTTGCCGAGCAGGGCGTGGGTGCCGATGACGATGTCGATCTGGCCGTCGGCCGCGCCCTTCTTCGTCTC
>DASPGI010000154.1:0-2903 GCA_035620695.1 Alphaproteobacteria bacterium
TGCCGGTAGGCGGCCTCGGCCAGTTCTTTGCGGCCGTATCCGATATTGACGCACCAAAGACCGGCCATGCCGTCGATCAGACGGCGGCCCTCGGAGTCCCAAAGATACACCCCTTCGGCCTTGGTGATGACGCGCACGCCCTCGCGGTTGAGTGTTGCGCTGTCGGTGAAGGGATGCAGGTGATGCGCGCGGTCGACAGCCTGCCAGTGCGCGGTGCTGTTGCGGACGAGGGGGGCGAGCATGATTCAAATCCTGTGCGAGCGAGCGGGACGCCGGACAAGGCCGGCACTGGCGGCTCCCCCGGTGCGCCATCGCACGGCTGAGCCGGTCGTCACGTCACATCGCTCCGACTAAGGATTGAAACCAATGCGAGCGCAGAGGATCAGCAGCTCGGCCCGACGATTCCCGGGTCGGTGCCGCGGATCGCGGACAACAGGTGCGTGCTGCAGACATATATTCTCATCTACCATCAGTACGAATGATAATCCAGCCCCTATAATCTCCGCAACCAGTGGTCAGACATTGAGCAAAAGATGCTCGCGCTCCCAGGAAGAGATGACTCTTTGATAGGCCGTCAACTCGGCTTGCTTGACCGCGTTCACTGCCCGGATGAACCGCTCGCCCAGCACGTTGCGAAGCGGCTTCGAGGCGTTGAGGCGGCTCAAGGCGTCGTAAAGCGTCCGCGGCAACGTGTGAGCTAACTTATAAGCATCTCCCTCTATCGGTTTGGAAGGTTTCATCTTTTCAGTCATGCCGATATAGCCGCAAGCGAGGCTGGCGGCGATGCAGAGATAGGGGTTCGCATCAGCCCCCGAGAGCCGGTTCTCGATGCGGCGGCTGGAAGGCGCCGACACGGGCACCCGCAGGCCCACGGTGCGATTGTCGAGCCCCCAATGGACGTTGATGGGAGCATCCGACCAGGGCAGCAGGCGTCGATAGGAGTTCACGTTGGGCGCGAGCAACGGCATCGCCGCCGGCAGGTAGCGTTGCAGCCCCGCGATATGCGATCGGAACAGAGCCGAGTCCGCACCGCTCTTCTGGGCGAACAGGTTCCGCCCGGTGCGCCGGTCGACCACGCTCTGATGCAGATGCATGGCGCTGCCCGGTTCGTCGGCGAGCGGCTTGGCCATGAAGGTTGCATAGACTTTGTGCCGCAGCGCGGTCTGCCGGACGGTGCGTTTGAAGAGGAAGGCCTGGTCGGCCAGCTCGATCGCATCGCCATGGTTGAAATTGATTTCCATCTGCGCCGCGCCCGCTTCATGGGCCAGCGTGTCGATGTCGATCTCCTGCGCCTCGCAGAAGTCGTAGATTTCCTCGAACAGCGGATCGAATTCGTTGACAGCATCGATCCCATAGGCCTGCCGCCCCGTCTCCGGCCGTCCCGAGCGCCCGATGGGGGGCACCAGCGGATAGTCGGGGTCGGTGTTGACCTGGACCAGGAAGAACTCGAGCTCCGGCGCCACGATCGGGCGCCAGCCGTGCTCGGCGTAGAGGTCGAGGACGCGGCGCAGCACCGTGCGCGGCGCAATATCGACCGGTCGTTCATCGGCGTAGACGCAGTCATGGATGATCTGCGCTGTCGGCGCATCGTACCAGGGCACGAGCCGGATCGTTCCGGGGTCCGGCTGCAGATAGATATCGCCGTTGGCTGGGCTCGTCACCTCTTCATCCTCGTCATCGGCATACTGGCCGGTAACGGTCTGAATGAAGATGCTCTCAGGCAGCCTAAGCCCGTTCTCCCGGATGCTTTTCAGATATTTCTCGGCCGGCAGAATCTTGCCGCGCGGGATTCCGGCCATATCGGGGATAAGGCATTCGACCTCATCGATGGACCGGCTGCGCAGCCACTCCTCAATATGCTTCATGACACGCTTTGTTCAACCCACCGCCGCCGGCCGCTCCGAACGCCCAAAACAGCACCCGGCCGGGCTTTCCGGCCGTCGTCCCGGCGCGATCGGCAGGATAGGAGCGCTGGGAGAAGACCCTTTGGACCCGCCGATCGGAAGGACGGGAGCTCGGCAGCTTCGTGTCTCTACGGCTAGCAGAGGCCGCTTATGTTGGCAACTCTGAGCGTTTGATCAAAAGAATTCCCAAGCGGGGTCTTGACGCAGCGATTGTCCTTAACCAGCATTCGCAATATCTGAAACAACCCCAAGGTTTATCGTGCCAGCCGATTACGAGGCTTCGGAAGCCGCCCGCTTTCTCACGAAATATCCTGAGATACAAGGCGTCGATATTCTCATCCCCGATCTCGCGGGAATTCTCAGGGGCAAGCGCCTCACCCGCCAAAGCCTGGCAAAGCTCTACTCGGAAGGCATCCGCATGCCGGGGAGCGTCTTCGCCCTGGAGGCGACTGGCGACAGCGTCGTCGAGAGCGGCCTGACCTGGGACGAGGGGGAGCAGGACCGCATCTGCGGGGCCGTCCCCGGCACCCTCATGCCAGCGCCTTGGTCTGAGCGTCCGCTTGGCCAGGCGCTCGCGACCATGATCGACCATGATGGATCGCCCTTTTACGGTGATTCGCGAGCGGTCCTTGCGGGCGTGCTCGACCGCTTCAAGACGGATGGGCTCTATCCCTGCATTGCCATCGAGTTGGAATTCTACCTCCTCGACCGCGAGCCGGATGCTGAGGGCCGTCCGCAGCCGCCGATCTCGCCGGTGACCAAGCGGCGCGATCGCAAGACACAGGTCCTGACCTTGACCGATCTCAGCGATTATGAGCGTGTCTTCGCCGCCATCGATGCCGCGGCCGCGCTGCAGGGCCTGCCGATCGAGGGCACGATCAAGGAGGACGCGCCCGCGCAATTCGAGGTCAATCTCCATTATAGCGAAGATGCGCTCCGCGGCGCCGATCACGGGCTCATGCTCAAACGCCTGGTCAAGTGCGTCGCCGAACGTCATGG
>DASPGI010000155.1:0-7977 GCA_035620695.1 Alphaproteobacteria bacterium
GCGCGCAGCCCCGCGCCGTGCACGGCGGTGAACCGCCCGTCGCCGCGGATGCGAGGCACCGCCCTCAGCGCGGTATAGAAATCGCCGTGCTCCTCGACGCGTCGGTCGAACAGCCACCCCATCACCGGCACCGAGCTGAAGGCGGGGTGCGCGAAGCGGACCTGGTGCAAATCGCCCCAGCGCCAGCCGTCGATATCCGAGCCGAGGCGCTCGATCAGCCAGTCAAGCGACATGTCGAGGGCGAGCAATATCTGCGCCTCGCAATCCTCCAAGGTTGCTGTCCGACGATCGTCGCACCAGATGGGATCGCTGGCGAGGACGCGCTGGAGCGTATCGGCGCGCCAACCGAGGAATGCGTCGAACGCTTCGCCCAACTCGTCGGCGAACACGGTCTCGGTCATGGCGATCAGCCAGGCGCTGAAGATCAGCGGCTCGGGCCGATCCGCCCGCATCCGGAAGTCCCAGCCGCTCAGCAGCCTGATGGCGTGCGATTGGCGGCCGTTCCTGGGGGCGTATCCGGTCACCAACGGCACGAGCTCCCGGGCGGCCAGGGACACGATGCCATGCTGCAGCGATTGGGATTGGTCGGCGGTGCCGTCCATGCCCGCGTCCAGCGCCTCCTCGATCGACTGGGCGCGGTAGGGAGCCTCCCACTCGGCGGCGATGAGATAGGGATAGCTTTTCGGCACGATCCGGTTGTTGGCATTGACGATGCGTCCGGAGGGCGGTTCGAAGCTTTGCGGCAGCTCCTCGAACGGGATGAAGCCGATCCAGTCATGGGCGCCGCTCCAACCCTCGACCGGCAGGCGTCCGTCATCGCCGGTCGGCCGGATCGGCACGCGTGCCGGCGCCACCATGCCGATATGACCGTCCACATCGGCGTAAAAGATGTTCTGCTGCGGGCTGTGGAAATAGCGCAGCGCCTCGCGGAACTCGGTCCAGTTGCGCGCGCGATTAAGGCGCAGGACCGCCTCGGCGGTGGCGTCGTCGGAACGCAGCGCCGGCCAGGCCAAGGCGATTGCATGGCCCGCCCCGGCGATCCCGGCGGCAGATTTGCTGGCATCGGAGATCACGGGCCCATGGCGCGTCTGGCGCACAATGATCTCGACCGGGTCAGCGCCTTTGACCTCGATACGCTGGGTGTGCATCGCGAAGGGCAGGGGACCGTTGGGGCTGGCGTAGCGGTCATCGCCGACAAGCCGCTCGATGAACAGGTCCTGCGTGTCGCTATGGGTCGTCGTAAGGCCCCAGGCGATGTGGCCGTTATGGCCGATCAGCACCGCCGGAACGCCCGGGGCGGTCGCCCCGGCCAGGGTCAACTCCGGCGTTTCGATACGCGCAAGATACCAAAGGATCGGTACGCTGAATCCAAGATGCGGATCGTTGGCCAGGATCGGTTTTCCAGTCTTGGTGCGCGAGCCGGAGATCACCCAGGCGTTGGAGGCTCCCGCTCCCTGTCCGGGAATGTCATCCAGATTTGGCAGGGATGCGGCCAGCCGCTTGGCGCTTTCCAGTGCCGCGCTGTCGATCGAGATTGGTCCCCTTCCCTCATCATGGGGAAAGAGGCGCGCGAGTTCCTTGGGCGTCAGAACGGAGGCGATGCGAGAGCGCGCAAGCTCGCCGTAGAAATTGTCGCTCAGATTCAGCGCCATCAGCCTGCCCCAAAGGATGGTGTCGACCGGGCGCCAGGGCTCGGGTCGGTACCCAAGAATCAGGAACTCCGGGGGCAGGGGCCCTGGATGATGCTCGATCCAGGAATTGACGCCGGCAGCATATGCCTCCAAGACCGCAAGCATTGGCGGGCTCACCTGCTGAAGTCCGGACTCGGCCGCCCCTGCTAGGCCCAGCGTGCGCATCAATTTGTCGATCTCGAGAGTGCGCGCTCCCAGCACCTCCGACAGCCGGCCGGAGGCGACACGGCGCTGAAAATCCATCTGCCACAGCCGATCCTCGGCATGGACCCAGCCGAGGGCGAAAAAAGCATCAAGCTCGTTCGCGGCGCTGATGATCGGGATGCCATCCACTTCCAATCGGCGAATCCCAACCGATCCCGTGATGCCGGCCAGCTGGATTTCGGCGTATTGCGGGGGCAGGGCGGCGTGCATCCAGCGCCAACCCGCCAACCCTCCGATCACGGCAAGCACCGCCAGGATCCCGAATCCCAGGCCGAACCAGCGCAGCACCCGTCTCATGCGGTCGGACATGCGGCGATCCTAACGTACCTCAGGATTGTGCGATATGGGCGGCACAGCAACGCCGATCAACGATTGCTCGTCTCCCGGCGCCACGCGTCAGTGACTCACCCGGCTGATTGCGATAGAACCCGGCCTCATGGACACGCGCAAGGCCGAGACCCGACGCTTCGCCGACGCACGCGCCATGGTTGGCGCATTGCAGCCGAGCTATCCCGTCTATTGTCTGAAACCGGCGGCTCTTATGGAGGCCGCGCAGCGTTTCATCGACCTCTTTCCCGGGCGGGTGCTCTATGCCGTCAAATGCAATCCGCACCCGAGAGTTCTGAAGGCGCTCTGGACGGGCGGCATCCGGCATTTCGATACCGCTTCGTTGCCGGAGATCGCCATGGTGCGCGAGCTGTTCGGGGAGGCCGGCATCTATTTCATGCATCCTGTCAAAGGCCGCGCCGTCATCAAGTCCGCCTGGCGGGTCTTCGGCGTCGACGATTTCATTGTCGATCATCCCGACGAGTTGGCCAAGGTTCTCGATGAAACCGACGGTGGCGACGGGATAACGCTATATGTCCGGTTGAAGACGCCGCAGGTTGAGGGCACCTTCTATCATCTCTCCGACAAGTTCGGGGCCGATCCCGATCTTGCCGGTGAGCTCTTGCGCGAGGCGCATGAGCAGGGCTGCCAGACCGGGCTTGCCTTCCATGTCGGCTCGCAATGCGGCGATCCGGCCGCCTATGCCGTGGCGCTCGACTTGGTCGGCCAGGTGATGGAAAAGGCCCGCGTCGATCTCAATGCGCTCGATGTCGGCGGCGGATTTCCGGGCTACTACGCCGGTACGCAAGCCCCGCCGCTGGAGGATTTCATCGAAACGATCGAGGCGGGAACGCGGCGTCTCAAGCTGCGCCGCGATTGCGTGCTGATGTGTGAGCCCGGCCGGGCGCTGGTAGCGGACGGCTGCAATCTCGTGGTTCAGGTGCAGCTTCGCAAGGAGAACCGCCTCTACATCAACGACGGCATCTACGGATCCTTGAGCGAGACGGTCGATGCGGGCGTGCAGTACCGCGCGCGACTCCTGCGCCTGTCGGGCGAGCCTTCAACCGAGCTGGTCCCCTTTGTCATGAACGGTCCGACCTGCGATTCGCTCGATGTGATTCCCAGGCCTTTCCAGCTTCCGGCCGACACGCGCGAAGGCGACTGGATCGAGATCGAGCAGACCGGCGCCTATTCCAACGCACTTGCCAGCCATTTCAACGGCTTCCACCCGGAGACCTTCGTCGAGATCGGGTCCGAGGGCGGGACGCGACAGCCGTGAGCGTCTTCACTCTTACGCCCGGCGGGACGCCGCTTCTGATCAGCATGCCGCATACAGCGACTGGCGTGCCACCCGAGTTGGCCGCGCGTATGACTGCGGCAGGTCGCCTCCTGCCGGACACGGACTGGCATATCGACCGGCTCTATGGCTTTGCGTCAGAGCTTAGGGCCGGAGTGATACGACCTGAAATGTCGCGCTATGTCATAGATCTCAATCGCGCGCCCGATGGTCGCGCCCTTTATGCCGATGCGAAGAATACGGAGCTTTGTCCCACCTCGACCTTCGCCGAGCAGCCCATCTGGCAGCCGGGCGAAGAGCCTGACGAGGCCGAGATCGCACGGCGGCGCGAGCGCTATTGGCGCCCATATCATGATGCGCTCTCAACGGAGCTCCGGCGCTTGAAGGACCGGCACGGCCTAGTCCTGTTATGGGATGCGCACTCCATACGCAGCCATGTGCCGCGTTTCTTCGAAGGACGTCTTCCCGATCTCAATTTCGGCACGGCAGGCGGCGTCAGCACTTCTCCCGAGTTGATCGGCCGATTGATGGAAATCGCGGGCAATGCCGCGCCTTACTCGGCCGTCCTCGACGGGCGGTTCAAGGGAGGCTTCATCACCCGTGCCTATGGCCGCCCCGGCGAGGGCGTGCATGCCGTACAGCTCGAACTGGCGCAGATTGCCTATATGGAGGAGGACCCGCCCTATGCCTATCGGGCGGATCTTGCCGAGACGCTGCAACCGGTACTCAGGAGGTTACTGGCGGCCATGATGGGCTGGGCGCGGGCGCAACCGGATTTCCGTCCTTGACCAGCCCTAGGAGCGGATTGAAGCCGATCCGATAGGCCAGCTCTGCAGGACGTTCGATCCCCCAGATCGCCAGATCGGCCATCTTGCCGACCTCCAATGTTCCGCGATCGGTCAGACCCAGTGCCCGGGCGGCGGTGCACGTCATGCCGGCCAGCGCCTCCTCGGGAGTCAAGCGGAACAGCGTCGCCGCCATATTCAACGCCAGAAGTGGCGAGGTAAGCGGCGATGTGCCCGGATTGCAGTCGGTCGCAATGGCGATCGGGACGCCGGCCCGCCGCAAGCCGTCGATCGGCGGCAGCTTTGTCTCGCGCAGGAAGTAGAATGCTCCGGGCAGCAGCACGGCCACGGTGCCGGCCTTCGCCATCGCTGCAATGCTGGCTTCCGATGTGTGCTCCAGGTGGTCGGCGGAGAGCGCATCGAATCGGGCGGCCAGCGCGCCACCGCCGCCGTCCGAGAGCTGATCGGCATGAAGCTTCACGTTGAGGCCGAGCCGCCGCGCTGCTTCAAACAATCGAGCCGTCTCCTCGGCGGTGAAAGCGATCCGCTCGGCGAAGGCATCGACCGCGTCGGCCAGACCTTCGGCGGCAAGGGCGGGCAGCATCTCCTCGATGACGCGCTCCATATAGGCCTCGCGCCGTCCCTCGAACTCGGGTGGGACGGCATGGGCGCCCAGAAATGTGGTGCACACGGTAACCGCGCGCGCACTTCCGATCATTCGGGCGACCTCGAGGCATTTCCGTTCGGCCTCTAGCGATAGCCCATAGCCCGACTTGATCTCGACCGTAGTCAAACCTTCCGCCTGCATCCGATCGAGCCGTGCGAGCGCGGTGATGAGAAGCCCTTCATGCGAGGCCCCCCGCGTCGCCTGGACAGTCGAACGGATGCCGCCGCCGGCCTTCGCGATCTCCTCATAAGTGGCGCCCTTCAGGCGCAACTCGAATTCTCCGGCGCGGTCGCCGCCATGGACAAGATGCGTATGGCAATCGATCAGGCCGGGCGTGACCCAGGCCCCCTCCAGCGGATGAACCTCGCGCGCGTCCGTCCTGGCGGGCAGTTCCGCTTGAGGGCCGATCCAGGCGATGCGGCCATTCTTCGCTGCGATGGCGCCGTCTTCGATTACCCCGTATGGGCGATTGGGCGTCATGGCGGCAAGCCGGCCGCCGATCCAAAGGTGATCCCACAGGGGTTCGGTCATGGGTCAGCTCTCGGCTCTTCTCATTGTTGCCGGCACCATCATGGCCTAGTGTCGCGCGGACGGAAACCCGAAGAACCGCTCGATGAAGATGAACCGCCTGTTCGCCGAGCATGCGTTCCTGCCGGAAGGATGGGCAGAGCGCGTCTTGATCGAAATTGGTGCGGATGGGCTGATCGGCAATCTTGCGGCCGACAGCGAGCCCGGAGACGCGGAGCGGACCTCCGGGCCGGTCATCCCCGCCATGCCGAATTTGCATTCGCATGCCTTCCAGCGCGCCATGGCCGGCCGCGCCGAGCGATCGGGATGGGGCGAGGACAGCTTCTGGAGCTGGCGGCAGGTGATGTACGGCTTCGTCGGCAAGCTCGATCCCGATGCGCTCGAGGCGATCACGGCGCAGCTCTATGTCGAGATGCTGAAGGCAGGCTACGGCTCGGTCGCCGAGTTCCACTATCTGCACCACGATCCCGAGGGCCGTCCCTACGCGGATCCGGCGGAGATGTCCTGGCGCATCCTGGCCGCGGCGCGCGCCGCCGGGATCGCGCTGACGCATCTGCCGGTGCTCTACGCCACGGGCGGGTTTGGCGGCGTGCCTGCCGGCTCCGGCCAGCGGCGCTTTCTCAACGATGCGGACGGTTTCTTCCAGATCGTCGAGCGGGTGGCCGATGCGGCCAGGGGTGCGCCGGACGTGCGTGTCGGCATCGCCCCGCACAGTTTGCGCGCCGTGCCGCCCGAGCTCTTATCCGAGGTCATGGTGCGGCTGGATAAGCTGCTGCCGGGTGCGCCGGTCCACACCCACATCGCCGAGCAAGTGAAGGAGGTGGAGGAATGCGTCGCCTGGTCGGGCAAGCGCCCGGTCGAGTGGCTGCTCGATCACGCCGTGGTGGACGAACGCTGGTGCCTCGTCCATGCCACGCACATGACCGAGGCCGAGACGAAGGCCCTGGCCCGCAGCGGCGCGGTGGCAGGCCTTTGCCCGACCACCGAGGCGAATCTTGGTGATGGATTCTTCCCGGCCGTGGCTTATCTCGGCGCGGGCGGTCGGTTCGGTATCGGCTCGGACAGCCACATCTCGGTCAGCCCGCTCGAGGAGCTGCGCTGGCTCGAATACGGCCAGCGTCTCCTGCACCGGCGGCGGAATCTGCTGCATGCTCCGGAAGATGGATCGGTCGGGGCGCATCTTTGGCGGCGATCGGCCGAGGGAGGAGCACAGGCGCTCGGATTTGAAACCGGCCGCATCGCCGACGGCTGCCGCGCCGATTTTGTCGTGCTCGATGCGGACGCGCCGACCCTTGCGGGAATGTCCGGCGACGAGTTGATCGACGGGGCGGTGTTCGCCGGAAACATGAACCCGGTGCGTGATGTCATGGTGGGCGGCCGCTGGGTCGTGCGCGAAGGCCGCCATGTGCGGGAGGCGGAGATCGAAGCGCGCTATCGCGCGGCTCTGGCGCGGATCGGATAGGGGCGAAGATGGCGGCGAAGGAGATCCACTTCACCTATTTGAACGGCCCGGATATCGAGCGCCTGTCCATGAGCGACCAGGAGATCCTGGACGCGGTCGAGGCGGGCTTGCGCGCGCAAGGGCTGGGGCAGACGGTGATCGAGCCGCGCGTCCATCTCGAGCCTGATCCGGCCTTCCGCGGGCATTTCAACGTGCTGCGCGGCTACATAGCGCCGATTAACCTCGCGGGCGTGAAAATCGTCGGCGACTATATCGACAATTATATGAAAGGCTTGCCGTCTGAGATGGCGTTCCTGAATTTGTTCGACCCACGCACCGGCATGCCGGTTGCGATCGTCGATGCGACCGCCATTACCGACATGCGCACCGGCGCGATGACGGCGCTCGGAGCGAAATATCTCGCACGAAAGGAGTCGCGCGTGCTGGGCCATGTCGGCGCGCGCGGCACCGCGTACTGGAACGTGCGGCTGCTCGACCGGCTGTTCGGATTCACGGAAATCCGCGTGCACTCGCGCCGCAAGGAGAGCCGAGATGCCTTCGCCGCGCGGCTGTCCCTCGATCTCGGCAAGCCGGTGGTGGCGACCGAGGACTGGCGGAGCTGCGTGGAGGGCACCGATATCGTCGTCGAGGCCGCGCGGCTGGACAAGCCGATGCCGCTTCTGAGGACCGAGTGGATCAAGCCCGGCGCGCTGGTCGTGCCCTACGGCACCGTGAGCGCGGTCGAGTTGACGCTCGCCGACATCATGACGAAGATCGTCGTCGATGATTGGGGCCAGTGCCGCGCGGGCAAGCTGGGGGCGTTGCGCGCGCATGTCGAGGCCGGCAAGCTCAGCGAGAAGACCCTTCATGCCGAGCTCTGCGAGATCGTCGTCGGGAAAAAACCCGGCCGCGAGCGGCCTGAGGAAACCATCCTGTTCTGGCATCGCGGCCTCTCGCTTTCCGACATCGCGCTCGGCCACGCGATGCTGGAGAAGGCGAAGCGGTTGGGCGTGGGGCAGAGGCTGAGATTTGCGTGA
>DASPGI010000156.1:0-5982 GCA_035620695.1 Alphaproteobacteria bacterium
ACGACCGCGACTTCCAGAACCGCCGGGTGTCGGCTCAAAACCTCTTCAACCTCCAAGGAGGAGATGTTCTCGCCACCCGAGATGATGATGTCTTTCGCCCGGTCCTTCACCTCGATGAAGTTGTCCGGATGGGTCACCGCAAGATCGCCGGTGCGGAACCAGCCGTCTCGGAACACGGCCTCGGTGGCGGCGGGATCCTTCAGATAGCCCTTCATGACGGTGTTGCCGCGCACGGCGATCTCGCCCAGCGCCGCACCATCGGCGGGAATGGGCTGAGCCCTGGTCCGGTCCAGCACGACCGTTCCGCCGCAGGTGACGCCGCGCACGCCCTGGCGCGCCATCGCTCCCATCCGTTGCTCGAGGGGAAGGGATGGCCAATCCGGTTGCTCCTCGGAAATCAGACAGGGACCGTAGGTCTCGGTCAGGCCATAAAGGTGTTGCACGCGGAATCCCAGGGCTTCCATGGCTGCAATGGTCGCGCTGGTCGGTGCCGCGCCGCCGGTCGCGGCCAGAACGGGATGAGTCAAGGGCCGCCGGTCCTCGGGCTTGGCGTGGGCGATCATCGTCAAGACCGTCGGCGCGCCACAGAGATGTGTTACCCCGTGCTCCGCGATCGCTTCGAAGATGCGTGCCGGTGTGACCACCCGCAGGCACACATGCGTTCCTCCAACCGCCGTGACCGACCATGTGAAGGTCCAGCCATTACAGTGGAACATCGGCAGCGTCCAAAGATAGACCGATCGCGACCCAAGCCCGAGCCCGAGGGCGTTGCCGAGCGCATTCAGATAGGCGCCGCGATGATGATAGACGACGCCCTTCGGCTTGCCGGTGGTGCCTGAGGTGTAGCAAAGCGACAGTGCGTCCCATTCATCCGGCGGAAGCTGGATCTCTCCGTCCACGCCGCCCTCGGCCAGGAACGCCTCATAGTCCTGCCAGCCCTCGGCCGAGTGGGCGCCGTCGAGAGCGATTGCCGGGATCGGCCGCTCGAGGCGGGCAAGGGCGGCTTTGGCCAGATCGACACATTCGCGGCTCGCCATCAAAAGCTTCGCTTCCGAATGCTCGAGGATGTAGGCGATTGTTGCGGGATCCAGGCGAAAATTGATGGTGTTCAGCACCGCCCCGGCCATGGGAACACCGTAATGAGCATCGAGCATGCCAAGGCTGTTTGCTGCGATCACCGAAACGGTATCGCCACGCCCGATGCCGCGCCGATGCAGGGCGTTCGAGAAACGAAGGCAACGCGCCAGCAACGTCCGGTAGTCGATCCGGCGCGCCTCATCCACGACCGCCAACTTTTCCGGAAATGCGAGCGCCGACCGTTCCAGGAAGCTGATCGGGCTCAAAGGCATTCGGTTGACCGGCCCGGCGTCAAGGCCCTCTTCGTAGATCCCCATGGATGGCGCCTCCCTCTGCACTCTTTGGCCAAACGGTGCGCCCGGGAAGGAGATCGGGTCAACTCCCTGACGTTCCAAAGATGTGGCTTTGCCGGTCGATCATTGTTAAAGAGGTTGCAGACCCCAGAAAGGCTCGTCAAAAAGGGGCTCGGGAGGCGAGAGCGGGAATGGCGGACGATGTGATCCTCGAGACCGAGGGTCTCACGAAGGAGTTCCGTGGCTTTATCGCGGTCAACAACGTCGCGTTGCGTACGCGCCGCGGTACCATCCACGCGCTGATCGGGCCCAACGGGGCGGGCAAGACCACTTGCTTCAATCTTCTCACGAAGTTCCTGACGCCGACACGCGGTCGCATCCTGTACAAAGACCGCGACATTACCCATCTGAAGCCGGCCGATATCGCGCGGATGGGCCTTGCGCGGTCCTTCCAGATCTCCGCCGTGTTTCCCCATCTGACCGTGTTGGAGAATGTGCGGATCGCGCTTCAACGCAAACGCGGCGTGTCCTTCGATTTTTGGCGCTCGGACCGCGTACTGGGTGAGTACGACGAGCGGGCGTTGGAGCTGCTGGAAGCGGTCGGGCTGGAGGAATTCGCCGGGGCGACCGCCGTCGAGCTGTCCTACGGGCGCAAGCGGGCGCTGGAAATCGCCACCACACTTGCCCTCGATCCGGAGATGCTGCTTCTTGACGAGCCCATGGCCGGCATGGGGCATGAGGATGTCGGCCGGATCGCCGCCCTCATACGCCGGGTCGCCGCGAACCGCACGGTACTGATGGTCGAACACAATCTCAGCGTCGTCGCCGATCTCTCGGATTGGATCACGGTGCTCGCACGCGGCGAGGTGTTGGCTGAGGGAGAGTACGCCACGGTCTCGCGCGATCCCAAGGTGGTTCAGGCCTATCTGGGGGCTGTGCATGACTGATGTCGGCCTCGCCCGCGCCGAGCCTGCGGGCCAGCCGATGCTGGCCGTCGAGGAGCTGCATGCCTGGTATGGAGAATCGCACATTCTTCACGGCATCAGCTTTCACATCGGTCGGGGAGAGGTGGTAACGCTGCTCGGTCGTAACGGCGCCGGGAAAACCACCACCTTGAAGTCGATCATGGGCATCGTGCCGCGTCGGCGCGGATCGGCCCGCTTCGAGGGTCGCGAGCTTATCCAGATGCGCTCGGATCGGATCGCCCGGCTGGGACTTGCATTCTGTCCGGAGGAGCGCGGTATTTTTGCCTCGCTCAACGTCGAGGAGAATCTGCTGTTGCCTCCGGCGGTGGGGGCGGGCGGCCTTTCGCTCGCGGCGATCTTGGAGCTTTTCCCGAATCTCGCGGAGCGGCTGCACAGCCAAGGAACCAAGCTTTCCGGGGGTGAGCAGCAAATGCTTGCGATCGGACGCATCCTGCGCACCGGGGCGCGGCTGCTGCTGCTCGATGAACCCACCGAGGGGCTGGCGCCGGTCATCGTGCAACAGATCGGCCGCACCATTGCACGGCTCAAGGAGGAAGGTTTCACCATACTTCTCGTCGAGCAGAATTTTCGGTTCGCCTCGACGGTCGCCGATCGTCACTATGTCGTGGAGCATGGTCGGGTGATCGATCGGTTCGAAAACCGGGATCTTCCTGCCAGCATCGCCAAGATACAGGAGTATCTGGGCGTCTGAATCACATTCAAACAGTAGGGAACAAGGAGGCTGATGGATGAGAAAGACACTTATTGCAGCTGCCGCTTTTAGTGCCCTCGGAGCCGGAGCGGCGCAGGCCGAGATGTCCGGCGGCGTGGTGAAGATCGGAGTGCTGAATGACATGTCCGGTCTTTACGCCGATCTGTCGGGTCAGGGCTCGGTCGTCGCGGCCCAAATGGCCCTTGAAGAGTTCGGCGGGAGCATCAACGGCACCAAGGTCGAGATCATCTCAGCCGATCACCAGAATAAGGCGGATATCGGCTCGAACATCGCGCGCCAGTGGTTTGACGTCGATGGCGTGGACATGATCGTCGACGTTCCGACATCGAGCGTAGCACTCGCGGTCAGCGATGTGACGCGCGAAAAGAACAAGGTGTTTCTGGTGTCGGGTGCGGCGGCCTCGGATCTCACCGGCCCGAAATGCTCTCCGAACACCATTCATTGGACCTACGATACCTGGGCGTTGGCGAACGGTACCGGCAAGGCGGTGGTCCAGACCGGCGGGGATAGCTGGTTCTTCCTGACGGCCGACTACGCTTTCGGCCATGCGCTGGAGCGCGACACCACCGCCGTGGTCGAGGCGAGCGGGGGCAAGGTCCTGGGCTCGGTCCGTCATCCGCTCCAGAACGCCGATTTCTCCTCCTTCCTGCTGCAGGCTCAGGCCAGCGGCGCCAAAGTGATCGGCCTTGCCAATGCCGGCGGAGATACCACGAACTCGATCAAACAGGCGGCAGAATTCGGCATCGTTCAAGCTGGTCAGAGCTTGGCCGGGCTTCTGGTCTTCATCACCGACGTTCATGCACTCGGGTTGCAGACGGCGCAAGGGCTGACCTTGACCGAATCCTTCTATTGGGACGCCAATGACGACACACGGAACTTTGCCGCGGAATTCGCAAAGCGCGATCGCGGCATCCACCCGACCATGATCCATGCCGGGGTCTATTCCGCGGTGCTGCATTATCTGAAGGCGCTGAAGGAGCTGGGATCGGATGGCGACGGCGCCGCAGTGGTCGCCAAGATGAAGGAAATACCGACCGACGACAGGCTGTTCGGCAAGGGCGAGGTACGCGCGGACGGCCGGAAAATCCACCCGATGTATTTGTTCGAGGTGAAGAAGCCGGAGGAGTCCAACGGACCTTGGGACTACTACAAGCTACGCGCGACGATTCCGGCGGATCAGGCGTTCCGGCCGCTTGACGAGGGCGGCTGTCCGCTTGTGAAGAGCTGATCAACGGAACGGGGTTGAGGGGCCGGCGATGTTCGAGCTGATCGGCATTCCGCCGCAGGCCTTCTTCGGGCAGCTCCTGATCGGGCTCATCAACGGCGCCTTCTACGCCATGCTGAGCCTGGGGCTGGCCGTTATCTTCGGCCTCCTCAACATCATCAACTTCGCCCATGGGGCGCTCTACATGATGGGCGCTTTCGCGGCCTGGTTCCTGCTGCAGTATTTCGGTCTCGGCTACTGGCCGGCCCTGATTCTGTCGCCCCTGATCGTGGGGACCTTCGGGGCGGCCATCGAACGCGCGCTTCTACGCCGGCTCTACCATCTCGACCATCTCTACGGACTACTGTTGACCTTCGGGCTTGCCCTGATGATCCAGGGCGTCTTCCGACATTATTACGGGTCCTCCGGACAGCCCTACACCATCCCGGGCCTCCTCCAGGGAGGGCTCAATCTCGGTTTCATGGTGCTGCCGATCTATCGCGGCTGGGTGGTGGCAATCTCGCTCTTGGTGTGCCTGGGCACCTGGTTTGTCATTGAGCGGACCCGGCTGGGCGCCACCTTGCGGGCCGCGACCGAAAATCCCATGCTCACTCAGGCCTTCGGCATCAACGTGCCGCGCCTAATTACCCTGACCTACGCTTTCGGAGTGGGGCTCGCGGCCTTCTCCGGCGTGCTGGCCGCGCCGATCTTCCAGGTCAGTCCGCTGATGGGGGCGGACCTCATCATCATCATCTTTGCGGTGGTGGTGATCGGTGGCATGGGCTCGATCATGGGATCGATCGTCACCGGATTTGGCCTCGGTCTCGTCGAGGGGCTTACGAAGGTGTTCTACCCGGAAGCCTCGAACACGGTCATCTTCATCATCATGGCGATCGTCCTGCTTCTGAAGCCGGCGGGGCTCTTTGGGAGAGCGTCGGCATGACAGCAGACCGCCTTCTGGCCAGGGCGCCGGCCATGCTTTCGGCGCCGCGCTCGCAAGTCATCGCGTTCTTGACGATGCTTGCAGTCTTCCTGGTTGCGCCACTGTTCGTCTATCCGATCTTCCTGGCCAAGGCATTGTGCTTCGCGCTCTTCGCCTGCGCGTTCAACTTGCTTATCGGCTATGCCGGGCTCTTGTCCTTCGGCCATGCTGCATTCTTCGGCATGGCCGCCTATGCGGTCGGACATTCGGCGAAGATCTGGGGCTGGCCCCCGGAGCTTGCAATTCTGTTTGGAGTTGCCGTTTCTGCAGCGCTCGGCCTGGCGTTTGGACTACTCGCCATTCGGCGGCAGGGGATTTATTTCGCGATGATCACCCTGGCTCTTGCGCAAATGGTCTATTTCTTCTGCCTGCAAGCCCCGTTCACGCACGGCGAGGATGGAATCCAAGCGATACCGCGCGGCTACATGTTCGGCGTGCTCAACCTTCGCGACACGCTGACCCTTTATTTCGTGGTCCTGGCGATTTTCGTGATCGGGTTCCTGATCATCTATCGCGCCATCCATTCACCCTTCGGCCAAGTTCTGCGGGCGATTCGGGAGAATGAGCCGCGCATGGTGTCGCTCGGATACAAGCCGGATCAGTACAAGCTGCTCGCCTTCGTGCTTTCGGCTGCGCTATCCGGCCTGGCAGGCGGCACCAACGCCATCTTGTTTCAGATCGCCACCTTGACCTACGTGCACTGGAGTACCTCGGGCGAGGTCGTGCTG
>DASPGI010000157.1:0-17386 GCA_035620695.1 Alphaproteobacteria bacterium
CTTGCATCCTATCTTCGGCCGCGCATCCACCAAGGGCCCGGCATTGGGGCGTGGCCAAGCGGTAAGGCAACGGGTTTTGGTCCCGTGACCCCAGGTTCGAATCCTGGCGCCCCAGCCATACTTGAGCACGAGGCCGCAGGGATGATGAGCGTCATTCGAGTTGAATGATCATCTTCGTTTGCACGAGGAGTACCGACCCGTGATCCCAGTTCTGAGTATCCTCGTCCTCCTACTCACCCTACTCACGCCAGCGGTTGCGCCAGCAGCAGAAGAAGTTCAGCCGCAGATGACGCTTTACAAGGACCCTCAGTGCGGCTGCTGTGAGGGGCACGCATACTATCTGCGTCAGAACGGTTTCGACGTAAACGTCATCGCCACGGATGATCTGCTGCGGATCAAGAGGGAGCATGGTGTGCCCGAAGAGCTTGCTGGGTGTCACACGATCCTGGTGGATGGATACGTGGTGGAGGGACATGTCTCGGCGCAGATCATCAGACGCCTCCTGAACGAACGGCCACCGGTCAAGGGCATCTCGCTGCCGGGAATGCCGACGGGCTCGCCGGGAATGCTCGGGGACAAGACCGAACTCTTCACGATCTATACTTTCGGCGGGTATGGAGGGCCTAAGGTTTATATAATTGAGTGAGAGGCGAAGCGGCGCCTCCCAACATATATTATGGAATGCAGGTTCTACGAGTTTTCGCGATTTCGGTTTCGAGGAGCGGATGGGAGTTGAGTGCTGCGGCGGGCAGGATCAAGCGAGGAACGAGCCCTTCCGCCGAGTTCTGTGGATCGCGTTGGCAATCAACGCGGCGATGTTCCTGGCAGAGGTCGCCGCGGGGCTGCTCGCCGGCTCGGCTTCGTTGCAGGCAGACGCCCTGGATTTCCTGGCCGATGCGGCGAACTACGCCGTCAGCCTCTGCGTGCTTGGTCTGGCGCTGGTCTGGCGGGCACGTGCGGCACTCGTCAAAGGCGTCAGCATGGGTGTTTTTGGGCTCTGGGTTGCCGGGAACACCTTATGGACCGCGCTTGCCGCCTCCGTACCCGACGCCACTCTGATGGGTGGAGTCGGGCTGCTCGCGCTTGTTGCGAATGTCGGCGTGGCTCTTCTGCTCTACCGGCACCGAGGTGGCGACGCCAATATGCGATCGGTGTGGATCTGCTCCAGAAATGACGCCATCGGCAACGTCGCGGTGATCGTCGCTGCCCTTGGCGTGCTCGGCACCAGCGCCGGCTGGCCCGATGTTCTGGTGGCCGCGCTCATGGTAAGCCTCGCGCTCTCAGGTGCGGCTCATGTCATCCGTCGCGCTACCGCCGAACTGCGGTCGTCAGGCATGGCTGGAGCAGCCCGATAGCACAGGCTTTCACTAGCCGGAGCCCTTTCGCCGACGTCAACGTATCGGCTGCATCCAGCCCGAGTGTCGATTGACTTGTAGCCGCTCGGCGATCGATCCTTCCTGAGTGACGATCTCGGCCGTGATCCAATCCTGATCCTGCTCCTTCACTTCGCCGAGCTTGAGGTGAGGGTTGCCCTGCCAGGCAAGCTGCCGTTCCAGCCTGTTGCGAACCTCCTCCACGGTAAGCTCGGGGGGCGTTGCTTCCATCATCATGCCGGGGCCCATCCCCTGGCCCATTATGCCGGGGCCCATCCCCATTCCGGAACCCATTCCCTGGCCCATCATGCCGGGACCCATTCCCTGGCCCATCATGCCGGGGCCCATTCCCTGGCCCATCATGCCGGGGCCCATCCCCTGGCCCATCATGCCGGGACCCATCCCCTGACCCATCATGCCGGGGCCCATCCCCATGCCGGGCCCCATCCCCTGACCCATCATGCCAGGGCCCATCCCCATGCCGGGCCCCATTCCCTGGCCCATCATGCCAGGACCCATCATCATGCCGGGGCATAGCCCCATCATTCCGTAGCCGGGACCATAACCTTCGCCATGCGCCGCGGCTCCTTCGGATACCGCGGCTGCTAACACCGTGGCCAGAAGCACGGCCTTGAGAGGCAGGCGCGCCATCCAATCCTCCTGCGGTTGCGAGCCTTCATTGACTCACCCCTGCCGGCCTCGAACAACGGTTCATTGGTGGATCCGCCTGGGACCATTTGTCGCGCGAAGAACGGGAGGAGGCTCGGTCCCTTGGTCAACCGCGTGACATGCCGCGCAAAATCCCAATCTGGCGCTCGAGGACGATTCGCGGGAGCGTCGATTTGGTAGACTGACTGACAGCCCGGCCTTTCCCCGAAACCGTAGCGTGTAGTTCGGCCTGACATGACCTTCCACGAAATGCCGATTCGCCCTGCGAGGCTCGACGACGCGCCCGAGGTGGCGCGTCTGTCCGCCGCCTTCGCGGCCTATCTTTCCAGTCTTGGCGACGAGTGCCCCGGGCCGCTCACCGAGGAAGCCTATCGTCGCGACGGCTTCGGACCGCGGCGATGCTTCTCCGGTTTGGTGGCTTCGGCCGGCGATCGTCTCTGCGGCTATCTCCTTCACCATCCCGGTTATGACGTGGATCTTTGCGCGCCGATCACGCATGTCATCGATCTTTTCGTCGATCCCTCGGTGCGTCGGCAGGGAGTTGGCCGGCGGCTGATCGAGGCGGTGGCCAAGGAGGCACATGAAGCAGGCTCGATCCGGCTCGTCTGGGGCGTCTACCGGGCGAACCGGCTGGCCTATGCCTTCTATGAAAGGCTCGGCGCCCAGCACATCGCCGACCTCACGCTGATGCGCCTGTCGATTAACGAAGACAACTAGGACGCCTCGACGCGACCGCGGCGACTCAATGGGGCAGCGCTATTCCCATGGCGGCGAGGAGTATCCGCTTCTCTGCTGGGATGACCAGGGCCTCGGAGGCCGTGGGGAATTCGAAAGACCGGAGCCAATAGGGGCCCGAGACCGAACGAGTGCCGACCTCGAATAGATCGTGATGCGGGTAGAGTGCGGCTCTGAGGCCTTCCAGCGATGCGAAGGTCCTCCGCGTCCTTTCTGACAGCTCGAACAAGATAAGCGGCCGATCCGTCCGAAGCCGGCTGGCGAGGCCCGTCAGAACCTGACACTCGAATCCTTCGACATCGATCTTGAGGATGTCGATCGGCGGCAACCCAAGCTCCCGAAACGCGGCGTCACCGGCGCGAACCGGCAGTTCGAGACCCTCTCTCTCTGCGGCGGTGGGCTCGATGAAGGTGCCAGTCCCGACGTTGGCGCCGGAGGGTGGGTGAAACCGCAGAAGTGCATCACGGTCGCCCAATCCGAAATCGAACACGCGTACGACCAGGCCTGGATTGACCCGGAGCTTTCGGTGCAGCTCTGCTCGTACCGGGGAAAAGGGCTCGAATGCGAAGACCCGCGCGCCTTGTGCGGCCATGAAGAGCGAGTGATTGCCGACATTTGCGCCGACATCGAAAAAGGCCACCGGCCTCTGCCGCGAATAACGCAGGGCACTGGTGATGTCTGCAAGCAGCAACAGCTCGTGCCGGGCGTAAGCGCCGTAATGGAAGACGCTCCAATCCACGAAGTTGTCCAATCGGCCCGGATAGATTCCTCCAAAGAATGGAACCACGAATTCGATTGCGGGCGCCCGATCGGGGTTGCAGAACCAACGGAGGAATCGGTCACGGCCACGAAGAATCCAGTGCTGATGGCCGAGGACACGAAGCAAGCGGAACCGAAGTGGCGGTCTGGTAAATATCGTGTCGGCTGCGCCTGGGGGTTGGCGAGATGGGGTTAGTTCCGTGTTGCTCATTGGCGCGTCGCGGTAGCGGTCGTCAGGGCGTCCAGCTCTGGCCGGCGCCTACAGGCTCGAGCACGCCGCCAGGCGCGAAGACCTCGACCGGGTCGGCGATGCCGCGCAAGAGATGCGCTCCGCGCGAGCGCAAGGGGCGGTCGATGTGGCGCGCAAGATCACCGGAAATCAAGAGCGGCTCGCCAAGCTGCTTGCACAGATCCTCGATCCGGGTAGCGCAATTGACCGCCTGGCCGATCACCGTGAAATCGAGCCTCGTTGGCGCGCCGACATTGCCGAAATAGACATCGCCGACATGGAGCGCGATGCCGCAAGCAAGCGGGCGTTCTCCGGCCTCGCGCCGCGCCTCGTTGATCGCGGCGAGCCGCGCCTGCGCCGCCGCACCCGCGGCGAGCGCGCGCTTCGCCTTGACGTGGCAATAGTCCAGCTCCTCGATCGGGAATATGGCCAGCATGGCGTCGCCGATGAATTTCAGGATGTCGCCGCCGGCCGACTCCACCGCTCCCCCCATGGCCGCGAAGAAGGTATTCAGTGTTTCGATCAACAGGGTAGGGTCTAGCTGCTGCGCCAGCTCGGTCGAGTTGCGTAAATCGCAATACCACAAAACCGCGTAGATGCGCTGCGCATCGCCCCGACGGATGGTGCCGGCGAGCACGCGGCGTCCGGCGTCGTGCCCCAAATAGATGTCGAGCAGCGTGGTCAACACGCGGGTCTTGGCCTGCACCTCCAGAACCAGCGCGACATAAGGCATCAGGCGGTCGAGAGCGGCGAGCTCGGCGGAGGTGAAGCCGCCCGCCCGGTCAGTGGCGAAGGTGGCGACGGCGGTAACGCCCCCCGTGAAACGGAGGGGCAAGGCCACATAATCGCTCGCCCCCAGCGCCTTGACCTCGCGCAGCACCGGAAAGTCGAGCTCCTCCTCCGCTCCATCGAGCCGGCGCCTGACCGCGCCCGCTCCCTCGTAAATGACGCGGACGGGGCTTTGCAGATAGGCCTCCGTGACTTCGATCCCGTGCTCGCGATCCAGCCGGCTGCCGCGTTCACCGCGACGCCACAACCAGATCGTCGCCAATACCTGCGGATGCAGGGTGCGCGTATGCAAGGTCGCACGGATCAATGGGATGCCGGCGCGGATGAGGGTTTGCCCGAGCTCCTCCAGGAACTCGGCGGTGTCGGGAATGAGACGCCCTTCCTGCAGGATCCATTCGCGAACAGCGCCGATATCCGGGCGCGGTCCCGGCTCGGCCGTCACCGCTTGTGGCCCTTGCCGTAATAGGCTTCGAGGCGGGCTTGGATCAGCTCGAACACGATCGACATGATCCAGTAGAGAATGGCGGCGGTGATCAGCATCTCCAGATGCCGAAACTCGGCGCGGCCGGCGGTCCTGGCGAGGAACATCAGCTCCCACACGCCCATGACCGAGACCAGGCTGGAATCCTTGAGCATGGCGATGAACTGATTTCCGACCGGCGGCACGATCAGGCGCATCGCCTGCGGCAGCACGATCTTCCATAAGATCAACCGCTCCTTGAGGCCAAGCGCGCGCGCTGCCTCGCGCTGGCCAACCGGCACGCCCTCGATGCCGGCGCGGAAGATCTCGGCCATATAGGCGCCGTAGCACAGCGAAAGCGCGATCACGCCCGAAGGAACGGCGGGCAGCGTAAGGCCGATCTGAGGCAGGCCCAGATAGATGAGATAGACCTGGAGCAGCAAGGGGGTGCCGCGGAAGAACGAGATGTAGAAGGTGGCGATGCTGAAGGCCAGGCCGCTCCTCGAAAGTCGCGCCAGCGCGCCGACGAGCGCCAGAATACAGGCGAAGAATATCGAGAGGAGCGAGATATAGACGGTCATGCCCGCCGCCTGGATCAGGAAGATGAGGCGCGACCAGATGAACGGATAAGACAGATCAAAGCTGGCGAAAAAGGCGAGGAACAGCACCAAGAGCTCCAGCCACATCAGCACCACTTGCCAACGGAAGGGCAGGAGCCTCAACAGCAGGAGGTTCAAGAGGACGAGAACGCCGAGCACGATCCCGATGAGGACGCGCGCCGGGATTCCGCCGTCGATGCCGAGGGTGGAGCCGAAGGCCGGCAGGAGAACACGGCCCAAGGCGGTGTTGGTCAGGTCGATGGCGGCAGCGGCGACGGCGACCCCAAAGACCAGCAGCAGCCGCAAAAGCCACCGCTGGTCGATGGGACCGACGAGCTTCGCCGCGGTCGCCATGGTCTAAGGGGTCATGACCCCGTCTTGGCGCGGCTCAGATCGACGCCGTACCATTTTTCCGACAGCTTGGTCAGCGTGCCGTCCTCGTGCATGGCATTCACGATCTCTGTGATCTTGGCGTCGAGCTCCGGATCGCCCTTGTCAGTGGCCACGGCCAGGGGCTCGTAGAAGCCCGGTTCGCCGATAACGCGCAAGGGATATCCGCTCTTGATCGCCTCGTTGAGCGTCGGCAGCGCCGACATCACCGCGTCGAGCCGCGTGCCGTCGCCCAGGCGAAGATCGTCGAGGGCGTTGGTGTCGGTGTCATAGGTGACGATCTTTTTGGGCTCCACCTTGTATTCGAAGGGTGGCGCGCCCTCGGCATCGATCTTGAGATCCTTCCTCAGATAGGCTTCATAGGTGCAGCCGCCGCACGCGCCGATCACCTTGCCGTTGAGATCCTCGACCGACTGCGCCTTGCTGTCCTTGTGCACGGCGAAGGAGGCGGGCGTATAGTAGTAGATGGCGGGGAAATCGAGGACGCGGGAGCGCTCCGCGGTCGGGGTCATCGAGCCGACGGAAATGTCCCACCGGTCACCCCAATTGCCCGCGGTGATGATCTCCCAGGCGGGGGTGATGATTTCCAGCTCGACGCCGAGCCGCTTGGCGATCTCGCGGGCGACATCGATGTCGAAGCCCTCGAACTCGTTCTTGTCGTTGAGGAAGGATTGCGGCGGATAGGCCGCGTCCGAGGACATGGTCAGCGTCTTTGTCTGCATGACGCGATCAAGCACCTCGCCGGCACCCGCTTCGAGGGAAAGGACCGGACTTAAGGCGAATGCAAGCCCGAGCCCGATCGAGCGTAATCTGCTTGTTCTCATAACTGGCGTCTCCCGTCCCTGTGGTTGGTTTGGTTTCAAGGGCGCGGCATTAAGGTACCGACCCGCCGAGATCATGTCTCAAAGCCTAGCGGCTCGGCTCTTGGAGCGCAACGAGGTGCGGGTAAGCCAAACCCGGCCGGTGATGCCGCGCGGCAACGGTTGGCGATCACTTTTCAATCCTGCCAACGCGAAATTGCAGGTTCGACCATTCGAGGCTAGTCTGGATCGGTCGTTGCCGGGCTCAGGGTCGGTCGGGCATATCCAATCATGTGCCTAGACAAAACGCCTGGCTGGTACGCGAGTTTGAAAATTTGCCGAGAACGGCGGAGGACGGAAATGAAGATGTCTCGGATGATGGCCGGTCTGCTGGCCGGCGCGGGCTTGGCCGTTGTGGCCGCGGGTCCAGCCGCGGCCGATATGGCTGAAACCTACCAACAGTATCAGTCCGGCTTGATTGCCAAGCAAATTTGCTCGGACTCCAAGCTCAGCCAGGACGAATTCAACAAGCTCAATGAAGCTCTCGACAAGAAGGTCAACTACGAATTGGGTGCGGGTGAGCGCCTGTCGCTGATCGAATCGGCGAAGGTTTCGACCAGGAAGCTGGTGAACCGCGAGGGTTGCGATTCACCGGATGTCACCGCCCTCATAACGCTCTTCGACGAATTGTCGCGGTAGAGATCGACCACCCGCCTAGTCTTAATCGGGGGCGTGGCCTGGATCGCCGGGCCGCGCCTCCTCTATTTCCGGTCGGCGATCCGCGCATCTGGGCTGCAACATTCTCGAATAGAGCGGCGGGAAGACGTGGGCCCGCCGGCCTCATCGTCCTTCGCGATGCCAGGCGGCGAGCGCGGTGCCAAGCAACAGCACGAGGGCCAGAAACCCCGGCAGCAGCGGCATCTGGTCGATGCCGGTGACCAGATAGTCGCGATTGGCGAGGATGGCGATCCAGCCATTGCCGGACGCTTCACGGCCCTGGCGGACCTTGCGGAGCTCCGGCACCTCCTCTGTTTCGAGACGACGCACAGCACCCCCGGTTTCCGCGGCGATCGGCGCCAGAATCTCCGGCGTCGAGCGCACATCGGCCAGCTCGATCGGGTTCAAGGCGCCGCTTGCCGCGAACGCGGTCAGAGGATCGTCGTCGACGCGATAGAGCCCGATCTCCTCGGCCGGCACGCTTGCGCTCCAACGCCCTCCGCCAGAGGGCTCCAAGCGCAGCGTCTGCGTCGCGCCCGACGGTGTGGTGATGCGTACCTCTGGCGCCTCCTCGGAAAGGCTGCGGCGCATGACCTCCAACTTTCGGTCATGCACGGCCGCGCGCAGATCGTCTTCCTCGAGATCGGGTTCCTTCATCAGCCAGTGCGCGAGGCGTCGCAGGAGCTCGGCCTGGGGTCCGCCGCCTTCGAAGCCGCGAGACCACAGCCAGACATGATCGCTCATGATCTGCGCGACCCTGCCGTCGCCATAGCGGTCCAACACCAGAAGCGGCCGGCCTTCCGTTCCGCTCATCACGGTGAAGCCACGCAGCACGCCGACATCGACCAGCCGGAACCAGCGCCCCCATTGCGGCTCATCGCCCGCCGATCCGGGCAAGTCGGCCGTGACCGGATGCCGACGGCCCAATTCGGTGACGCGCGGCTTGAATCCCCCCTCGAGCACCCGCCCCAACGGCTCGGCCGGCAGCGCCTCGCCCAAAGGCGTGCGATAGAGCGAGAAGGTGCTGGCGTAACTCGGGCCCGTGGATTCCAGAAGCGCGCCACCCTTCTCAACATAGGTGGCGATGTTCTCGTAATAGTAGCGAGGCAACACGCCCCGCTGACGGTAGCGATCGAAGATGATCAGGTCGAACTCATCGAGCTTGACCTCGAACAGTTCACGGATCGGAAAGGCGATGAGCGACAGCTCGCGGATGGGCGTTCCGTCCTGCTTTTCGGGCGGTCTCAGGATCGTGAAATGCACCAGATCGACCGCGGGGTCGGCCTTCAGAAGGTTGCGCCAGGTTCGCTCGCCCGGATGCGGCTCGCCGGAAATGAGAAGCACCCGCAAGCGGTCGCGCACCCCGTTGACCACGACGACGGCGCGGTTGTTGGCGAAGGTGAGCTCGCCGTCGCGTCCCTCGACCTCGATCTCGAATACGGTGGGCCCGGCATGGTCGAGCTGAAAATCGATGACGCTGTCCTCGCCGACAACCAGATCGGCCACACCGAGCGACCTGCCATCGCGACGGACGGTGACCGCAGCGGTGCCGGTCCCCCCCGGCAGGTCGTCGACCCTTAGCACCATGCTCTGCGCCTGGCCGACAATGCCGTAGGTCGGGATCTCCTTGACGATCAGACGCCGATCGATCTCGTCCCCGCGCCCGGTCAGCAGGACGTGGAAGGGAGCTTGAAGCTCCAGGGCCGCGGCGCTTTCGGGGAGATCGTGGACTTGTCCGTCCGTCACGGCGATCACCCCGGCGATGCGCCGTCGCGGCACGTCGCTCAGCGCCTGCTCCAAAGCTGAGAAGAGGCGCGTGCCCTCGTCCTGCTCCTCGCCCTCGCTCGCGGCGGTGTCGTTGACCTGCACAACTCGAACCTCGGTGCCTGGCAACCGCCTCAGCCGCTGCTCCAATTCCGCCACCGCCGCCTGAGTGTCGTCCGCGCGCCCGTCGATGCGCTGGCTGGCGGATTGGTCGGCGACGACAACCGCGACATCCGACAAGGGCTCCCGTAGCTCCTGCACCCAGATCGGGTTGGCGAGCACGGCCAGCACTGCGGCGAAGGCGATTGCCCGCAGGAGAGCGCCGCGCGCCCGGCCGATCAGCCCGAGAAGCACCAAAAGGGTGGTCGCGACGGCCATCCCGATCAGCAAGGGTGCCGGAATCAACGGTGCGAAGGAGAGGCTGGCGCCCTCGAACATTCTATTGCCCCAACCGCTCGAGAATGGCCGGCACGTGCACCTGATCGGCCTTGTAGTTGCCAGTGAGCGCATACATGACCAGGTTGATGCCGAACCGGTAGGCCGCCTCGCGCTGCTGCTCGCCGCCCGGCACGACGGCATTCATCGGTCGGCCCGCATCATCGGTCGCCCAAGCTCCCGCCCAATCGTTGCCGCCAAGTATGACTGAGGAAACGCCGTCATTGACGCGCCCTTCATTTACCTCCACCCAGAGCTGGCCGCCGGCGAAGCGACCCGGGAAATCCTGGATCAGATAGAAGGCCTTGGTGAGCACGTGGTCCGGAGGCACCGGCACCAGCGGCGGTATGTCGAGACCGCGTGCAAGCTCGCGCAGCCTCTGCAGCCCCTGGCCGCCGGAGGCCTGATCGCGAGTGTCGAAGAGCACCATCCCGCCATTCTTCACATAGTCGTTCAGCTTGCGGATCGCACGTTGGGAGAGTGCGGGCTGAGCAGGATCCACAGGCCAGTAGAGCAGGGGAAAAAAGGAAAGCTCATCGGCTTCGAGATCGACGCCGAGCGGGCTCAGCTGCTCGGCCGCCGTGCGACGGTTGAGGGTAAGGCTGAGGCCGTAGAGCCCGGCCTCGCTCAACTGGTCGAGCTCGGGATTGCCCGAGCGCACGAAGGCAAGCTTGGTCGTGGTGGTGGCGGCCAGCGCGAACCCGTCGGGTCCTTCCGCAACCGGCTCCTGTGCTTCGACGATTGTCGAGCCCAGCAACAGGGGCAACAGCATCGCCGCTGCGCGTGCCCGTCCGAACGTCAGATAGCCGCGCAGCCCCAACGACACAAGCATGTCGATCCAGAGCAGAGCCAACGCCGCGGTGAGCAGCCAGGGCATCAGCGCTCGCTCGGCCGGTCGGCCATAGCCACTCACCGTCACCCGAGGCGGCAGCTTGGCCATTGCCGTCGACCCGCGCACGTGCGGGCCCAGATTGAGGGCGCGACGGGCCCCGTCGGCGCCATAGTAGCCCGGCGGGTGTCGCGGCCCGATCGCCCTGGGCCCGAACTCGGCGGCGGCTATGGGGACGGCGGTGGCCGCGGCGGGTCCGAGCCGCCCATAACCATCCAGGGTCTCGAGCGGCGCAAGCATTCCCTGCGCGGCTTCGCTCGCAACGCCCGCGCTCATTTCAACCAGACGCCGTAACATATCCACGAACAACCCGGACAAAGCGAGGTTCGACCAGTCGGCGTTCGCCGTGGTGTGCACCAGGACGATCCACCCATCGCCCCGTTTGGCCGCCGTCACCAGGGGCGTGCCGTCGGCCAGTCGCGCCCAGGTCTTGCCGCCAAGATCAATGGTGGGCTCGGCCAGCACCTGCCGCGATACGGTGACATCGGGCGGGATCGGCAGGCGCCCGAAGGGGCTTTCCTGGGAGAAGGGCGCGAGCCGGGCGGGCTGTTCCCAGGAGAGGGTGCCGCCGAGGATGCGGTCACCCGCCCTCAGCCGCACCGGCAGGAGCGTGTCGTTTTGCGCATTCTCGGCCAGGTGTGGACCGGCAAAGCGCAGCAATACGCCCCCTCGCTCCACCCATTGGCCAATCGAGGAGATCTCCCCCTCCGTCAAGGCGCCGACATCATCCAGAACCATGACGGCAAGCTCGCGGCGCAGCAGCTCCTCGATGCTGCCCCGCCGAAGCTCGGCATGTGGCTCGAGCGCACGCTCGACATAGTAAAGGCCGCCCAGCAACGGCTGCGCGCGCTCCGCCGCCGAGCCCGAGAACAGTCCGACCGGCCGACGCCGCCAGCTCTCGTCCAGGAGCGCCACCGCCGACGCGCCGACCTCATTCTCCATTGAAACGCGAGCGATGCGGTTGCGCAACTCGAGCGGCAGATCGAGGACGATCTCGGTTTCGCGGGCACCGGCGGAGAAGCGTCCCTCCGCTTCAGCAATCAACGTTCCATCTTCGCCCGAGACGCGCAGACGAAGTACGAGCTCCGGCCCAGGCGCCGGCCGCGCGATCTTGAGTGCAATCGGGCCCACCCCGGGTTCGGGAGGCAGCAGGATACGCGGCAGCTCGACGGGGTCTTCGGCCAACACTGTGACGGCGCCATAAGCGGAAAGACGATCGGCAACGGCCGAAGCACCGCCCTGATCCAGCCCGTCGGAAACCCAGAGCACGCTTGCCCCCGGTGGCAGCTCCGCCTCCTCCAGCCGTGCCAGCGCGCCCAACCGGTCCGTAGGCCAGGGCCGCGGCTGCAATGCATCGGCAAGGCTGCGCGCCTCCGCCGCAGTCAGCAGGCCGGTCGGCGGCTCGACCTCGCCCGGCGCGCGCGGCGCGGTCGGGACCAGCATGACCGGACGCTCCTCGCGCTCAGCCCGCTCGAGCGCACTGGTCATCGCCTGCCGGCGCTCTTCCCAATGTCGCGCCGCCGCCCAGCCGTCATCGACAAGAAGAATAAGCGGACCCGATCCGGCGGCGCCGCTCGGATTGAGCAGTGGCTGCGCCAGCGCAAGAATGACCAGAGCGGCGGCGACGAGACGCATCACCAGGAGCCAGATCGGAGTGCGGTCGGGGGTTTCTTCCTTTGGCAACAGTCCGAAGAGCAGCCGCAGGGGCGGGAAGGCGAGGCGTCTCGGGGCCGGTGGGGTGACCCTCAGGAGCCACCAGATCACCGGCAGCAGAGCCAAGGCCAGCAGCAGCCAAGGTGCGGCGAAGGCAACGGGGCCGAAGGTCAGCATGGGCGGCCTCGCCGAGCGCTCATGCCCCGCGCTCGCCAAGCAGGACCCATAGCCCAAGTAAGGCCGGCTCGGCCGGCTGGTCCGTACGGTGGGTGGTCATGCTCCAACCGATGGCGCGAGCCAGGTCCTTCAGTGCCGCCTCATGGGCAAGGAAACGCTCGACATAGGCTTGGCGGATGCTTTCGACCCTCGAGAATATCAGCTCGCCTTCGCCTTCCAGGCCCTTGAAGCGGACGCGTCCGGCGAAGGGCAGGCTCGTCTCCGCCGGATCAAGCACCCGCAAGAGATGCCCCCTGAGGCCGCGCTCGGCATGCGGGCGCAGCACGGCGGAAATCTCCTCGATGGGAGAGAGGAAATCGCCGAACAGCACGATCTGGCTGAACCGCGGCAGCTCCATCGGCGCCGGCAACGACCGGGGGTCAGGCTCGCGCAGCAGCGCCAGCGCCATCCGCTCGCTCGTGCTCAAGCTGGAGGTGGGGCGCAGGTTCGAGCCCATGAGCGCGACGCGCTCGCCCGCGCGCAGCAGCAGGCTGGCAAGCGCCAGCACCAGGAGCTCGGCGCGTTCACGCTTTTCGGGCAGATCGAGGCCGGAGCGATAGCGCATCGATGGCGAGCCGTCGCGCCAAAGCCAGGCGGTCTGCGCGGCCTCCCATTCGGTCTGACGGATGAAGACGCGGTCGCTCCTGGCCGAGCGGCGCCAATCGATGCGTTGGGGGGGATCGCCGGGCTCGTAGCTGCGGAACTGCCAGAACGCCTCGCCGAGGCCGGTGCGCCGACGACCATGCACGCCCTGCGCAACCGTCGAGGCGACACGCTCGGCCGCGATCAGCAGCGGCGGCAGCCGTGCAGCCAGGTTCTGCGAGCGGGTGACGAGGGACGTCGCGTTTGGTTCGGTCATGCCTGGGTGACGGTCGTCAGGCGAAGGGCTCACAAAGCCGCTCGATGACGTCGTCCATGGTGACGCCATCGGCACGGGCGGCGAAGCTCAAGGCCATACGGTGGCGCAAGACCGGCCGGGCCAGCGCCAGCACATCGTCCACCGAGGGGGCGAACCGTCCCTCCATCAGGGCGCGGGCGCGCACGCCGAGCATCAGGGCCTGGCTGGCGCGCGGGCCCGGTCCCCATGAGACATGCTCACGGATTTGCGGCTGGTCGGTCGATTCCCTCCGGCCGGTCCGCACCAGCGAGAGGATGGCCTCAACCACCGCCTCGCCCACCGGTACGCGCCGGACCAGGCGCTGAGCGGCGAGCAGCTCCTCGGCGCTCATGACCTGCACCGCGTGCGACTCCTCCGGGCCGGTGGTGGCGATCAGCATGCGCCGCTCCGCATCGATGTCCGGGTAGCCGACCTCGACCATCATCAGAAACCGGTCGAGCTGCGCCTCCGGCAGGGGATAGGTGCCTTCATGCTCCAGTGGATTCTGTGTCGCCAGCACATGGAAAGGCCGGGGCAGGTCGTGCGAGCGTCCGGAGACGGTCACGCGGTGCTCCTGCATGGCCTGCAAAAGGGCCGATTGCGTCCGCGGACTGGCGCGGTTGATTTCGTCGGCCATGAGGAGCTGGCAAAAGACCGGTCCCGGGATGAACCGGAAGGACCGCCGTCCGACCTCGCTTTCCTCTAGCACCTCCGAGCCGAGAATGTCCGCAGGCATCAGATCCGGCGTACACTGGATGCGCCGGTCTTCCAAGCCCAGCACGGTCCCCAGCGTCTCCACGAGTCGGGTCTTGGCCAGCCCCGGCACGCCATAGAGCAGGGCATGGCCCCCGGCCAGGAGCGTGATCAAGGTCTGCTCGATCACCTGTTGCTGACCAAAGATGACTCGCGCGATGCTGGAGCGGACCTGGGTGAGACGATGGCCTAGGAGTTCGATCTCCTGGGCAAGCTTCTCGCCCGAGTCGCGCGACTGGAACTGCGGATCGGTCAATGACAATGGTGTGTTCTCCCAATTGAAGTGGAGGCCTCTTTGCCGGAGGGGCACCGAGCGCCGGGGCGCTGGACGGATAGTGGAGCAAGGCCCAGAGCGATGGAACCACAAGATAAGATGGAGGCGCGTTCGCGCTCCGACCAGCCGGCATCGGAACGGAGGGTGATCGACTGCGGCGATCTCAACATGCGCATCGCTCAGGATGGAACATGGTTCTATCATGGCTCTCCGATCGGCCGCAAACCGCTGGTTAAGTTATTCGCATCGGTTCTGCGCCGCGAGGCGAACGGCGAATATTGGCTGGTGACGCCGATCGAGCGCGGCCGGGTGGAGGTTGAAGATGCGCCCTTCACGGCGGTTGAGCTTGTGGTCGAGGGCGCCGGTCGGGGTCGGATCCTGCGTTTCCGCACCAATCTCGACGAATGGGTGGATGCGGGCCCGGAACGGCCGATCCGACTGAAACCGGGCGATGCGCGATCGGGGCCGCGCCCATATCTATTGGTGCGTGACGGACTGGAGGCGCTGATCTCACGTTCGGTTTTTTACGAGTTGGCTGCGCTGTCGGAGCCCCGGACGGAGGGCGCGCGAGAGTTGGGGGTATGGAGCCAAGGAGCATTCTTCCCGCTGTCGGAGACAGACGGGCCCGGCTGACCCGCTCGGCCGTCGAGGCCTGCTTCGGGCGTCTATCCGCCGGAAGTGGCGCGCCGACGGGCCCGGACGAGTTCGGTCGGCGCGGCGACCACACGCTCAATCCCGATTTTCGCCTGGAGGGCCCGTTTGCGCGCGCGGCGGTACTGGTGCCGCTGATCGACCGACCGGAGGGAATAGCAGTCCTGTTCACGCAGCGAACCGCCCATCTGCATGCCCATGCCGGCCAGATCTCTTTTCCCGGCGGCCGAATCGACCCGCGCGACAGCGATGCTGTCGCGACTGCGCTGCGTGAAGCCGAGGAAGAGGTCGGCATCCCTCGGGATCGCGTTGCGGTGATCGGCCGGCTGGACACCTATTGGACGCGTACCGGATTTGAGATCACGCCCATCGTCGCCTTCGTTGATCCTGCGGCCGAGTTCCGAGCCGACCCCTTCGAGGTGGAGGAGATCTTCGAGGTGCCCCTCGACTTCCTCGCCGACACAATCAACCATCAGCGTCATTCGCGGGAATTTCAGGGCAAACTGCGCTACTTCTACGCAATGCCCTGGGAGCGGCGCATCATCTGGGGGGCGACGGCGGGCATGCTGGTCAACTTGGCCGAATTGTTGCGGGAAGTACGGTGAGACTCGCACTGACCGTGATTTTGCCGCTGCTGCTGCCTAGCGCAATTTACTTTGCCTATGTGTTTCTGGCGCGGGAGGGCCCGCGCGACGGGCAGGCCGCGCCCTGGTTCTGGTTGCTGGCCTCGGGCCTCGCTCTGTCGGTGGCCGCGCTGATCGTTCTGTCGAACTTGGAAGGCGCCGAGCCCGGCAGCGTCTATCACCCGCCACGCGAGGTGGACGGGCGCATCGAGCCGGGATTCTTCGGGCCGAGGGGAGAGAACGCCAGCCAGTGACCCCGCCCGCTGCCCGCAAGGATCGGCTGACGCCTCAGCCTTGGATGACGGCGCCCGAGACGCAATCGGTATTGGCGGCGCTCGGCTCCGGTGGAGCGGAGCTGCGCTTCGTCGGCGGCTGTGTGCGTGATGCGGTTCTCGACCGTGCCATCGGCGATGTAGATATCGCAACGCCCGAGCCGCCCGCTCTGGTGATGTCCCGACTGGCCGATGCCGGGATCAAGGCAATTCCCACTGGGATCGATCACGGCACCGTCACGGCCATTGCTGGCGGGCGGGCATACGAGATCACGACCTTGCGCCGGGACGTCGAAACCTTCGGCCGGCACGCGCGGATCGCCTTCACCGACGATTGGCGCGAGGATGCCGCGCGGCGCGATCTGACCTTCAACGCGCTGTCCTGCACGCCCGACGGGGTACTCTACGACTATTTCGGCGGGTTGGAGGATTTGGCCCAGGGCCGCGTGCGCTTCGTTGGCGATCCCCGTCAGCGCATCGCTGAAGATCGCCTACGTCTGCTGCGTTTCTTCCGCTTTCTCGCCTGGTACGGCCAGGGCGACCCCGATCGCGAAGGACTGGCCGCGGCCATCGCCGCCGCGCCCGAGTTGGCGCAGCTTTCGGGCGAGCGCATCCAGGCCGAGATGCTGAAGCTCTTGGCCGCGCCCGATCCCTCCCCGGTGCTCAAGCTTATGGCCGATGGCGGTGTGCTCGCCCATGCGCTGCCGGCATCGTTCCGGCTTGAGCCGCTGGCTGCCTTGATCGGCGCCGAGAGGCTGGCCGGTCTCGCGGGGGAGTCCATCCGCCGGCTTGGCGCGCTTCTCAAACCCGATCCGGATGGGGTGCTCCGCGTCGCCGAACGCTGGCGGCTCTCGAACTCCGATCGCGATCGCCTGTTTGCCATCGTCGCGCCGGGCTCCAAGCCGGCTGCCGACATGTCGGCGAAGACGCAACGGCTCCAGCTCTATCGATTGGGCGTGGCCCGGTGGACCGATCATGTCCTCATAGCCTGGTCCGAGGCACTGGCCCAAGGTCGCGCGGGCGATCACGGCCGCTGGCTCGACCTTCTGCGACTGCCCGAACGCTGGCCGCCGCCGGCGCTGCCCGTGAAAGGTCGCGATCTCATGGAGCTTGGCCTCACGCCAGGGCCCGAAATCGGCGAGACGATGGCGGCGTTGGAGGAGTGGTGGATCGGCCGGGATTTTGCGCCCGACCGTCAAGCCTGCCTCGACTGGGTGGCGGCCAAGGTTCGATCCGCGAGTCCCTTCCGGATCGACAAGGATTCCGCAACTCCCGGATAGAAACGGACCGGCCTCTGCGCGCACCACTCCCGGCCGCAAGCCTTGGAGGGATGAGGCCGATGGCGGGTTGGGACTGGGCCAGGCTTATGTTGTTGGCGGCGGTATGGAGCGCCAGCTTTTTCCTGGCCGAAATCGCGCTGCGCGGCTTCGCACCTGTGACCATCGCAGCCGCGCGGGTC
>DASPGI010000158.1:0-5966 GCA_035620695.1 Alphaproteobacteria bacterium
GAGGCTTTCTCAAAGGGCGCCTAGAGCCGAATGCCGAGCACCGTTACCCGTCTCGCCGACCGCCGTCCCAACCACCGCACCGTCTTCTTCGATCGCAACGAGCTGAACCTGCTCCTGTCGCTCTACAGCCGGCGGGTAACCGCCGGCGAGTGGCGGGACTATGCGATCGACCATCGGCGCGGGCTGGCGGTCTTCTCCGTGTTCCGGCACGCTCGATACCAGGCGCTGTACCGGATCCTGAAACTGGAAGATGCCGACCGCGGCTGGCTTTATCAAGTGATCGCGGGGTCCCGGCGTCTAGGCTCCGCGGCATCGTTGCGCGAGGTCCTGCGACTGTTCGATCCGAAGCTGCGGCTGGTGAAGTGACCGGGCTGTGGATACTGGTTGCCGGCCCCTACACCTCGGGCGCGGCCAACGAGGCCGAACGCACCCGCAATCTTGAGGCCATGAACGATGCCGCCTGGCATCTCTGGCAGCAGGGTCATGTGCCGGTGATCGGAGTGAACATGGCGTTGCCGGTGATCGCTGCAGCAGGAGCCGACCGGTTCGAGGACATAATGATGCCGCTCTCGCTTGCGGTTGCCGAGCGCTGCGACGCTTGCCTTAGGATCGGCGGCGCCTCCACCGGAGCCGACGCCGAGGTCGAGCGAATGCGTGCTGCGGGCAAGCCCGTATATTTTAGCTTGAACGAGGTGCCCGCCGCTCACTTGGCGATCCAGCGGCCGTCCTCGCGAACATAGAAGGTGCTGCCTTCGCCCCCATCGCTGCGCAGATACAGGCTGCCGTTGGGTAGCTCCAGTTCCGGCGGCGGCGATCCGGCGCCGGCGAGGATCACCGGCTCTCGCCCCTCTTTTGATGCCGCCCCCAACCCTAGCCCAACTCCCGACCCACCGTCGTCGGCGGACCGAATTGCCCGGTTGTAGACGGCGATGCCGCTGGAGTGGTCGACAGCGGCCAAGCCTCTTTCACCGTTCCCGTCGCGCACCAGCCGTTCGAACCCAGCATGGTGCAGGCCGACGAACTGCACGCGCGCCTTGCCCTTGTCGATCTGGACCACCGATCCACCGGCGGGTGGGGCGATGACATGACCGCCGAAGATGCTCAGCCGCGCCTCGCCTTCTCGGACCCGAACGATGTGCTCGTGATCGATCGCGCTGGTCGCAACGAGCACAATCGAGGGAGTGCCGCCGCTTTCGATGACCAGAAGCGGACCCTGTCCCCGCCCGGTCAGCGCCTGAATGAGAGCCGCCCCGTCGCCAGCCAACCGGACTCCTCCCGCCGCATTGTCTTCGACCGTGCAATTTCGCAAGGTGAGTGGTTCCTGCGGCCCGGTGAATTCGAATCCGAACCGCGCGCAATTGCGCACCACCATATGGCGAATCTCCGTAGTCTTGCCGACGCCGTGAATGGCGACGCCCGAGCCGCCTTCGCGGTTACCGGCGCGATTGCCGTTCACGCGAAGATAGGCCAGTTCGGCGCATTCCCATGTTCGGTCCCCGCCAGGCCAAGCTTCATTCTGGAGGACGCTGCCGTTGGCGCCGTCCGCCAGAAACAGCTCGGTCCCGATCGGCAGGTCCGCTGCCGAAGCGCCGTTGAGGCGAATGCCGCCACGCAGGATCACCGGCCCGTCGAGTGGAATGCGACCGGCCGGCAGCAACACCAACGGAGGGCGCTTCTGGGCGACGGCGTCCAAGATCGCCTGGTTCAGCGCAGCGCGATTATCTGCCGGCGCTGCCTGCGAAGAAACTCGATACGGTGCCAGCCAAGTGGCGATTGCCGCCTCGCCCAAGAGATTTGCAAGCGCGACCTGTCGGGTTTCACCATCCTGCACCATCGGGATTGCCTCGGTGCCGACGAACGGATGGTTCGCTTCGGGTAGTTCGGAGACTTTACGCGTCGTCATCTTCCTCCCCGACCTGGAGGATGCGCCTCAGGCGCCCTGGAGCGGGCGTCTGCCGGTCTGTCGGGATGAAACTAGGCCCGAGGGATGGTTTGCCAACCGACCGGAGCTATCTCCCGCGGCCCTATCGGCATTGCAGAAACACCCGCCCTCGGAAGAGACGGCCACTTGGCCCTCTCGCGATTGCAACACCTGTCGAGCCCCGACCGCTCGATTACCTGTGCACAACGCAATCGAAGGAACAAGCGAGCTCTGCGGCGGGTTGCCGCGTGTGGGCCCCCGCCCGCCAGTGCCGGGGCCTGCCGATGAAGGGCCTGGATCGTTGACAGGCCCCGGACCCTTCTCTAGAACCCGAAATCGCATACGCCGTGTGCTTAGCCTTCTCTCGCGCGGAGGGGTGGCCGAGAGGCTGAAGGCGGCGGTTTGCTAAACCGTTATAGGGGCTAAACCCCTATCGTGGGTTCGAATCCCATCCCCTCCGCCAGCTAGTTGACTTCCCTTGCTTTTCTCCCCTTCCGCACCGTGCCGGCGACCCGCTTCTCATGCGAAAAACCGTCGCCGTTGTGCCCCTTTTTGTGCCCCCGCACGGGCAGACTCATGGCCTCGTCATAGGTCAATTCGGGGAGGGGAATCCGATGGGGCCAATCGTGGTCCAGCTTGGCGTCGGCGCCGCCGACATAGGCGAGATAGATCTCCGTCGTCTTCACTGACGAGTGCCCGAGGATCTGGCTCAGCCGATAGATATCCCTCGGGTTTCTCCTAAGAAAATCAACGGCGAAGCGCTTCAGCCGATACGGATCCGCCGCGTGATCTGTCCATTGCTTTCCCAATAGGTGCGCTTGTTGGCAATCCAGGGATCGTCCATCGATGGTTGGATCTGTCCCGCAGCGTCGACAGCCCGCGAGGTAATGGCGTGCTCTCCTGGCGTAGGGTTTTCCCAGTCTAGGAACCACATCGTCCACGCGAATTCGGCTTGCTCACCGGAGTCTATGATCGCTGGAACCCAAGGCCCCTCGTCGATACGCACCTCCACCCGGGCAATCGGGGAACCCCAAGCCGCGCCGAAGATTCGGTAGCGGCCATCTTTCCGGGTGACCTTGGCGGGCACCGACTTGAGCAGCGCCCGGCCGACAGAGGTTTCAGTCCAGACTGTTTCGCCATTGCGCCGCTCCTCCCGAATGGTCACGTAATCCCGTGCCATGAAACGGCCCATAAAGCGCGTGTCTCGCACTTCGATGCGTTTGAGCCACTTGACGTTTGCGATCCCAAACCAGCCTGGGGCAATCAGCCGAAGGGGAAACCCGTTGGGCTGAGGCAACGGCGCCCCGTTCATCTCGTAGCAGAGCAAGTTGTTGGGATTCATGGCATCGGCGAGCGACATACTGCGGGCGAAGTGCTGCGGCATCTTGATCTCGCGCACAACCTCTTCCCCGGCATCGCTCCCGAAGAAGACCACCTCAATGCCATTCTCCAGCACTTCCGCCTCCTCGAGTATGGGCGCCAACGGCGTTCCAGCCCATTTGGCGGTTCCGATGCCGCCGATGAACCAGGGGAAGCCATGATTGCCGGAGCACTCCAACGTGAACACCACCTCGCGCCGCGGCCGGGCCGCGAGCTCGCTCAACGCAAGGGTCAGGGGCCGCTTGACCAGGCCGCCGATCTCCAGCCTCCAAACCTTTTCGTCGATGACTGGCCAATTGTAGTGGCCGATGCCGAAGAACTTGTCGTTGGGTGTCAGCCAAGAATCCAACTCTTCCCATTGCAGCTGATTCTTGACCACCTCCGGCACGGGGTTCTCCGGTGGCTGATCTACCCAGAGGATGACCTCCTCGCCTGGCCGACTCGGGAAGGCTTGAGCGAGAAAGGAGGTATGGAGAATGGTCAGCCCGGCGAGCGCCGCAGTGCCTTGGAGTAGGAATTCTCTGCGTGGAGACTGTCCTGTGTCCATTGCGTGTCTCCCACTTGCTCATGATTAGGAACGGACGAGCGACTAAGCCACGACCACTCACGAGTCCGCCTCAGCGATTGGCGACATGCGCAACAGGGGCGACGGTTCCAACCTCGCTCGGATCACCCCGTGGTGGTTGATGTGCAGCTCGCACCAATTCGCGTACCTGTCCTCGAGCGCGAAGGCCACCTTGCCTGTGGATTTCGACGTCGGGTAGGCGTCTTGTGCAGCGTTCAACAATTCTGGCATCCAGGCCGCCGATGTCAAAGGGGCAAGGGTGGAATAAAGGGGTCTCACCGCAGCTTCAGCTTTCCCCCCATCACCGCCGCCGCTTCGGTCGCGAAGGTTCGCGCGGCGGCGCTCAAGGCCCGGTGCTTGGGCACCAGGAGCGCGTAGGCGGCATCGGCGCCGCTCGTGCAGGGCAGCACGACCGCGCCCTCGCCCTTTACCGCCTCGGCCGTCAACGCATCGAGCACGGCGATGCCGACGCCGCTCGCGGCGCAAGCGGCAGCCACGGACGCCAGCGAAGTCTCCAGCACCAGGCGCGGCTTGGCCCGCGCGGCCTTGAGGACCGCGTCGAGCTGCTCGCGGGCCGCCGTCCCAGTCCGAAACGCGACCAGCGTCTGGCCGTGCAGGTCGGCCGGCCGGATCTCGGCGCGGGCCGCCAGCGGATGCCCCTTCGGCACGATCGCGACCGTGCGCACCCTCGGCAGTGCGTGGCAGGTTACGTTCGGGTGCTGGGCGATCGCGGTCGCGAATCCGAGCTCGCAGACGCCAGTGCCGACGTACTCGGCGACCTCGTGGGAGGCGCCGTCGATGATCCGAACCAGCGCCCCGGGGTGTGTCTTCTGAAAGCGCGCCACTGCGCGCGGCACGATCGTCGTGGCCAGGGCCGGGATCGCGGCCACCTGCAGCGCCCCTTCCTGGCCGGAGCGGATCCGCTCGGCCACCAGGCTGAGCTGACGAAAGGCCAGGAGGTACTGCTCGACATGACGGTGAAAGAGCGCGCCGTCGCGAGTCGGGCGCGCACCCCCGGCCCCACGCTCCAGGAGCTTGAAGCCCATCGTTTCCTCGAGGCTGCGAACCAGTCGGGTCACGGCCGGTTGGGTGATTTTGAGGAGCCTCGCAGCCTCGGTGAAGCTGCCCGTTTGCACGACCGCATCGAAGGCTTCAACCTGGCGCGGGTGAAGGCCATCCTTCATCTGCCGGCGAATCTGCGGCCAGATTGCCGTTTCGAGTCAAATTGAGAATGGCACGGCGGCTTCGCCCTGGCGTAGTCGCAGACGCCCCGCCGCCGAGCTCACGCTCCTCCCCGTGGGCTCCGCGATCGAGCGGCTCCTCTCCGACTATGTTGCGCGCAGGGCGCAGGTCAGGGCGTGCCGGGAGCCCCCGGCTCCAAGTCATAGACGCGAAAGGCTCTTTCGATCACGTCCAGGATCATTTCGCTGTCCTCCGGCCGGATCTTCTCGATCGCCGAGGGATCATTCTCGTTGGCGTAAGCTGCGGCGTTGCGAAGTTTTCCTAGGAGTACAGCAAAATCCTTGCCTCTACTTTCCGCCTCGGCGCGAATTGGTGTGGCAACCGTTTCGCTCAACTTCGAAAGATTGAATTCCACCCGCTCTAATTTGCGCTGGATCAGATCTGGGGCCTGGGACAGTTCCATCAGTTCGTATCCTCTGGATAGGGATTCGGCCGCCGCTGCTGATGCAAATTGCACAGCCAGGATCTCACTACCGAGCACCTCTGCCCTTTTGAGGTGCGAGTCACGACGACCTGACACGATCGCTGGTCGCGGCGCTGCCGAGAAGGTTGCCTCTCGCCATTTCAGCAGTTCTTCGTAGGCATATACGGAGGCGACGATCGCCTGCGCATGCATTCCTGCGGAGCCCAGGGCTCTGGCTGACCTGATCCATGACTGCGCAGATTGTCGTGCGGCCGTAGCGAAGTCCGTCATGGGGGCAGGATACGCACTTGCACCAAGGCCCGCAAAGGCGTCTCGGGACTTAGCCGCGGTTGTCGGTCTGCGCCTCGAAGGATTCGGCGGTGTAGATCTCGAAGGCCGACGCCGCGCGTTGCAGCAGTTCCTTGCGATCGAAGCCGGCCGGATCGTCGATCCAC
>DASPGI010000159.1:0-2974 GCA_035620695.1 Alphaproteobacteria bacterium
GGCACTTCTGATGTGCGTTAGAGATGGCCTAACAACGACATCTGCGGCCTAGTCCGCTTACCCTCATCAGCCGGTCATAGCGACATAGTGATTCGTAGGTCGCAGAAGTGCCAATCTCGGACGTGCTTCAACCTATGGGAACCGCGCGCCTCAGGCGCCGCGTTTGCCGTTCACCATTCGACTGGGCCGGCGCCGGGATTGAGCTGGCCGTAGACCTCGTTGCAGACCGCCTTCAGCTGCTCGCGCGACAGCTCGGAGGCCAATGCGTAGGCGAGCTTCTCGTCGTGCCAGTACCAGACCGAAAGACCATCGGCCTCGATGAAGCGGAACGCCGAATCGCGCTGTTCGGTGGCCGGCATAAAGTAAAGCGTCACGCGGTTGCCCGAAGCGCTCTGGTACATAAGCTGCCCGGCAACCGTCAACTGGCCGGCCGCATCGCGATCCGCAGGCAGCAGGCGGCCGCCCATGAACTCATAGCCGATGGAGGCCAGCTCCGGTACGTGTACTGGCCGCGCAAGGCTCTTGGAGAGCCAAGCCTGAAGATGGTCCTTATCGGTTGCGGGCACTTCGACGGGATGGCGGACCTGTGCGGCATAGACGAGATGAGCCTCGGCGGCGAGCTCGGCCAAGGCCTGTGCGGGGCGTGCATATTCGTCGGTCAAGTCACGTGCCAGCCAGCCGCTGGCGGCCGCGGCGACCAGTAGGACAATGGCCGCGGCAACCCGGGCCGGGACTCGCCAGAGACTGCGCTGTGGCGTGGCCGCCAAACCATCGGGCAAGGGCTCGCTCAGCATGAAGTCGTAGGCCGCATGCAGCTCGGCATTAAGGCGCCGATAAAATCCGACACGGGCGGCAATGTCCGTATTACCGGCCATGGTGGCCTCGATTTCGGCCTGCCGATCCAGTGGCAGACGGCCGTCGGCCGCGGCGTGCAGGTCGGCATCGGTGATGGGCAGCTCCGCGGTCACTTGACTCTCCGCAGGCTCGGCTCGCCCTGGCTGATTAGCAACTGCCGCAGCCGTTCACGGCCGCGATGCAGCCGGGACATGACGGTCCCTATCGGGACGCCAACGATCTCGGCAGTTTCCGAGTAACTGAATCCTTCCAATCCAACCAACAGCACCACTTCCTTCTGTTCATGGGGTAGGGCGGCGACGGCGTCCCACAACGCGGCGATCGAGAGACGATCCTCCTGCGCGGCGTGCATCGAGGGCTCCATGCCTGGCCGGTCAAGCGAGGTCAGGGGCGGTGCGTGATGCTCGCGCCGACGGTCGTTGACGCTGACATTGTGCATAATCGTGAACAGCCAGCTTCGAATATTACCTTGCCGCCAAAGGTGCGCGCGGCTCCAGGCCCGCTCCAGACAGTCTTGAACCAAGTCGTCGGCGCGGTCGCGATTACCCGTTAGCGCAAAAGCGTAGCGCCGGAGATGCGGGATCTGTCCGGTAATCAGGCGCTCGAAACCCTCGATAGCCGCACTCCTCCTGGTGGAACCGAGCACGGGCGGTCCTGGACACAGGCATGCGCCCAGGCACGGCTCGACGTCCGATTACTCCTCGAGGCCGAGTATTTTCATCGCTTCTTCCAGACTCTCCTCGGATTCCGGATGGTTTCCGGCGTTGTGTTGGTCCTCGCCCTCCTTGCGCAGCTTCTGTACCTCGGCGAGCTGTTCGGCGGTCAGCGAGGGGCTGGCGGCGAGGGCCTTGTCGATCTTCGCCATGTATGTCGGACAGCTGCTGGCCAGCGCCGGTATCGCAAAGAGCATCAGGCCCGCAGCGAGAATGAGTTGTTTCATCACTTCCTCCTGATATCTTGGTGCAAGGCATAGGCGACACACGGGAATAAACAGGTGCGGTTGAGCGCTTATTCCCTCGCAGCTCCTCAAGCGGGGGATGGGAGGCACCGCGAGCCGAAGGTGTGTCAGCCTTCGGACGTTTCGCTCACCCGGATGTCGGCAATCGGTCTTGGCCGTGTGGAAACCCTCCGGTAGAAGCGAATCCAGAGAGCGCCGGCTGGCCCGGCGCGGAATCGCGCCGAGTGAGCTGGCCGCGCTTCACCGTGAACTCGATATCGTAGCCCTCGATCACCGTCGGATGCTCCTTGCCGTTGACGCCCAGGATCTTGAGCGTGACCTCGTCGCCCTGGTTGACGAAGATCTGGTTGGGCTCCCAGCGGTAGGTCGAAACCTCCCAGCGGCCCTTGTCGTCGGGGGGCTTCAGCTCATAGCCCTCCCCTTCCGGCAGCGCGGCGGTGGGGAACGGCTCCTTGTCGATCGTCGTCCCGCCCTTCGGTTCGATCGCCACCATGGTGATGGTGCGCTTCATGTCCGCCGCCTCTGCCGGGCCGACCGACGCCATCGTGATCAACGCCGTCGCCGTGAGCAGCGAGATAATCGTCGCGCTCGCCGCGATTCTGTGCCTGACCATCTGTCACCTCCCTCGGTAAGGCCTGCACCCGCGTCGCCGGCGATATGCCTCCATTCCGGAGCGCGGCGTCGTTCCGACGGCCTGGGCTCACATCTCGGCAAGACTCTCGGTCCGGCTTGTTCCGAGCCGGGATCAATCACACCCTGGCGCGAGCCACCGCTCGTACCCTAATAACACCGGCATCGCCTGAATATTCCGCGGTCGCCAACAAAAACAGCCGCCGCTGCAGCCGCACGACCCCATTGGCCTCCTGGGGGACTCACTCCGCCGGTCGGTAACCGCGGTGAAGTGAGAGTCCATCCTTGGTGCCACTCCCCAATCCGGCGATTGTCATGCCTCAGGTAGGCCACACGGCACCGCACGAATCTCATGCCAGACGTCTTATTTGGGTCAAACTGAGACTCAAGCGCGCGGTAGCGTCGCTGAAATAGCAGCTTCATGATTTTCCATGGTCATACCTCCTCGGTTTGGAGGCGGACCAGGATGCGGCCCTGAGCTAGCCGCTTAGAGAACGGCGGCTTCCGGCGCATTGCCGGCGTCCCAGCGTC
>DASPGI010000160.1:0-2762 GCA_035620695.1 Alphaproteobacteria bacterium
AGATCGGGGTCATGTTCGGCAACCCGGAGACCACGACCGGCGGGAACGCCCTTAAGTTCTACGCTTCGGTTCGGCTCGACATCCGTCGCATCGGCTCTATCAAGGACCGCGACACCGTCGTCGGCAACCAGACGCGCGTCAAGGTGGTGAAAAACAAGATGGCGCCGCCGTTCCGCACGGTCGAGTTCGACATAATGTATGGCGAAGGGATCTCCAAAACCGGCGAGCTGGTCGATCTGGGCGTCCAGGCGGGAGTTGTTGAGAAATCCGGCGCCTGGTTCTCGCATGGCGGTCGTCGGATCGGACAGGGTCGCGAGAATGCCAAGCAGTTCCTCAAGGACAATCCCGAGGTGGCAGCGGCGGTCGAGGCGTCGATTCGCCAGAATGCGGGACTGGTCGCCAGCGCGCTCATGGAGAAGGGCACAGGCGACGACGGCGCCGACTGACCTGGCATCCGACCCAACTGGAACCTCCCCCTCGTAACCTTTTAGGCCCGGCCGCCCTGATCGGCGCCGGGCTCCTTCTTTTGCCGGCGCCTTTCTGGACTAGGGCGCTTCTTGAGCCTATAGAAGACAGGCAGGGCATTCGGCCTTGCCATCGCCGCGCTTGAGAGAGCGCCGCACAAGGCCCAGATTCAGAGGAGCCGATCGGCCATAAGGACGTGGCCTCGGCCGCGAAGGGCTTTTGTGCATATGAGCAGCGTCAGCGAAATCCGTTCGGGTTTTCTCGACTATTTTCGCCGCAACGGACACGAGGTGGTGCCGTCGAGTCCGCTCGTGCCGCGCAATGATCCGACTCTGCTCTTTACCAATTCCGGGATGGTCCAGTTCAAGAACGTGTTCACCGGGGGGGAGAAGCGGCCCTATTCGCGCGCCGTGACCGCGCAGAAATGCGTGCGCGCCGGCGGCAAGCACAATGACCTGGAGAATGTCGGCTACACCGCCCGTCATCACACGTTCTTCGAGATGCTGGGCAATTTTTCCTTTGGAGACTATTTCAAGGATGTGGCCATCGAGCTGGCTTGGAAGCTGATCACAAAAGAGTTCGGTCTGCCCAAGGAGCGACTTCTGGCCACCGTCTTCGCCGCCGATGAAGCGGCCTTCGGGTTTTGGCGCAAGATCGCGGACCTGCCCGAGCAGCGCATCATCCGTATCGCCACCTCCGACAATTTCTGGGCGATGGGCGATACCGGACCCTGCGGACCGTGCTCCGAAATTTTCTACGATCACGGCCCCGAAATTCCCGGCGGCCCCCCGGGCAGCCCCGACGCGGAGGGCGACCGATTCATCGAGGTCTGGAACCTCGTCTTCATGCAGTACGAGCAGGTAACGTCCGAGCGGCGCATCGACTTGCCGCGCCCATCGATCGATACCGGCATGGGCTTGGAGCGCATCGCCGCCGTGCTCCAGGGCAGGCACGACAACTATCAGATCGACCTGATGCGCGCGCTGATACTCGCCAGCGCCGAGGCGAGCGGCACCGACCCCGACGGTGCGCACAGCATCTCGCACCGGGTGATCTCCGACCATCTGAGAGCCTCCAGCTTCCTCATCGCCGACGGCGTATTGCCTTCGAACGAAGGGCGCGGCTATGTGCTGCGCAGAATCATGCGGCGCGCCATGCGGCACGCACATATGCTGGGCGCGCGCGAGCCCTTCATCTGGCGTCTCGTGCCGGCTCTTGTGGCTCAGATGGGTCAAGCCTATCCGGAGCTGATCCGCGCCCAGGCTTTGATCTCCGAGACGCTGAAGCTTGAAGAGGGGCGCTTTCAGCGAACACTGGACCGCGGCCTCAGGCTGCTGGAGGAGGAAACCCAGCGCCTGCCCAGGGACGGGGCATTGCCGGGCGAGATCGCCTTCAAGCTCTATGACACCTACGGCTTTCCCATTGACCTGACGCAAGACATCCTGCGCGGCCAGGGCCGCACGGTCGATCGCGCAGGCTTCGAAGCAGCTATGGAGCGTCAGCGCGCGGCCGCGCGCGCGGCCTGGTCCGGATCAGGCGAAGCATCCACCGGACAGATCTGGTTCGAGCTCAAGGAGCGGCATGGTGCGACCGATTTCCTCGGCTACGCGACCGATGTTGCCGAAGGCCAGGTGCTGGCGATCCTGGTCGATGGCAGACCGGTCTCGGCGGTCGAAGAAGGCCGAGAGGCCGCAATCATCGTCAATCAGACCCCATTCTATGGTGAGGCCGGCGGCCAGGTCGGCGATACCGGCTGGTTCCAATCGGCATCCGGCGGCCGCTTTCAGGTTGACGACACGCAGCGCAGGCTGGGCGAACTCTTCGTTCACAGCGGCCGCATGACGGCTGGCCGCCTCTCGGTCGGCGATGCCGTCGAGATGCGGGTCGACAATGAACGCCGAACGCGCTTGCGTGCCAACCACTCGGCCACACATCTGCTGCATCAGGCCCTGCGCCGTCGGCTGGGCGAGCATGTGACGCAGAAGGGCTCGCTGGTTGCCCCTGACCGTCTGCGCTTCGATTTCAGCCACCCCAAAGCGTTGAGCGCGGAGGATATCCGCTGGATCGACGAGGAGGTGAATGCCCGCATCCGAGCAAATGCGGCGGTGGCGACCCAGCTGATGACGCCCGACGACGCGATTACGGCCGGCGCGCTGGCTTTGTTCGGCGAGAAATATGGCGAGGAGGTGCGAGTCGTCTCCATGGGCCATGAGGAGGATGACGGTCCCGCCTGGTCGACCGAATTATGCGGCGGCACCCATGTGCGCCGAACGGGCGATATCGGCCTCTTCAAGATT
>DASPGI010000161.1:0-3740 GCA_035620695.1 Alphaproteobacteria bacterium
TCCAGCGACGTATCTGCGAGGATCGCCGGCAGATGGTCGGGCTTGAAGCTGGTGCCGGCACGGCCGGCAAGAGGATAGGCCGGAAAGCGCGAGGTTGCCGCCGCGCCAGGGACTGAGCGGATACCCAAGCTCATTGGTTTCCTCCCGCTCTCCGGCCCGATGCCATAGCCTAGGAGGGAAGGTCGCGGGTCAGCGGCTCAGGCGACCCCTTGCGGTCTCCCGGGAGGTCGAGGGTGGCGCAGGTACCGCCCTGCACGAACTTCCAGGCATTGCCCTGGAAATCTACCGTCGAGGTGCCCTGGCAGGTGGTGCCGGGTCCCGCGGCGCAGTCGTTCTGGCCCTTGAGCGCGACGCCATAGCACTTCTCCTTGCCCGCAGCCATCGCCGCCTTCGCCTCCGCCTCGGTCAGCGGCCCTGCGGAAGCGAAGGAGGCCAGCGCGGTGGCGAGGGCGCCGGCCAGAACCGCCGCACTCACGGTTGATTTGGTGGACATGATTCGCATCTCCCATCGGGTTATTAAGCGCGCCACTCCAAGCGCGCATGGGTTGGTTCGATTCGGGAGAGGTCGATGTTACGGTCGCCGCTCTCACGTTTTCGTGATCGGCAGCTTCGGTGACCTGAACAAAATCGTGCCAGGACTGTAACAATTCGCGCATTCGGCACGAAAAGCGAGGGAACGGGCAGGCTTGGACGGAAGGCATGAAGCCGACCTGGCGCGGCTCCTGCGCGCGGCGAAGGCGGGAGATGAGAGGGCCTATGGCGCGTTCCTGCAGCTGGCCGCGTCTCATGTGCGGGCGTTCGCCCGGCGCAAGATCGTGCGCGGCGGCATTGATCCGGAGGACATCGTGCAGGAAACGCTCCTCGCCATCCATCTGAAGCGCCACACCTGGCGGGACGACGCGCCGGTGATGCCGTGGCTGATTGCAATCGCCAGATACAAGCTCATCGATGCCTTCCGCCGTCGCGGCCGCCGGATGGAAATCGACATCGAGGACATTGCCGACTCGTTTCCCGCTCCGGAAACGGTATCCATCAGAACCCGTGAAATCGATCGCGCCCTCGCGACCTTGGCGCCGGGTCAGCGCTCCGTCGTGGCCGCTGTTTGCGTCGAGGGGCGCTCCATCCGCGAGACCGGCAAGAGCCTCGGCATGAGTAATGCGGCAGTGCGGGTCGCATTGCATCGCGGCCTCGCCGCGATCGCCAAGCGGTTTGGACGGAAGTGAGATGGACACAAACGACCTCATCCGGGCTCTCGCGGCGGATACACGACAGACCACGCCATCGCTCTCGGCCATGTGGTGGGGTGTGGCCGTGGGTGCGGTCGCGCTTGCCGGTGCCGTCTTCCTGGCAACGCTCGGGCCCAGACCTGACCTCATGGCCGCTCTCGAAACCCCCCGTTTTCTGTTCAAGTTTGTGGTGACGATCACGCTTGCGGCAAGCGCATTCGGCCTTGCGCGCGTTCTATCGCGTCCAGAAGAGCGCTGGCGCCAGGTTCTGTCCTATCTTGCCGCCACACCGGCGCTCCTTGCCTTGGCCGCCATTATCGAGCTTGTCGTTTTGCCTTCAGATATATGGGCGGCCACGATAATCGGCAGAAACAGCATGGCCTGCCTGACCTATATCCCCGTGATCGGCATCGGCCCCCTCGCCGTCTTCCTGCTCGCCTTGCGCCGTGGCGCGCCGACGCGGCCGGCCCTTGCTGGAGCGGCTGCAGGGCTGTTTGCGGGCGGCATTGCGGCCACCTTTTACGCCCTCCAGTGCACCGACGATTCGCCGCTATTCATTGCCACTTGGTACACGATCGCGATTGCCGGCCTCGCTCTCATCGGAGCCGGACTCGCCCATCGATTTGCGCGCTGGTAAACATCAAAGGTCTCTTGAAACGGTCCAGCATGCTTTCTTATCGGCTCCCGTGACTCGCAGGGCTGGTGGGATGGCATTTAGGCCTGTGCCGAATCCCAATCTGGCAGCGCTCTAAACCTCCAGGCGTGCGTGGGCCGGTGCGATGACCTGTCACCTCGCGGAAACTTGATTGGATGGCGAGCGAGAATGAACCCATAAACTATGTAGCTTCCTGGCGAATTCGAAAGAGATGCCCATGAATCGGCGTAACCTCCTTCTCTTGGCAACTGGACTTGCGGGAGCAGCGATCATGCCGAGGTTTTTTGCGCGGGCGAAGTCCGCCGATACAACATTCGAGATCAACCTGTCCGAAGCGGAATGGCGCTCGCGCCTGACTCCCGCTCAGTTCGATGTCTTGCGCAGGCATGGCACCGAACCGGCCGGATCCAGTCTGCTCGATAAGGAGCACCGCAAGGGGATTTTTGCATGTGCCGGGTGTGACCTGCCGCTGTTCCGCTCCGACTCCAAATTCGACAGCGGCACCGGCTGGCCGAGCTTTACGGCTCCGATCGACGGGGCGGGTGGGACATCAATAGATCGCACCCTGCTCCTCTTCGCCCGCACCGAGGTCCACTGCCGGCGCTGCGGCGGTCATCTCGGCCATGTCTTCGAGGATGGTCCTGAGCCCACGGGACTGCGTTACTGCATGAATGGCGTTGCCCTCAAATTCTCCGTTACCTAAGGCAACGCCCAGCTCTGGGATGGTGCGATGATGATTCGCCGCCTTCTGCCGATCTTCCTCCTTGCCGCCACCTTGGTCAGCGGTCCGTCTGGGGCGCAGACCGACGCTTCCCCGCCGCTTGCCAAGGCGACGTTTGCCGGTGGTTGCTTTTGGTGCATGGAACCGCCTTTCGACAAGCTGGCTGGTGTCGTCTCGACGACCTCCGGCTATACTGGTGGAGATCAGGATCGACCGACTTATGAGCAGGTGTCCGCCGGCGGCAGCGGCCATGCCGAGGCCGTTGAGATCGTCTACGACCCGGCCCTGATCAGTTACGAGCAATTGCTGAAGGTGTTCTGGCGCAACATCGATCCGCTCGATGCCGGAGGACAGTTCTGTGACCGCGGTGACCAGTATCGTACCGCGATTTTCGCCCAAGACGATTCACAGCTGCAGGCGGCACAGGCCTCGAAGAGAGAGCTCGAGGAATCGAAACGGTTCGACAAGCCGATAGTAACCGAGATTGTCAGGGCCTCAGCCTTCTACCCCGCCGAGGAGTACCATCAGGACTTCTACGAGAAGCACCCGCTCAAGTACAAATTCTATCGCTTCAGCTGTGGCCGCGATGCGCGATTGCGCGAGCTTTGGGGCGGTGACGCGCTCGGGTGAAACGGCGCCCGCCCGGTCAGAGCATTGTATGGGAAATCGGCGGAACCTGGCGGCCAGCCTTTGTACGAGCGAAGCTGCCGAGTTAAGAGCCATGGCCGAAGGCTGGCACTTCCGCAGATTCAGGATGGGCGCTCTCCCACATCCACATCAGGTCGCGGGCAATCGCCAGGTCCTCGCTTGAGAGCTCTTGATCCAGCTCTGCCACGTATGCAGAAGCACGGGGGCCCTCTACGCGATAAGTGCCGCGCGCCGTGCAACAAGGCAAAGCCATTTGTAAGCCTGCACTGGGTCTCGTGACACCCCTTCCCGCGCCCTATACATCATGCCTGAGGAAACCGCCGCGGTATTGAAAGGCGGGTGGTTGTATATTCCATCGACCACCATAGGGAGCACATCGCATGAAGCGACCTCCCGTTAGCAACGCCGTCGCATCGGCTTCAGGCCCTGAGAACCGGCCCGGCCGCGAAACCCACGGGCCGATGGTGTGGCCGGGCAATCCGCCGACAGA
>DASPGI010000162.1:0-9343 GCA_035620695.1 Alphaproteobacteria bacterium
GTGAATGTTCTCGAGACCGACACCGGGGAAGCGGGCGATCTCCTCAGCTTCGCCCTTGTCCTGTATGTCTTGATCTTGGGCGTTGTGCCGTCTCTGTTCGTTTACAGGGCCGAGCTGAACCTTCCGCGCCTCAAGGCTGCGCTGACATCCCGGCTTAAGCTCGTGTTCGCATCGGTGGCTATGATGGTCGCCGTTTTCTTCTTATTCAGCGGGCACTACATTTCCATGTTCCGGGAGCACAAGGAAATCTGGTACCGCGCCAATCCCATTCACGCAGTTTATTCCGCGGGAAGGCTCGTGCATGATTCGGTGAAGTTTGCTTCGCTACCACACGTGGTCGTCGGTGCCCACGCCAAGGTCCCCGAGTGGGACACGCATCGCGAACTCGTTGTCATGGTAGTAGGCGAAACTGCGCGCGCCGATCATTTTTCGCTGAACGGTTACAAGCGGGAGACTAATCCGCGGCTGCAGAACGAAAAGGTGGTCAACTTCCCCGACTTTTGGTCCTGCGGGACGTCAACCGCGCAGTCTGTGCCTTGCATCTTCTCGCACTATTCGCGCGCAGAGTTTGACGAGGAAAGGGCGAATGCGGCGGATAACGCCCTCGACATCTTGAAGCGGGCGGGTGTCAGTATCCTATGGCGCGATAACAATTCGAGCTCGAAGCATGTCGCAGATCGCGTCGAATACGAGGTCTATCTTACAAACAAGACTAACCCCGTTTGCGACGTGGAATGCCGAGACGAAGGCATGCTGAGCGGCCTGCAGGACTACATCGACCGCCACCCTGTCGGGGACATTCTTATCGTCCTGCATCAGATGGGAAATCACGGACCTGCATACTACAAGCGTTATCCGCCGGCGTTCGAGAAGTTCACTCCGGTCTGCAAGACCAACGATCTGGGAGCCTGCAGTAAGGAAGAGATCGTCAATGCGTATGACAACGCTATCCTCTATACGGACTTTTTTCTGTCGAAAGTCGTCGAACTACTCAAGCAGAACGACGACGAGTTCGAGACGGCGATGCTATATGTCAGCGACCACGGGGAGTCGCTCGGCGAGAGTGGCCTCTACCTCCACGGCCTTCCCTATTTTATCGCACCCGACGCGCAGAAGCACGTGCCCTTCGTAATGTGGTTCGGGCATAACTTCGACCCTCAGAGCCTATCGAGCATTCAGGCGAAGCGAATCGAGCAGCTGTCTCACGACAACATTTTCTCGACCCTGCTCGGTCTCTTCGAACTCCAAACCGCGTCCTACAACCCAAATATGGACATCCTCGACCATTCAAATCCTGCGCATTTTTGAGCAAGTGCACTCTGCTGGAATCGGTGTCGAGGTAAACATGACGGTATAGAGCGCATCCTATCAGCCGGAAATCACCGGAAGCTCGACGATCTCACAAGGCGGCGCAGGTATGTCAGCTAGTGGCACGAAGCTGCCATCGCGATAAACGTTGCGTAGGCCAGCTTTTTGACCCAAAGCGGTCGGAACCTCGGCGAAATGCTGGACGCTTCGAGCGTACCTGGCGCGATCAAGCGCCTTCAATGAGTGAAAGAAGGCCTTTCAGCAGGGTGGTGGGGTCTGGTGGGCAGCCGCGGATGTGCAGGTCCACTGGAACCACGCGCGAGACACCCCCTTCGACCGCATAGCTCCCGGCAAAGATGCCGCCGTTGGCGGCACAGTCGCCGACGGCAACGACCCATTTCGGATCGGGGGTCGCGGCATAGGTGCGCTCGAGCGCCTCGCGCATGTTCTTGGTGACGGGGCCCGTCACAAGCAACACGTCGGCGTGGCGCGGCGAGGCGACGAAGCGCAAGCCGAAGCGTTCGAGATCGTAGAAGGCGTTGTTGAGCGCATGAATCTCGAGCTCGCAGCCGTTGCACGAGCCGGCATCGACCTCGCGAATGGCGAGGCTGCGTCCAAGCCGATGCCGCGCCGCGCGATCAAGCTTCGCCGCAAGCTCGGCCAAGGCCCCTTCGTCAGGCGGGGGCGGCGCTTCGGTCACAAGGTCGCGTACCAGATTCTTGAAGAGAAGCCTGCGCATCGGTGTCCCTAGAGATCATGCCCCGCATAGGAGCAGTTGAAGGACTTATTGCAGAGCGGGAAATCGGCGACGATGTTGCCTTCGATTGCCGCCTCGAGCAGCGGCCATTGGAACCAGGACGGATCGCGCAAGTGGCAGCGCTCGATGCGACCCTCTTCGTCAAGGCGAACCGCCACGAGGATGTCGCCGCGGAAACCTTCGACAAGCGCCATGCCCTCGCGAACGCGTCCCGGCGGATCAAGCTCCATCCGCACCGGGCCGCTGGGCAATTGCTCAAGGACCTGACCGATCAGCCTGAGGCTCTGCTCGACCTCGCGGATACGCAGCCAGACGCGGGCGTTGACGTCCCCACCGTCGCGCACCGGCACCTCGAATTCGAGCTGTTCGTAAGGGGGATAAAGCAGCGCTGCGCGCGCATCGAAAGCGCGGCCCGAGGCGCGTCCGACATAACCGCCGGCACCGAAGGCACGCGCCAAGGTCGGCGCAAGATAGCCGGTGCCGACGGTGCGGTCTTGTAGCGAGGCGGTGTTGTCATAGATCTCGATCAGCTCGGGGAAGCGGCGCTCCACCAATTCGAGCAACGAGCCCAGGCGCGCCAGGCCTCCAGGATTCAGGTCTTGGGTGAGGCCTCCGGGCACGATGCGGTCCATCATCAGCCTGTGGCCGAGACCGGTCTGTGCGGCACGCAAAGTGCGTTCGCGCAAAATGCCGCATTCGGCATGCATCAGCGAGAACGACGCGTCGTTACAGATGGCGCCGATATCGCCGAGATGATTGGCGAGACGCTCGAGCTCGGCCATCAACGCGCGGAGCCAAATCGCTCGCGGCGGCGCCTCTACCCCGAGCGCCACCTCCACGGCCTGAGAGAAGGCAAGCGCATAGGCGACCGTGCTATCACCTGAGGCACGCCCGGCAAGTTGGGCACCCTTGTCGAGCTCGGCGCCGATCATCAATGACTCGATTCCCTTGTGCACATAGCCAAGCCGCTCCTCGAGGCGCACGACGGCTTCGCCATTGGCCGTGAAGCGGAAATGTCCAGGCTCGATGATGCCGGCGTGCACCGGACCGACCGGGATTTGATGCAGCCCCTCGCCCTCCACGGGAAGGAAGGGATAGTTGGATGGCTGGCCGCGCGTTTTCCGGGGACGACTGCTCAGGGGATGCGTGACGCCCCAAAAGCCGAGATCGAGCCAGGGCCGCGTGTCAGCCAGACCGGTCGGCCTCAACCCGTAGAGATCACGGATCGCTCGCTCCAATCGTATCGCAGGCGGGTGAACCGCCGCGACGGACGGGAACCTGCCATTCTTGCATGCCAGGCTAAAAACAGCGATGTCGCTCGATACTTCCTCGATCAGGGCGAGATGCACGGTTCGCGGCTCGGCCCACAAGCCGAGCAAGGTGGCCCGTCCGTCGACCAGCTGGCGCAGGACGACTTGCCAAGCGTCATCCGTGACGACAGCGCGCGGCCAGGGATGGTGGGCGTCCACCTGTTGGCTGTTGCTCGCGATCTCCTTCAGTGACGTCATGCTGGTTCATCCAAGGAGTTTGGCCACGTTCTGGAACCAGGCGACGAGCGGACCGGGCAGGTAAATGCCCGCAGTCAGAACAATTCCCAGATGGGCGAACATCGGCAGATAGGAGCCTCTGGCTTTGTGGTTGGCCCCACGCGGTTCGCCGAAGGCGATCGCGTTCAGCCGCAGGAACAGCGCGCCGATGGCAATGAGAATGCCGAGCACGAGCGGCAGCGCGAGCAGAGGCTCTCTGGCGAAGGTCGAGCTCACCACCAGGAACTCGCTCATGAAAATGCCGAGCGGCGGCAAGCCGGCGATGGCCACGACGCCAAGCACGAGGCCCCAACCGAGCGCGGGATTGGTGGTGGTGAGACCGCCGATATCGGCGATCTTCTGTGTGCCCTTCACCTGCGCGATGTCGCCGATGGCGAAGAAGATGGCCGATTTGGTGAGTGAGTGCATGGTCATGTGCAGGAGCCCAGCGAAATTGGCGAGTGGCCCGCCCATGCCGAAAGCGAAGGTCACGATCCCCATGTGCTCGATGGAGGAATAGGCGAACATGCGCTTGATGTCGTGTCGGCGGTAAAGCATGAATGCCGCAAACAGAAGCGAGACAAGCCCCATACTGATCATCAGCGGTCCCGGAGCAAGCGCGCTAGGATTTGCCGCGAGCAGCATCTTGAAGCGGAGCAAGGCGTAGAGAGCGACATTGAGCAGCAGACCCGAAAGCACCGCTGAGATCGGCGTCGGGCCCTCGGCGTGGGCGTCCGGCAACCAGGCGTGCAGCGGCACGAGCCCGACCTTGGTGCCGTAGCCGAGCAGCAAGAACACGAAGGCGAGATTGAGCAGCGCCGGATCGAAGGATGCGGCATGCGCCACGAGATCGGTCCAGACCATGGCATCGGGCCCGGCGCCGATTGTCGGCTCCGCCGCCATGTAGACAAGGATGGTGCCGAACAGAGCGAGCGCGATCCCGACGCTGCCGAGGATGAAGTATTTCCACGCCGCTTCGAGCGCTTCGTGGGTGCGATAGATGCCGACCATCAGCACGGTGGTGAGGGTCGCAAGCTCGATGCCTACCCACATCACGCCGATGTTGTTGGTGATCAGCGCGAGGTTCATGGCGAACATCAGCACCTGGTACATGGCGTGATAGAAGCGCAGGAACGTCGGGGTGAGCCGTCCGGTTTCGAGCTCGTGCTCGATATAGCTTGCGCTGAACACGCTGGTGGTGAAGCCGACGAAGGTGGTCAGCACGATGAACACGTTGTTGAGATCGTCAACCACGACGTATGGCCCGGTCGGCGGACGCTCGAAGAACAACGACAGGGCGGCGAGGAACGTCAGCAGCGTCGCCAGCACGTTGATGCGCGCGGAGAGTCGATATCCCGGCAACAGTGCAAGCAGTGCCGCGGCAATAGCGGGAATAGCGAGCACGGCGGTGACGGCATTGAAGCTCATTGACGTTCTCCGCGGAAGCGATCGAGCGCATGGACGTCAACGGTGTCGAAGCGCTCTCGGATACGGAACAGGAAGATGCCGATGACGATGAAGGCGATTAGAATCGAGAAGGCGACGCTGATCTCGACCACGAAGGGCATGCCCTTGGCCCCAGTGGCGGCGAGCACCAGGCCGTTCTCGAGCGACATGAAGCCAACCACCTGACTGACGGCATTGCGGCGCGTCACCATCATCAGCAGCCCAAGTAAGAAGACCGAAAGTGCGAAGGCGAGGTCCTCGCGCGCGAGCGGATCTGCCTCAGTCGTGACCCGCAGAATCACCACCATGGAAAGCGCCACGAGACCTATGCCGAGCAGCATGGTGGGGCCGACGCCGACCACCGTCTCGATTTCGCGATGGATACCGAGCTTGACGATCATGCGGTGCAAGGCGACCGGAATGATGATCGCCTTGAACAGCAGCGCGATCGCGGCGGTGACGTAAAGATGCGGTGCATCCTGCGCGTAGGCCTGCCATGCCACGGACAACGCCAGCACCAGCGCATGCAGGGCGAAGACGTTGAGGAGGGCGTAAAGGCGGTCCTGATACAGCAACATGAAGCTGACCAGAACGAGCGAGCCGGCGAGTAGATGGGCAATGTCGAAGGTAAGGTTGTCCATCTAGAGACTCCGCGACACGAACATGAGCAAGGTGCCGAGCAGGCCGAGCATCAGCGCCGCGCCCAGGAATTCCGGTACGCGGAACACACGCATCTTGGCGATCGACGTCTCGAAAACGGCAAGCAGAAAGCCGCCCGCAGCGAGCTTGGCCACGAAGGCGGCGACGCCAACCAAGAGTGCATCGGGGCCGGCGCCCGGCCCGGCGATGCCCCAGGGTGTGAACAGACAGGTGATCAAGGAAATGTAGAGCAGAAGCTTGAGCTCGGTGGAAAGATCGATCAGCGCAAGATGCCGTCCCGAATATTCGAGCACCATGGCCTCATGCACCATGGTGAGCTCGAGATGCGTCGCCGGGTTGTCGATGGGAATGCGGGCGTTCTCGGCAATCGCCACCATGATCAGAGCTATCAGCGCCATGCCGAGCGAGACGCGCAAACCCACCTCTCCGGAAGCGAGGAACTCTGCCATGGTCGAGAGTTGCGTCGATCCGGCGACGAGCGCGAGAGTGAAGACGATCATCAGCATCGCAGGCTCGGCGAGCGACGAAATCATCACTTCGCGGCTTGCGCCGATGCCGCCGAAGCTCGTACCGACGTCAAGCCCGGCGAGGGCGAGGAAGAAGCGCGCACTTCCGAGCAACGCAATGATGGCGATGAGATCGGCCGACCATGAGAACATCAGGCCGGTGGCGAAGGTCGGCACCAGTGATGCCGCGACCCAGGTTCCAGCGAAGATCAAATACGGAATGGCGCGGAACAGCCAGGAGGCATTGTCGGCCAGCACGACTTCCTTGCGCATGAGGCGCGCGAGGTCGCGATAGGGTTGGAGTAGCGGAGGTCCCTGACGTCGCAATAGTCGTGCCTTCACCTTGCGCACTAGGCCGGTGAGCAGCGGCGCGAGCAGCAGAACGAGCAGCATTTCCGCGGCCTGGACCGCGAGGTTGAGGATCAGGGCCATATGGCAAGCGCAAGCAGAAGCCCGACGAGGACGAGAAAGACCAAGCTGAGGTAGCGGCGAATGGTGAGAAATTGGAGCCGATTGAGCCGTTCGGCGATGTAGTCGACCACGCCGGCGACAGGTGCGTAGAGCACGTCCCAAACGAGATCGCTCAGCCGCACCGTCAGGCGCGCGGGGCGCGCATCGCCAGGCGGCGGCATCTCGACCTGCTCTTGCGCGCGAAAGACCAGCGTACCGAACACGCGGCGGATGGGCTGGGCGAAGCTCGACGCGGTGTATTGGGTACTCGGATTTGGATCAGGATAGCCGCAGTCCCAGGCCGGCGCGCGGCGGAGCCGGTCCGACGCAAGCCGGTGGATGGCGGCGGCCGCTGCCGTGGCGGAGAGAACAATGAAGATAAAGACGAGAAGACCGTTATAGGAGCTGCGGCTTTCCGCGATCGGCACGATCGAGAGGTAAGGCACGTGGCTCTGCAGCGGCATGCTGTCGCCGACCATGGCCTTTGCCACTGGTGCCAGCGCATCGATAAAGAAGCCCGGAAAGATGCCGGCGACAAGGCAGAGCCCTGCGAGACCGAGCATTGCCGTGAGCGAAGACCTGTCGGTTTCATGGGCGCGTCGCGCGGCCTCGGAGCGCGGCCGGCCAAGGAAGGTGATGCCGAAAGCCTTGACGAAGCAGGCCGCAGCCAGAGCGGCCGAAAGTGCAAGCAGCGCACCGCTGGCAGGGACAAGAAATTTCAAACCCCAGGACGGGAGATCCGGGCTCAGCAGAATCGCCTGAAAGGTCAGCCACTCCGAGACGAAGCCGTTCAGCGGCGGCAGCGCCGAGATGGCGATGCAGCCGACGAGGAAAGCGAAAGCCGTGAGCGGCATCGTATGAATGAGGCCGCCGAGATGCTCCATGTCGCGCTCGCCGGTTGCGGTCAACACGGCGCCCGAGCCCAAGAACAGCAGGCTCTTGAACAGCGAATGATTGAGTACATGCAGCAGAGCGGCGGTGAAAGCGAGCGCCGCCGCCGACGCCATGCCATAGGCTTGAAACGCAAGCGCAAGGCCCAAGCCGATGAAGATGATGCCGATGTTTTCGACGGTGTGATAGGCCAGCAGCCGCTTCAAATCGTGTTGCATCAGCGCATAGAGCACGCCCATCACGCAGGTGATGCCGGCAAGCGCGAGCACCACCATGCTCCACCACCATACGGGCTCCGCCAAAAGATCGAAGACGATGCGCACGAAGCCGTAGACCGCGACCTTGGTCATGACGCCGCTCATCAGCGCCGAGACCTGGCTCGGCGCGGCGGGGTGAGCCAGCGGCAGCCAGACATGGAGGGGAACGAGGCCTGCCTTCGATCCTGTGCCGATCAATACAAGCAGAAGCACAAATGCTGCCAAGGTGGGAGATAGATGGCTCCCGCGAATGTCGGCAAAGGCGTAGGCGCCGTCGGGGCCGGCAAGGAGACCGAAGGCAAGCAGTAGCGCCAGCGTGCCGAAGCTCGCCATCACCAGATAGATATAGCCGGCCCGCAGGTTCACCGGCTCCTTGTCGTGCGCCATGACGAGGGCCCATGACGACAGCGACATGAACTCCCAGGTGAGTAGAAAACTGAAGGCGTCGTCGGCGATGACGACGAGGTTCATGCCGGCCAGAAACAGCGGGTAAAAGGGCAGCACGCGCTGTGGCGCCTGCTCATGCTTGCCATAGCCGAGCGCATAGAGGCTTGCAGCTGCGGCACCGAGATTGACGACGACAAGAAAAAACGCGGAAAGCGCATCAAGGCGAAAATGCGCGCCAAGCCAAGGCAGCCCCAGAGGTAACGTCACGGATTCAATCGCCGGCGCAAGAAGGTTCAGAATCGCCACGGCGAGGCAGGTTAGGGAGACTGCGAAAGAGCCACCGTAAATGACGGCGCAACCGATCGACCTTCGATGCAGAACGACCGCCAACACCGACAGAAAGAGAAGGGCCGCCGCCGAGCTCAAGACGATCATAAGGGCCATCGTCAACTCATGCCTTGAGCCGCACGCCGCGGCCGCCACCTTGGCTCGCAGCACCCTCGCCGATCAGCTCAACGCCGGCAGCGTCAAGCGCCTCGATCAATTTCATGAGCGAATCGACATTGCCGCGGATCACCCCCTCGCTCGCTTCCATACGTTGAATGGTGGGAAGCGACAGTCCGGCCATCTCGGCCAGCTTGCGCTGGTCGATTCCAAGGAGAGCCCGCGAAGCGCGCAATTGCGATGCCGTGATGATGCTGACAGCCCTCTTTTGGTAGGATTAGCCAGTTGCTATCCCAGGCCGCATCTTTATATATGAGCTTCGATTATTGATGTCTAATACATTATTATATTGGCTTCAGCCATCTTAGCTGCGTGGCACAGTGGGTGAGTGGTCATCTGTTTTGCAAGCTCCACCGAAACAGCGTGCTCCGAGTATTGCCGCGGCAGTGAGCCTGCAGCTTGCCCTTACTTGTGCCTATACGTTCCTTGTCGTTGTGGCGGCACGCCATCCGAACAGCCTCACTGGCCAACTGGTACATTACGGCGTGGTCGCCACGGACCAAGTTTTGAACTTGCCTTTCGGCAGCTCCGTGGAGCCGACTCGAGCGCGTCGGCCGCGAGATGAAGCTGGTCGTGCGCAACGCCGAGGACCAGGCAGAAGCCGACCCAGGGTTGCTTCGGATCGTAGCTCGCGCGCATGACTTTCAGAAG
>DASPGI010000163.1:0-2052 GCA_035620695.1 Alphaproteobacteria bacterium
AAGAAGGCTCTCGACGATCATCCAATCTGACCCTCGACGGGTTCAGACTCTGCGGGAAGCGCCGGCGGCCGTTCGCCGGCGCTTTCTTTTCTCCGCCGGCAAGAAGATTCGATATCGGACGAAATCGTCCGCCTCGGCGAAGTTGTCGTACAACTTGCGCGCCGCCTTGTTCGACTGGCGCGTATGCCAATAGACCGGCGACCAGCGGCGCTTGCGGGCCGTGTGCAGGAGGTCCTCGATCAGGGCACGGCCAATCCCTTGGCCTCTGACGCCGGGATCGACGAATAGATCCTCCAAATAGCAGGCCGGGCTAAGTCCATGAGCCTGGGTGCAGCACGCAGGTGGTAAAGCCAACGACATTGCCCTGCCACACCGCCACGCGTCCGAACATGCCCGATCCCGGCTGAAGCAGGCGCCGCCAGGTCGCCGCCGTCACCTCATCGCCAATTTCGGCTTCGTAAAAAGCGACATAACCGGACCATAGCTGCCGCCAGGCAGACTCGTCCGCCGGTCTTAGATTGCGGATGCGTAACGCGCCTGCGGTCACGCCGGCGCTAGCAGTCGAGCGTGTTGGCGCGCTCCCAATCGGAGAGGTAGCGCATATAGTCGTTCCACTCGCGTGTCTTGAGCTTGACATAGGAGTCGACGAACTCGTCGCCGAGCTCGCGCCGGAGCAGCTGCGACTTTTCCGTGAGGCGCAGCGCGTCGAGCAGGTTCAGCGGCAACTTCTTGGTGTCGGGCGGGGCCTTGTGTCCTTCGGCATACATGTCGATGTGCAGCGGCTGGCCCGGGTCGGTTCCCTTGGCGATGCCGTCGAGACCGGCGGCGAGCAGCGCCGCGGGGAGCAGATAGGGATTGGCCGCGCCGTCGCCGAGCCGGAACTCGAAGCGGCCCCCGCCCGGGATGCGGATCATATGGGTGCGGTTGTTGCCGGTGTAGGTCACGGTGTTCGGCGACCAAGTGGCACCGGACATCGTCACCGGCGCATTGATGCGCTTGTAGGAATTGACCGTGGGGTTGGTAATCGAGCAAATTTCCTGCGCGGCGTCCATGACCCCGCCGATGAAATTATAGGCTTGGCGCGACAGGCCGAGCCCGTCTTTGCCGTCATCGAAGATATTCTTGCCGTCCTTCCACAGCGACACATGCACGTGGGCGCCGCTACCCGTGAGGTTGGCGAAGGGCTTGGGCATGAAGGTGGCGCGGAGCCCGTGCTTCTCGGCGATCGCCTTCACCATATATTTGAAGAATGCCATCCGGTCGGCGGTGGTGAGCGCATCATCATAGTGCCAGTTCATCTCGAACTGGCCGTTGGCGTCCTCGTGGTCGTTCTGGTAGGGCGCCCAGCCGAGCTCGAGCATGGAGTCGCAAATCTCGCTGATCACGTCGTAGCGGCGCATCAGCGCCGACTGATCGTAGCAAGGCTTGGCTTGGGTGTCGGACTTGTCGCTGATCGCGGCGCCATCGGGGGAGAGTAGGAAGAACTCGCATTCGACACCGGTCTTGAGTTGAAAGCCCTTCTCGGCCGCCTTGGCCGTCATCCGCTTCAGGATGTTGCGGGGCGCTTGATCGACCAGCTTGCCGTTCATGTAAGGATCGGCGGCAAGCCAGCCGACTTCCGGCTTCCACGGCAATTGGATCAGACTATTGGGATCGGGGATGGCAAGCACGTCTGGGTCGGCGGGGGTCATGTCGAGCCAGCTGGCGAAGCCGGCAAAGCCCGCGCCTTCCTTGGCCATGTCACCGATCGCGGCGGCCGGCGCGAGCTTGGCGCGCAAAGTACCGAACAGATCGACATAAGAGATCAGGAAATATTTGATCCCGCGCTCGCGGGCCTCGACTGCAAGATCAACCGCCATGTGACACCCCTTTACTCCATCACAGAGGCCCGCTCAGCCTCCCTATTCCGACGACTTCGCGCCCGGAACCCAGTCCGTGCCGGCGAGCGGTACCTTCGCCATGGCGGCGGCCTCGACCGTAAGCGCCACGAGATCCTCGGGCTCCAGATTGCGAACATGACTCTTACCGCAGGCGCGCGCGATGGTCTGCGCT
>DASPGI010000164.1:0-5339 GCA_035620695.1 Alphaproteobacteria bacterium
GCACAGGCGCCGGCACGCCGGCGCGCGGCCCGGCCCGCCCATTTCGATCAGATCAGGGCCATGGTGGAAAAGGGGCAGCTGCGCGCTGCGGGAGCGATTCTCGATGATGACGGGACGATGATCGGTTCGGTTCTGTTCATGGAGTTCTCGGGCCGCCCCCAACTGGATGCCTGGCTCGAACGCGACCCCTATATGACTGAGAAGGTCTGGCAGAAGATCGAGGTCAAGCCATTCCGCCTGGCAGTGCTCGACGGCAAAATCACTCAGTAAGCCGATGAGGCCCTCGGACGCCGCAACGGTAAGCATCGCCGTCGATGAGAGGCTTTACGTGTCGGGGCTCCACCTCGTGCCCGCACGGCCTTGGGCGTGTCTTGTGTTCGCTCACGGTGCCGGAGCGGGGATGACCCACCCTTTCATGGCGGATGTCTCGGCGGGCCTGGGCGAGCGTGGCGTCGCAACGCTCCGCTATCAATTTCCATTCATGGAGCGCGGGGCGAAGCACACGGATCCCCCAAGGCTTGCCCAGGCGACCGTTCGCGCAGCATGGCGTGAAGCCGCTCGGCTCTCGCCGGGGCTCCCCCTCTTTGCGGGTGGCAAGTCCTATGGCGGCCGCATGACGTCGATGGCGCAGGCCGTGGCACCGCTGCCCGGCATTCGGGGAATGATCTTTGTCGGCTTTCCCCTTCACCCCGCCGGACGGCCGTCGCAGGATCGGGCGGGGCATTTGCTTCACGTGCAGGTATCGATGCTGTTTCTGCAGGGCACCCGAGACCGATTGGCGGACCTGCAGCAGCTCCAGCCGCTGATCACGCAGCTTGGCGAGGGTGCGACGTTGAAGCTGTTCGCGGAGGCGGACCATTCCTTTCATGTCCCGTCGCGCACAGGGCGCACCGACCAGGACGTAAGGCAGGAGTTGCTGGACACGATTGCGGCCTGGATTGCGCAGCACTGAGCCTTTGCCCTCTTCCGGCCCGGGCTGGACTGGAAACTCCCACCGGCGAACCCCAGATTCAATGCCCACACAAATCTCCGTGGTTGACCTTAGGCATGCTCCTTGATCAAACGGCCGATGACGACGGCCCGGTCGAATCCGCCGCTCCCTCGAGCGACAATGACGATTTCCTGGATTCTTATTCTCGCGCGGTCGTGGCCGTGGTCGAGAGGGTCGGCCCGGCGGTCGTGCGGGTCGAGGCTCCTGGAGACCGTGCGCGGCAGCGTGGCGGCAGCGGGTCGGGAGTCATCATCTCCCCCGATGGCCTCGTGCTGACCAACAGCCACGTCGTCCAGGGGGCGCATTTGGTGCGCCTCACGCTCTCGGATACGCGCACCGTCGAGGCGCGCGCCCTTGGCGACGATCCGCATACCGATCTTGCCCTGCTTCGCATCACTGACGGGGCGACCTTGCCAAGTGCGGCCCTTGGCGATTCCAAGCTTCTGAAACGCGGTCAGCTTGTCGTTGCAATCGGCAACCCCCTGGGCTTCGAATCGACGGTGACCACAGGCGTGGTCTCGGCCCTCGGGCGTTCGCTGCGCGCGGCGACCGGAAGGTTGATCGACGACGTCATCCAGACCGATGCCGCGCTCAATCCCGGCAATTCCGGAGGCCCGCTGGTTTCCTCGCGCGGCGAGGTGATCGGCATCAACACTGCGGTCATCCTTGGCGCGCAAGGGATCTGCTTTGCGGTGGCAAGCAACACGGCAAGCCATGTGGTGAGCGAGATCGTGCGCCACGGCCGTGTCCGACGGGCCTATGTCGGCATCGCCGCGCAAACCGTACCCTTGCCGCGGCGCCTCGGTCTGGCGCTCGGGCTGACACAGTCCACCGGGGCTACGATCACGAATGTCGATCCCGACAGCCCGACCGCTCGCGGCGGGTTGGCGGTCGGGATGATCATCGTCGCACTTGATGGAAGACCTGTTACAGGCGCTGACGATCTTGTTCGCCTGCTTGGCGGAGAACGGATCGGGTCACCCACTCAGTTCACCGTGGTGGACGGCGACAAGCTTCGAACCCTGGTGGTCGAGCCCGAGGAACGCGAGCATTGGGCGGCGCCCCTCAAGCCTGACGGAAGCCGGCGAAGGTAGGCGAGCGTTCTCGCCTGTCAGAGCTAGGCGGAGATCGGGTTCTCCCTGGCCCCGAAGAGCGTTCCCAGACCGAATCGCGGCCGAGACTCGCGCGAGATCAGGAGCGCCGCGACCAGTAGCGACGCGGCAAAGAATTCCCCGCCGACCATCCAGCCCGGCCAGCCATCCGCGCGCATGATCCTCATGTAGCTCAGCAATAGCCATGACATCAGGATTGCTTGGGAGATTGCCATTGCCGCGATCGCCAGGCTTGATCGCGTCATCCCCGCCCAGATCAGAAAGGCCGGCAACAGAATGGTGAAGTAATGACCCCAGGCCGCCGGAGAAGCGAGTGTGGCAATCAGGAACATCGACATCATTCCTGCGGCGTCTGCGTGCGGGTCATCGCGGTGGCGGCGTGCGCCCCTAAGGGTCAGGGCAAAGCCGGCGAGCATCGCGGCCAGGCTGCTCCATCGAATCCACTCCGCCAGCGGCACCAATCGCAGATTCTTTGAATCGCTCAGATCCCCGATTCCGATATCGTAGAGCAACGCCGGCAGGCTCTTGTTCCACAAGCAGGGAACAATGTTCACCGACATGTCTTTGAGACTGCCGAGATACTGCAGGTGCGCAGGCAGGCCGAACAGCCCCAGGCTGAGCACCGCGAGCGAGAACAGCGCCGCCGCGCACCATGCCACGCAGGCCCACCGTCCTTGCGCGATCCAGTACAGCAGCAGAACTGCCGGCACCAGCTTGATGAAGGCCGCCACTCCCAAGGCAGCTCCCGCGAGGCGTGGGGCGTTTCGTTGCGCGGCGACCATTGCGAGCACCACACACGCCAATACGAGCGGGTGAATGTTCAGCGAGGTGACCGCCGCGACCAACGGATACGACAGAGTGAGCCAGAGAAGCATCAACGTCATGGGGCCAGGCCCGAGCCCATCGGGTCGCCACTGCCAAGAGGCGAGCCCGATCATGAACAGCAGCAGCGCGAGCTCGGCGTGGAGAACCACCGGCTTGGCATGCGCCATGTCGAGCTTTGCCAGGGGCAGAAATGCGGATGCCATGAGCGGGGGATACAGAAACGGGTACAGGTTTCTCTGATAGTCGAAACGTTCCGCCTGACGCTTCCAGAGCGGATGGTCCACCAGCAGAAATCCGGGGCTGCGCGCATACAGCGTTGCCGCGTCGCCTTCCTCGGCGATCCGCGCGCCGATCGCAACCGTAACCCAATCGCCGCCGCGTTCACGCCAGGCGGGGTAGAGGTGTGCGCAGACCATCCAGAGACCGAGGATGGAGAGCGTGACGCACAGGCGCATTGCGGAGGGCAGTGCAAGGCCGGTGGGAGCCATGGTCTCCAGACGACAGGCGGTGCTGGGGGCCGACTCTCGGGGCTTTCGGTTATGTTTTGGTTAACGAGTCTCTAAATCCTGCGCCGCATGCGTCAGGACCGATCTTGTCGAGCGTCTGGGGCGGGTGCGCCGGATGCCGAGGCGGTCTGAACCGGCGCGTGGGAACGCTTTCCCTCCCACAGTCCTTGAAACAGATTGGCGGCATTGGTCCCGAGCGTGCGCGTACGATAACCGCCCTCTTGCACGACGAGTGTTGCATACCCTGCTGCACCGAGCGCCTCGCCGATCTTATGAAAATCCGCCGGCCGGTTGCGCCAGGAGCCGGTTGGGTCGCCCGCGGCGGTGTCGTAGCCCAGCGAAAGGACAAGAAAGCTTGGCGAGAAGCGGCGGACGCGCTGCAAGGCAATCGAGAGCGTCGTGCGATACGTCTCGGGCGTGACATCTTCGGGCAAGGGAAAGTTTAGATTGAATCCCTTGCCCGGACCCTCGCCCTCCTCACTGCGGAAGCCGGAAAAGTATGGGAAGGCGAAACTGGGATGGCCGTGGATGGAGACGGTCAGCACGTCGGCGCGGGTCCAGAAGATGTCCTGCGTCCCGTTGCCATGATGAAAGTCGATATCGAGCACTGCCACACGACCGTACCGGCTGAGATAGTTCGCGGCGATGGCCGCGTTGTTGAGATAACAGAAGCCGCCGAAGGCCCGCCGCTCGGCGTGATGGCCGGGCGGACGCACCAGCGCATAGGCCAATTTCGCTCCTTCCACTATTTGATCGGCCGCGGTCAGAGTACAGTCGACCGCGCGCCGCGCCGCCAGCCAGGCATTGGCGTTCAGAGGCGTGAAGGTATCGATGCAGTAATAGCCAGCGCGCAAGGGCACCGATTTCGGCGGCCGTTTATTGTTGCGGATCGGAAAAACGTAAGGATAGATCGACTTGTTGCTTGGCACTTGTGCGCAGGCAGCCTTGAGGAAATCGACGAACGCATCGTCATGGACGGCGCGGATATGCTCCTCTGAGAAGTGGCGCGGAGGCATGTGCTCGAACGGAGCTGCGCGGTTAAGCTCACGCAGGATGGACGAGATGCGCACCGGCGCCTCGACATAGCCGCGATCGCGCACATGATGGATCTCGTGCTTGTCGTTGACGACGAGCGGAATACGACCGGCCGGCGTGCCGGCGATCCGTCCGGCCTCCTTGCCGGCAACCCTTCGGTAGCGCGGAGGGCGCAGCCTGACCGGATCCTCGCAGAAGGATCGAACCACTTTGTCGATATAGCCCGGCGGTGCGATGCGGGCGTATTTGTGCTGGAGGATGGCGCGTACGATCGCTTGCCCTTGCGCGCGGGCCAGAGGGTCGCCGTGACCCAATGCGTCGAAAACCAGGAAGGGCCAGTTGTCGAGACCCTCCGTCCAGGGCCGTTCATACTCGGTGCCGAGGATCGGCCTGGCGCCGAACCCTTCGTAGAATCGCAGCCGATCGGCGTTCTGCTTGCACAGCACCGGGTCCTTGCACAAAGACGGTTCGTCGGGCAGACACTCCAGAAAGACGCCGACCGCACCCACATCCAGCGCGAATTCCCTGACGCGCTGGTACAAGGCACCGCCGATGCCGCGTCCACGACGGCCCGGCTGGCTGGCGAGATAGTCAAGATAGACGAAGTTCAGTTCGGGATCGTGCAACACCATCGCAGCACCCTGCACCCGGTCATCTGCCCTCTCGGCTACGAACAGCACCGGGTGGATGCGCCGGTCCGGGCGATTGCGCAGCCTTTCGGTCAGGTCGAACTCGCCCGGCTTGGCGCCTGAGAACTGCTCGCGCAGGATCGCGGCGGCCTGATCGATCGCCGCGGCGTTCGCCGGGGTCCAATCATCTGCGATGCGGCGGATGCGGAACATGGGACGGTTTTCAGCTCTGGCGCCTCTC
>DASPGI010000165.1:0-2945 GCA_035620695.1 Alphaproteobacteria bacterium
TTGGAGCGTCGCCTTGCCGATCCGGCGTTCTATGCACGCGACCCGAATGCTTTCGCCGACGCCACCCAGCGCCTTGCCGCGGCGGCTGCCGAGCGCGGCCGCGCCGAGGAGCGCTGGCTCGCGCTTGAGGAGAAACGCGAGCGGCTGGCGTAAGGAACCGCCAATGCCACTCTGCTACACTCCCGGCCCATGTCCCTGTCCGATCCGATCGACCGCTCCTCGCCCAATAGCGATGCGCGCCCCGAGGGCCGCGCGATCGACATGCTGGTACTGCACTATACCGGCATGGAGAGCGCCTCGGCCGCGCTTGCCCGGCTTTGTGATCCGGGAGCCAAGGTCAGCGCGCATTACATGATCGACGAGGACGGCACGGTCTACAGGCTCGTTGCGGAAGAGCGCCGCGCCTGGCATGCCGGGATCAGCGCCTGGGAAGGCGAGCGCAACGTCAACGACCGCTCGATCGGCATCGAGCTGGTCAACCCGGGGCATGAATTCGGCTACCGCCCCTTCCCGGAGCCGCAGATGGCGGTGTTGACCAGGCTCGCGCGCGCGATCCTGTTCCGCCACACAATACAGCCATGGCGCGTCCTCGGCCATTCCGACGTCGCGCCGATCCGAAAGCAGGATCCGGGAGAACTGTTCCCATGGGCGCGGCTCGCCGAGGCCGGCATCGGGCTTTGGGTCGACTACTGCGCGGAGGGCGAGACGCCACCCGTTAAAGTCGTGCAGGCCCTCTTGGCCGAATATGGCTATGACTGTCCAGAGACGGGCATAGCCGACGAGCCGACACGGCTCGTCGTAACCGCCTTTCAGCGCCACTTCCGGCCCGAGCGCGTGGATGGGTTGATCGATCTCGAAACCGCCGTGCGGATTGCCGCGCTGGTCGACCGCAAGCGGCGGATGCAGGCGCGGCTGCCAACGGGTTGAGGATCGGTGGGCTGAGCTACGCGGCCATGGTGATGACCAGGTCGAGCGTCAGGCCGGGCAGCTCGATCCGCTGCGTCTTCGTCTCGCCCGGGCGGATGCTCATGGAATAAGTGTGGCCGGAAGACGGCGCGTGCGAGATGCTCGCGTTGCGCAGTACCGAAACGGACTCCCGAACGGATTCCGGTTGGGGAGAGTTTAGGTTGATGCGTCTTTCCGGCGTTTCGAAGCTGCTTTGTTGTCGTAGTGGAATATGGATGTCAGGCGTATCCGGGGTGCCGAACACGTCGTCTGGACGCGCGGGACGCGATCGCCCCGGACCGGGTCGTGCCGGCGCAATCATCGGGCCACCCACATCGGCGTTGGGCGCCAGGACCGGCTCCAATTGTCCGTCGGGTCTGAGCTTGACCTCGCCGCGAGTGACCGAATCCATGCCTCGCGTGACCGATTTGACGAGCTCGAAATTCTCGTCCGGTGTCAAGCGTGTGGGTAGGCGCTGCTCCGCTGTTATCGGGTTTCCTGCATCGTCCTTATCGGGGCGGTACAGCCGGTGATGCCGCAGATACTTGTATCGCCGAAAAGCGCCCTCATCTCGGCTCAACCCCATCGCTTCAATCGCCTCGAAATAATCTGCCTTCTCAAGAAGATTGTCGGCAAGCGGATCGACACCACCTGTGTCTACCTGACCCAGATCAAGTTGTCGATTAAACTGTTCCCGTACTCCCCCAGCATCGAAGGGAATCCTTCGCAAGACCGACGGCGGTAATCTTGTTGGTTCGCTCATGAGGTGTACCGTACATGAGCATTATTATGTGCGCTAGAAGGTTGAACTTAATGCGTAGCAATTTCTCACTGGAGCTGCTTTACGGTTTCGTCACAAAGATTAGTTTGCGTAACTTCCGTGGCATTTCACGATGCCCAAAAACCATCAAGAAGCTTCCAACCGCGTTGATCGGCATCGAGAATAAGCTTCCGTTTCTTCGAATACTGCGATGCCGAGGGCATCGCTCGTCGATCGCGGCAATCGGCAGATGATGTGATCCTCAAGCGCGTGCAGTCGGCATCGCTTGTCGTCGGGGAGAGAGGGCGGCCGACGGTCACACCATCTGGCCGCCTTCCCGAGTTGTGTCCCGAGACTTGCCGCCATCGCCAGCAGGCGTCGCTCCGCCTCGGCTCGTATCGCCGGATCGACCTCGGTTTTGACCATATCGGCTGCTTCGGCGTCGCCCTGCGCGGCGGCCATCGCCAGCCACAGCATCGCCTCCTCGCCGCCGCGATCCAGAAACCGCGTCGCATAATGGAATTGCGCCACCGACCAGCCTTCCTCGGCGGAGCGCTTCATCATTGCCGCCCCCAGTTCGGAATCCAGATCGCGAGATCGGAACGCCAGCGCCATCAATCGCGCTTCATCGGAAACGGGTTCCGCAAGTAGCAGATCCAGATGTGTTGGAAAACCGGCCCAGGTCATGGCAAGTCCCAGCCGCGCATCGCGGTCTTCGCGGCGCCTCAGCGCCTTCTGGAACCGCTGGATCGCTTCGCCCGTGCAGTTCTTGCAGCCTCGATCCAGCAGCAGCGCCCAGCCCAGAAGGATTTCCGCCGGCGGGAATCCCTGCTCCGCCGCGTCCCTGAGCCAGGATTGCACCGTATACCGGCCGTAATCCGGGTAAGGCGTGTAGTAGCGGATCACCCCCCAGGCGAAGGCCGCCTCGGCGGTGCCGCGGAGCGGCCCCATATCGAGAGCCACCAAGGCCTTGGTCGCGTGACCTTCGGCGAAGAGCGCTCCCACGCGCGCCAGTTCACGCTGACGATCCGCATCCGGTTGCCATCGCTCCGGCCAAAAATAGGCTGCCGCGCCGCCAAGCCCAATGAGGAGCAACAGGATCCACAGCGGCCATTGGGCGCGGGCCTCGACATGGGCAAGGTAGTTGGGGACGTCTTGGACCATGGTTGCGAGCTAGGCTGCTCCATCACCGATCGCGCATACAAGCCTGCGTTGCGGCGTCCTGGCAAGCGGGACCATC
>DASPGI010000166.1:0-30824 GCA_035620695.1 Alphaproteobacteria bacterium
CATTCATGTTCCAAAGTCCCCTCCCTGCCGCAACTCGAACGAGCAAGGAGGACAAGGGCATGAGGCCATCACGAAACCGCCAGTTGAGCGGCCGGTACTGGGTAACCTGGATCCGCAGATACGCTCCGAACAGCGACAGGGGAAGACGATCTGGAGATGCCGTTCCGGAACAACGCGAAGGCTTTCATCAAGGCGCTGCGAGATGCGGGCGCGCACGTGAAAGTGGACCACACCAAGCGCTCCAGGCAAACCGCCTACCGGAAGGCGCGGCCGAAGGACGCGAAGCCTTACTCTGGCCCCCTACCGGTTCCCGATATCGAATGGGACCATGGCAACTTGGCGGACAGCCGAAAGGTGCCCTCCCCTGTTCGACAACAGGAGAGGTTATAACGAATCGGAGGGCGTCTTCTTCTACACCATCGCGCTCGACGACGGTCCGTTCATGAACCCGAACGATGGCATATTCGGCATCGGCATCGTCGGGCTTGACCCTGAAAACCCGGACCCGATCGATTTCGACGAAAACGGCGCACCTGACATTTTCACCGCCTGCCAATTTTCCGAAGGGTTCGGATTCGTCATCTGGGGGCGCACGCCCTATTCGGGCAAACCGGTGTGGGAAGCCTACTACTATCTCGGCTACGAGGTAGAGGGAACGGACTGTCCGACAACCGACGAGGAACCGAATCTGTCGGCCCATCCAAGCGCGTGGTGGCCGCTCCATCGGATCGGATGGTTGCACGGCTGCCTGGGCATCATCAACACACAACTACAACCGGGAACGCCGGTCGGCATCATGACCTTCGCCTCGGAGGATGCACAGAAGCCTGGCAGGAGCACCCTCGGAAAGCTTGTCGCCGGAACGATCATCGCCAGGACGGAGTCGGCCGAGGGCTGCCCCCCGCTCGCCGAGGAGGTAAGGTACTCGAACGAGGTGAGCGGCCTCGCCTTCTATCGCGTGGCGTTGGGCGATGGCCAGAGTCTCGGACCGGACACGCTCGGCATCGGCATCGTCCATCCAGAGCCTGGGGACGCCCTATTCGATCTTGATCGCGATGGCATGCCGGACACCCTCACGATCTGCAACACGGGTTGGGACATGCGGTTTGCCATCTGGCAAGGCGAAGCCTACGAGAGCGAGGTCTTGTGGGCGGCGTTTCCGCGCCCCGGGCTCGAAGCGGGGGGTGTGCTAGACTGCCCCGAAGACTTCAATTTTTGAGCCAGCGGGACCGACCGGATCGGGTTGCCGCGAAAATCCTCGGCAAGGCGGACTCCGCCGAGCAATGTCCCTCCTTGACCGAGGAGAGGACGGGCGAAGCCGAGATAGATGATGTTTCCCACTATACGGTGTCGCCCATAGGCGATGGGAGCTTGGAGTCCGTGGAATTCGGCATCGCCATCGTTGGACTTGGTCCAGACAACGTCGACCCCATCGACCTGGACGGCAACGGTGCGGCGGACAGTTTTTCGAAGTTCGTCACCCTGAATGAACTGATTTTCGAGGTCTGGAAAGGCGAGCGCTGGGTGGACGTGGGCGAGCCGTTGTGGTGGGGCGCTTACCATTACTACCATGCACCGGAGGAGTAGGATGAACGACACGGGGCGCATGGGGCCAGATGGCCGGCAGTAAGCCTGTCCGTGACCTACCGAATCCCCATCGCGCTATGATCGCCGATGAGGGGTAAGCGGACGATGCGGCAGAGGAACGGCCTTGTAGAGCATCACCGGCGCGGCCGAGATACCGGAGTGGACATCTATCCGCTTAATGGGCGACCTGCATGGCTTTCTCCAGCATTCCCATCCCCTCGTCGACGATCGCGTCGGTCGCGGTCAGCGGCACCAGGATGCGAATGACGTTGTTGTAGGTTCCGCAGCTCAGCACGATGAGGCCGTGCTCTAGGGCGGCCGTTGTCAGCCGCTTGGTCGCGTCCGCATCCGGCTCGAAACTTCCGCGGTGCTTCACGATCTCGAAGCCGATCATGGCGCCGGGCCCCCGGATTGCGGCGATCGGCATCAGGTCGTTGCGCTTGGCGAACTGGTTGAGCTTGGCCTTGATCCGTTCGCCCATGGCATTGGCCCGGGCGAGCAGCCTTTCCTTCTCAATCACGTCGATGACCGCCAAGGCAGCCGCGCAAGCCACAGGGTTGCCGCCATATGTGCCGCCCAGGCCGCCGGTCTCACACGCATCCATGATATCCGCCCGCCCGACCACGCCGGAAAGCGGCAGGCCGCCCGCCAGCGATTTGGCGATGGCGATAAGGTCGGGCTCGACCCCCGAATGCTCGATGCCAAACATCTTCCCGGTTCGTGCGAAGCCGGCCTGGACCTCATCGGAAATGAGCAGGATGCCGTGCGCGTCGCAGATTTTGCGCAGCTCGACCAGAAGCTCCGTGGGCGCGACATAGAACCCGCCTTCGCCCTGGACCGGCTCGATCACGATCGCCGCGACCCGAGCCGGTTCGATATCGGCCTTGAACAGGAAGTTAATGGCCCTGAGCGAATCCGCAACCGAAACGCCCTGATGCTCGATCGGGAAGGGCACGTGATAGATGTCGCTGGGGAATGGGCCGAACCCCTTCTTGTAGGGCAGGACCTTCCCCGTCAAGGCCATGGTCAGCATGGTCCGACCATGGAAGGCGCCGGTAAAGGCGATGATCCCCGGCCGCCCGGTCGAGGTTCGGGCGATTTTTATCGCGTTCTCGACCGCTTCGGCCCCAGTGGTGAAGAGGATGGTCTTGGCCGGCCCTGTGAACGGCGCCAATCGGTTGAGCCGTTCGGCCAAGGCGATGTAAGGCTCGTAGGCCATGACCTGGAAGGCGGTGTGGGTGAAGCGATCAAGCTGCTCGCGGACCGCCGCCATCACTTTCGGGTGGCGATGGCCGGTGTTCAGCACCGCAATGCCACCGGCGAAGTCGATGTAACGCTTGCCTTCGACATCCCAGATCTCCGCGTTCTCAGCCCGAGCCGCAAAGATCGGCGTTGCATGCCCTACGCCACGCGGTACCGCTCGTTTCCTACGGTCGAGGAGCTCGGAATTAATCGGCATGATGAATGATCCCTTTGTAATGCGACGAGGCCGCAGTCCAGAACTTACGTCCCTCGGCTACGCTGCCGCAACTATGGTGAGTCATAGGGTCAGGGTTCAACGGGCTGGCGCCGTTTTATGGTGCGAGCCCAACACTGTCTAGCTGGGTAAGGCGGAGTGCATATTCGCCCAGTGACTGCCTCCCCTGGAAATTTTGTGTCCGTACGCCAGCGGGCGGATTGCCCTAACGATGCGCGTTGCAACTCCTTCGCAGAACGGCATTGGGGAAACCCAAGCATTGCAGAACGTCGTCGGACTTAGTCCCGACAACGCCGACCGCATCGATCTCGGCGGCAATTGCGTAGCTCTGGGAGGGCGCACCGTTTGTGGGGGGCTTTTGCCATTTGCTACAGGTGCATTCGAAGTGCAGAGCGTTCTTACGGACACACCGAGCCTCTCGGGCTGACGCACACGGCGACAGCTCGAGAGGATGCCGATCGTTCGGGACCTAAGTCCGGCGCTTCAGAAGTTGTTCGGGTTCCCAGTCACGACCGTGCCGGTGCCTTCAACGTTCCCGTCCTTCACCCACTGGACCTGGTTGCCCTCGCCCAGGACCTGCCAGCAGCTCTTCGGATCGGTCCCGTATTGGAAGCACATGGCGTCGCCTTCGATGCTCCATGCGCCCGTATAGTCCTTGCCCTTGATGGTGCCGTCCGCCTGGTAGAACTCGCTATAAGCGCCTGACGCTTCCATCGCGCCCTCTACCGTGTTGCCGCCGACGAGCGCGCGAATCTGTTCCCCGGTTAACGCTTCCTCCGCCGATGCCGGCGCTACCGTCACGATCGAGAGTATGATGGCGCCGATCCCAACTGCGCCCGACAAACTGAAAATACTCGGCATTTGCGACCTCCGGCCATCAAAGACACGCCGCCGCACGCGCAAGACAAGGCTCACACCTGCGGCAGTGCAAGGAAGCGCGGAGTTAGAAGCCTGCCGGCGTGAAAAGTCGAATCACAAAGAGGTGAGTTCCGTGCCCCGCCGCGGGGCAGAATCAGAGCAAAAATAAGGTCGCCAAGCCCAGAAAGACGAAGAATCCGAGAACGTCGGTGGTGGTGGTAAGAAAAGGGCCGGCGGCGACGGCCGGATCGACCCCGAGCGTCTCCAGCGTCAACGGGATCGCGACGCCGGCAAAACCGGCCCAGACCATGTTAAAAATCATCGCCCCCGAGAGCACGAGCGCAAGATCCCACCGTCCGAACCAGGCCCAGGCGACCGCCCCCATGATCAGCGCGAAAACCAGGCTGTTCATCAGCGCAACGCCAAGCTCCTTGCCGAGCACGCGTGCCGCATTGGCGCGGGATAAATCGCGGGTAGCGAGGGCGCGCACCGCCACCGTCACCACCTGCATCCCGGTATTCCCGCCCATCGCCGCCACGATCGGCATCAGCACGGCCAGCGCCACCAGCTGCTCGATGGTCGCCTCGAAGCGGGAGATAACGCCGGCGGCGAGCACCGTGTTGACCAACGTAACCAGGAGCCATTTGATTCGCCGCGGCGCCGTTTGGTGCGCCGGCGCATGGAAGTCACTCTCGCCGACGCGCGCCATGGCCAAGAGATCTTCCTCGGCCTCCTCGTCGATCACATCGACCACGTCGTCCACGGTGATGACGCCGATGAGCCGCCCGTGCTGATCGACGACCGGAGCCGAGACCAGGCCGTATTGCCGGAACAGGCTTGCGACCTCCTCCCGGTCCGTATCCACCGGAATCGTGTCTATCTCCGTGTCCATGATATCGGTGATCCGGATCGGCCGCCGCGACCGCAGCACACGGCTCAGCGGCACCGATCCGACCGGCTTGTGTTTCGGGTCAACGACGAACAAATCGTAGAAATCGTCGGGCAGATTGCCTGCGGCACGCATATAGTCGATGGTCTCTCCGACGGTCCATGACGTCGGCACCGTCGCCATCTCGCGCTGCATCAGACGACCGGCGCTTTCCTCAGGGAAGGTCAGTCCTTCGACCAGAAGCGCGCGTTCGGCCGGCGGCAGCGAAGCCAGGATGCGTTCTTTGTCCTCCTCGCTGAGATCCTCCAGAAGCTCGACGGCATCGTCGCTGTCCAGCTCGGTGATTGCTTGGGCGACCTCGGTCGGGCCGAGGATCTCCATCACCTCTTCGCGGACCGTCTCATCCAGGTAGGCAAGAGTTTCGGGATCGAGGATGTGTCGCACGATGCCGACGAAAAGGCGGCGTTCGTCCCCGTCCAGCCGCTCTATGAGATCGGCGAGATCGGCGGCATGGAGCTCTTCGGCGATCGCCTCGATCTCGGCGAGGCGATTGCCCTCGAGAGCCTCGCGGACACGGCGAAGCTCCTCGCCGGAGACCCCGTAAAGCTCCTCTTCCTCCGGCGGCTCAACCTTTGCCGGTTGTTGCGCCCGGTGGTCGGTCACGGCTCATCTCCGGGGCCCCGCTTGCAGCGCCGCTTCAGTGCGGGCATCCATCCAGCCGTCTCGACGCCCCTGCGCCTCGACCATCGCAACCGCCGTCATATTGACGATGCCGCGCACCGTGACCGAAGGGGTAAGGATGTGGACCGGCTGCGACACACCGATCAAAATCGGCCCGACGGCCAACCCGTCGGCAACGACCTTGACCAGGTTGAAGGCGATGTTGGCGGCATCGAGATCCGGCAGAATCAAGATATTCGCCTGCCCCTTCAGCCGCGAGTTCGGGAAGACGCGGGCGCGGATCTCCTCTGAAAGAGCGGCATCGGCATGCATCTCGCCTTCAACTTCGAGATCGGGCCGGTTGGCGACCACCAGGGCGAGCGCCGCGCGCATCTTGCGGGCGGAGGGCGTATCGGCGGTGCCGAAGCTGGAATGGGAAAGGAGCGCCACCTTCGGCTTGATCCCGAACCTCTCGACCGCCTCGGCGGCAAGCAGGGTCATCTCGGCAATCTGCTCGGCGTCGGGATCGGGCGTAACATGCGTGTCGACGAGGAAGAATGTCCCTCGCGGAACGATGAGCACGCTCATCGCGGCTGGATCCTTCACTCCGCGCTTCAGGCCGATCACGTCCAGGATGTGACGGAGTTCGCGATCGTAGCGTTCGGAGGTTCCGCATATCAGCGCATCGGCCTCGCCACGCTTGACCATCAGCGCTCCGATCACGGTGGTTCGCGTGCGCACGACCGTGCGCGCCGTTTCCGGCGAAACCCCGCGCCGCTCCATCAGCCTGTGATAGAGCGACCAATAGTCGTTGTAGCGGGGATCGGATTGAGGATTGACCAGCTCGAAATGCTCTTCCGGCCGGATACGCAGGCCGAGGCGTTCGATCCGCTGGCTGACAACCTTGGGCCGCCCGATCAGGATCGGCCGCGCGAGCCCATCATCGACAATGGCTTGCGTCGCCCGCAAGACGCGTTCGTCCTCGCCTTCGGCAAAGACCACCCTCCTCGGGTCGTGGCGCGCGGCTTCGAACATCGGCTTCATCAGCAAGCCGGACCGGAACACGAACTGGTTCAGGCGCTCTCGATAGGCCTTGAAATCCTCAATCGGGCGTGTCGCCACGCCGCTTTCCATCGCCGCCTTGGCGACGGCGGGCGCAATCTCGACGATCAGCCGCGGATCGAAGGGTCGCGGAATGAGATAGTCGGGACCGAAACCGAGACTCTGCCCGCCATAGGCCGCCGCCACTATCTCGCTTGGTTCCGCCTGCGCCAATCCGGAAATTGCACGGACAGCGGCGATCTTCATCGCTTCGTTGATCTGGGTCGCGCCGACATCGAGCGCGCCTCGAAAGATGAATGGAAAGCAGAGGACGTTGTTGACTTGATTGGGATAGTCCGAGCGTCCGGTCGCGATCACCACGTCGGGCCGCACGGCGCGCGCCTCCTCGGGCAGAATTTCGGGCACAGGGTTGGCCAGCGCCAGAATCAGCGGTCTTCCCGCCATCTTGGCGACCATCTCGCCCTTCAGCACGTTCGGCGCGGAAAGCCCAAGGAAGATGTCGGCGCCGGAAATGACCTCCGCCAGCTTTCGGGCCTTGGTGTCCTGGGCATAGCGTGCCTTGCGCGGGTCCATCAGCTCGGCACGGCCGCGCCAGACCACGCCTGCGATGTCGGTCACCGTTATATGCTCGGGCGGAAGACCCATATCGACCAGAAGATCGAGGCAGGCGAGAGCGGCCGCACCGGCTCCCGACGTCACCAGCTTGACTTCCTGCAGGCTCTTGCCGATCACCTTCAGGCCATTGACGATGGCGGCGGCGACGATGATCGCCGTGCCATGCTGGTCGTCGTGAAAGACCGGGATCTTGAGGCGGTCGCGCAGTCGCCGCTCGACCTCGAAGCATTCCGGGGCTTTGATGTCCTCCAGATTGATCCCGCCGAAGGTCGGCTCGAGGCTGGCGATGATGTCCACCAGCCGGTCGGGATCAGTTTCGTTGATCTCGATATCGAAAACGTCGATTCCGGCGAATTTCTTGAAGAGGACGGCCTTCCCCTCCATCACCGGCTTGGCGGCGAGCGGACCGATCGCGCCGAGGCCGAGGACGGCGGTGCCATTGGTGATCACGGCGACGAGGTTGCCGCGCCCGGTGAGCCGAGAGGCCTCCGCCGGATCGGCGGCGATCGCCTCGCATGCCACGGCCACGCCCGGCGAGTAAGCGAGCGCCAGATCGCGCTGGTTGGCGAGTGGCTTCGTGGCCACGATCGCCAGCTTGCCCGGCACGGGAAAACGGTGATATTCCAGCGCGTTGGTACGAAGATCTTCGGTCAAACGGAAGCCAGTCCAGCGGGTGCGCAGAGGCCATCGGCCTCGGATCCGCGGCACTCTACCGATAGACTCTTGCGGCCAGCAAGGCCCAGCCGTTGGTCAGGGTTGCATTTTCAGATTTTGGTGCGGTCGAGAAGACTCGAACTTCCACGGGCTTTCGCCCACAGCGACCTCAACGCTGCGCGTCTACCAGTTCCGCCACGACCGCGGGGTCCAAGGCTGGAGCCGCCCGAAAACCTTGCTTCGAGAGGCCGAAGGGGAATAGCAAAATGGGTGACCGAGAGCAAGGGCGAGACGCCGACTAATGTCCGCTGAGCAGGGATTGCACGACAGGATCTCCGGCAGCCTTGAATGGCGCTTGGAGCAACACCCGATCGCGTATCCCGAGGCGCTCGACATCATGGAGCACCGCGTCGCCGCCATAGCCGAGGGGCGGGCTCCGGAACTCCTCTGGCTGCTTGAGCACCCCTGCCTCTACACCGCCGGAACCAGCGCCAAGCCGGTCGACCTAATCCAGCCGGATCGCTTTCCGGTCTTCCGGACCGGGCGCGGAGGACAATACACCTATCACGGGCCCGGCCAGCGCGTGGGCTATGTCATGATCGACCTGCGTCGACGCGGCCGCGCCGATCTGCGGCTCTATGTGCAAGATTTGGAGGAATGGCTAATCCGAACGCTGGCGCGATTCGACGTCCGCGGCGAGCGGCGGCCCGGGCGGGTCGGCATCTGGGTGGTCCGGCCAGGCGGGTCGGAAGAGAAAATCGCCGCCATCGGCGTCAGGATCCGCCGCTGGATAACTTATCACGGCATCTCGATCAATCGCGACCCGGACCTATCGCATTTTCAAGGCATCGTGCCTTGCGGCGTTGCCGACCGCGCCGTGACCTCGCTGGCCGCACTCGGGCTCGAGGTTTCGTCAGCCGCGCTGGACCGGGTCTTGATCGAGGAATTCGAGAACGTGTTCGGAGGGCCTTCCTGAAACTCAGACTGTCGGTTTCTGGTGGAAGCCGAAAGCGACCATCTCGGCCGTTTCAACTACCTCGACCCGATCCACTGCCGCGGCCGCGGGTCCGATCCGGCATCTTCCGACCATCTCCTCGACCAAATCGGGCGAGCCGGAGATTACCGCCTCGACACTGCCGTCGCGCCGGTTGCGCACCCAGCCGTGAAGTTGGAGCTCGTGCGCCTGATCGATAGTCCAGCCGCGGAACCAGACTCCCTGCACCCGCCCTATGATGCGCACGCGCACGGTCTTTCGCACCATCTCGGTCATTCGAATTCCAAGATCGCCTGATCGACGGAGAGGCTGGCGCCGGCTGCCGCATGCAATCGCACGATCCGCCCGTCTCGTTCGGCGCGGAGCACATTTTCCATCTTCATGGCCTCGACGATCGCCAGCTCCTGACCAGCTTTGACTATCTCCCCTTCCGCCACCGCCAGGGAGACCAGCAGCCCCGGCATCGGCGAAAGCAGGAACCGACCCAGATCCTGCGCAGCCTTCACCGGCATATGCGCCAGCGCCGGCGCCAGATGGCCAGGCACGACGAGCGCCTCCAGTTCCACGCCGCCTTGCACGATGCGCACGATCGAGCCGGCGCGGTCGATCTGCGCCGCGGTTGCTTCGCCGTCAAGCTGGGCCTCGAAGACCAGATCGCCCGGTTGCCACCCGGTGGCGACTTCCAGCTCCCACTCCGCAGCACGCACCCGATACGCTTGTCCTCGCAACTCTACCCGCAAGGTGTGGTGATTGCCGTCACTGGCGACGACCCATTCCTGCGCGATGCGCGCGCGGTAACCAGGAAGCTGCCCCGAGAGCGTAGCCTCGCGTTCGGCGACCCGCCGACGGGCTACGGCCGCCAGGGCCAGAAGGCGGTGCAGGGCCGATCCGGCCGGCGGCGGGCTCTTGAAGGCGGCACCGAACTCCTCGGCGATGAAGCCGGTCGAAAGCCGTCCTTCGGCGAATCGCGGGTGGCGTACAACCGTGGCAAGAAAGGACAGATTCGTCGCGATCCCCCGAAAGGCAAAACTGTCTATGGCGTATGCCAGCCGGGCGATAGCCGTCGATCGGTCGGGACCAAAGGCGATCAGCTTGGCGATCATGGGATCGTAGTGAATGCTGACTTCGCCGCCTTCCTGAACACCGCTGTCGATGCGCAGCCCCGAGCCGTTGGCGGATCTCGGCTCCCTATATCGAACCAGCCGTCCGGTCGAAGGAAGAAAGCCGCGTGCGGGATCCTCGGCATAGACGCGCGCCTCGATCGCCGCACCAGTCAGCGCGATCTCCTCCTGCCGCAGGGTCAGCTTTTCACCGGCCGCGATGCGGATCATCATCTCGACCAGATCCAGTCCGACCGTCAGCTCCGTCACCGGATGCTCGACCTGCAGGCGCGTATTCATTTCCAGGAAGTAGTAGTTGCGCTCCCGATCCGCAATGAACTCCACCGTGCCGGCCGACCGGTACGCGACCGCGCGCGCGAGAGCCACGGCTTCGGCTCCCATGGTCCTGCGCATGTCAGGGTCGACGAACGGGCTCGGCGCCTCCTCGATCACTTTCTGGTGCCGACGCTGGATCGAGCATTCGCGCTCGCCAAGATGCAAGACCGTGCCATGCGCATCTGCCAGGACCTGGATCTCGATATGCCGAGGCTCCTCGATGTATTTCTCGATCAGCAACCGGTCGTCGCCGAAGCTCGACCGCGCCTCGCTGGCCGCCGAGCGCAACGCCTCCTTCAGCTCCGCCTCGTTCCAAACGATGCGCATGCCCTTGCCGCCGCCACCCGCGGAGGCCTTGACCATCACAGGAAATCCAATGTCGCCGGCGATCCTTGCTGCGTGGCGCCCGTTCTTGATCTCGCCGACGAAGCCGGGCACCGTCCGCACGCCGGCCTTGGCCGCGAGCCGCTTGGATTCGATTTTGTCGCCCATCGCCGCGATCGCCGAAGGGGTCGGACCGATGAAGACAATTCCCTCCTCCTCCAGCGCTGAGGCGAAGCGCGGATTCTCCGACAGAAAGCCATAGCCCGGATGCACCGCCTCGGCCCCGGTTCGGCGCGCAGCCGCAAGGACAGACTCGATCGAAAGATAGCTTTCCACCGAACGTGCAGGCCCGATGCGCACCGCCTCATCGGCTTCACGAACATGTCGGGCGTCCGCATCGGCATCGGAATAGATCGCGACGGTGCCGATGCCCAGGCGCTTTGCGGTGCGCATCACGCGGCAGGCGATCTCGCCGCGGTTGGCGATCAGAATCTTCGAAAACAGGGCTCGGCGCGCCATGGCTAGAGCGGGATGTTGTCGTGCTTCTTCCAGGGATTCTCGAGCGTCTTGTTGCGGAGCATGGCCAGCGATCGAGCGATCCTGTGGCGTGTCGCGTGCGGCATGATCACATCGTCGATGAAGCCGCGATGGCCGGCGACGAAGGGGTTGGCGAATTTCTCTCGATATTCCTCCGTGCGCGCCTCGATCTTTGCCGGATCGCCGATGTCGCCGCGGAATATGATTTCGACCGCGCCCTTCGGCCCCATGACAGCGATCTCCGCAGAGGGCCAAGCATAGTTGACGTCTCCGCGCAGATGCTTGGAGCTCATGACGTCATAAGCCCCGCCATAAGCTTTGCGAGTGATCACCGTGACCTTCGGCACCGTAGCCTCGGCAAACGCGTAGAGCAGCTTGGCGCCATGCTTGATGATGCCGCCATATTCCTGGGCGGTACCGGGCAGAAAACCCGGCACATCCACAAAGGTGACGATGGGAATGGCGAAGCAATCGCAGAAGCGCACAAAGCGCGCCGCCTTGCGGCTTGAATCGATATCGAGGCAGCCGGCAAGCACCATGGGCTGGTTGGCGACGAAGCCGATCGTGCGGCCTTCGATCCTGCCGAAGCCGATTATGATGTTACGGGCATAGTTCGGCTGCAGCTCGAAGAAGTCGCCTTCGTCGACGACCTTCAAGATCAGCTCCTTCATGTCGTAAGGGCGGTTCGGGCTGGCGGGCACCAGCGTATCGAGCGACGGCTCGAGCCGGTCTCCGGGATCCTCGGTCGGTTTCAGCGGTGTGCCCGATCGGTTCGAGGCGGGAAGGAAGTCGATGAAGCGGCGCAACTCCAAGAGCGCCTCCACATCGTTCTCGAATGCGAGATCGGCCACGCCAGAACGCGTCGTATGCGTCAACGCGCCGCCCAGTTCCTCGAGCGTCACCGCTTCGTGGGTGACTGTTTTCACCACATCGGGTCCTGTAACAAACATATATGAAGAGTCCTTCACCATGAAGATGAAGTCGGTCATGGCCGGGGAATAGACGGCTCCACCCGCACAGGGCCCCATGATCAGCGAGATCTGCGGCACCACGCCGGAGGCGAGCACGTTGCGCTGAAACACCTCGGCGTAGCCGGCAAGCGAGGCGACGCCTTCCTGGATGCGTGCGCCGCCCGAATCGTTGAGCCCGATGACGGGAGCGCCGACGCGGATCGCCTGATCCATGATCTTGCAGATCTTCTCTGCATGCGGCTCGCTCAAGGATCCGCCGAAGACGGTGAAATCCTGGCTGAAGACGAAGACCAGCCGCCCATTGACGGTGCCATAGCCGGTCACAACCCCATCGCCGGGAATTTTGCTCTCCGCCATGTTGAAATCGGTGCAGCGATGCTCGACGAACATGCCCCACTCCTCGAAGGAGCCTGGGTCGAGCAGCGCCTCGATTCGCTCCCGGGCGGTCAACTTGCCCTTGGCGTGCTGAGCCTCGATACGCTTCTGTCCGCCGCCGGCGCGTGCGGCAGCCCGCTTTTCTTCAAGCCGTTGCAGGATGTCCTGCATCGTTGCCCCCAATGCCTCAGCGTCGAACCGAGAAGCGAGAGTGCTACAAAGCCGCCCACGACGGAAGCACGACGGTAAGGCCGAAGTCCGCCCTAACCCTGCCGCAACAGCTTGAGAAACCGCTCGGCGGAGAGCAGGTCCTGCTGGATGGACTGGCGACGGGCCGACGCCTGCGGATCATCCCCCCACTGCTCGGCCTGGAACAGCTCGTCCATTAGAGAAAGCGACCAGACGCCGGCAGCATCGATCTGCCCCTCGGCCAAGGCGAGGGCAAGGACGATCGATCCCGCGGCATGGGTGGCGAGCGCCAGCGCCGACAGTTCCCAGAAGTCGCGCTGGGCGACGGCAGTGCGCAGGGCCGCGAGAGCCGCTGGTGACTGCGCCTTCGGGATCACACCAAGGGTCACCGTAAGGGGCGCATCGAAGCGAAGGGCGAACCAGTCCAGCACGGGTTGCCAGCTCAGCGCCTGCCGTCGCGCTAGTTCGACAGACTGGTCGGTGCGATAGCAGAGCAGGTCGGTCGGACCATAGGCGGCAAGCTCGTCGATCACTTCCTCGCGCCGATCGGCCACACGGTCAAGTGCGGTCGCCGCAAGCTGTGTGAGCGGCATCGAATGGGGGCGAACTTCCTCGCCTTGCTCCTGCCACTCGGCAGCTATTGCTTCGGCCAATGCAAGAGTGGGCACGGCAATCGGGCGCTGCATGAGCGTGGAGAGCGGCTTGCCGTCGAGCGTCACTCCGAAGCCGGCCTCCAGCCTTGTCGAAGCTGCCTTCTGGTATGCTCGTTTCAATCCGAGCCGCCGAAAAAGTTGTCGAGCGTCTTGCCGAGCCCTTTGACTGCGTCCTCGACGACTCCTGTGCCGGTCGCCGGCGCCGTACCGCTGGAGGTTTCGGTCGCGGCCTTCGAGGGCTGGGTCTTTCCTGTGAGCGCAGCGGCGCAGGGATTCTGCTCGGCCGTGGAGGCCTTGGAGCCGGTCAACCCCGCGAGCGCCCCGAAAATGCCCGACGGCGCGCCAACGACCGCTCCGACCGCACCTTTCGCGATTGCGGCGGGGTCGGGCGTAACGCTGGGACTGGCAAGGGTTCCACGGACCTGGACCGGCACTGCGAGCTTGGCGAGGCTGGTCTGTTTGGCATTCGGATCGAACCGCAGGTTCAGCCCCTCGGTGGCGAGATTGATCCCTCCCGAGCCGACAATCGTTGCGCCGTTAGTGTCGAGCACAAGCGCAGTCGCCTTCGCTTGGCCGGCCGCGATGGCGAAATCGCTCACCATGCAGTTGATGTTCGAGGAGTCGCTGCTGCCGGACAGAGTGATTATTCCCCCCAGGTCGGCGAGCAGGATCTTGGCAAAACGGTTGTCGATGCGCCCCGGCCCCATAACCAGCCGGCTGGAGCCATTGAGACCGGCCATGATCGCGCGTACCGATTCGCCCTGGCCCGTGACATTCAAATCGAGATCGGCCTTGCCGCCGCTTAGCACATCGCTTACTTGCAAGAGGCGCAGAAGCGAGCCCACCTCCACCTGCCGTGAGATTACAGAAAGCGCAACGGGCGGCTTGGCCTTTGCCCCATCGATATCGGCCTTGATCGCAACCGTACCGCCGCTGATTCCTGCTTTCAGCGGATCCAGTGTCAGCCGTCCATTCTTGATGGTCGCAGCGACCGAGACATTTTCCATCGTCACTTGTTCGAGCACGAGGCTGCGAGTTGAAAGCTGCACGGTCCCGTCGACCGCCTGCAGACCCTCGAAGGGCAGCGGATCGGCCGGAAAGATCCGCCCATCGGAGGATTTTGCGGAAGTGCCCGCCGTGGCCCCTTCCTTGGGCGGCCCTGTGAAATCGGCAAGGACCAGTTTGTTGGAGGTCAAGCTCGCCTCGACCGCCGGTCTCGGGTCGCCCAAGGCGAGCGCAGCCGAACCGGCGAGATCGCTGCTACCGACGGTTGCAGCAAAATCCTCAAGGCGGAGCTTTTTGAGGCCGCCCTTCACGGCGGCGCCGATCTGGTAAGGACCGACTGGAGGCAATTCGAGCTTCGCCGGCTCGTTCAGGGCCGCAAGCGAAGGTCCCTTCAGCTCGATGCGCAGATCAATGCCGTCCACGGCCACCAGATTGGCGATGCTCCCGGTAGCGCTTGCCAGCATGAGAGCTTCCGATCCGAGCACCGCCTGGATCGCCTCCGCAGAAAAGACTCCTTTGGTTTCCTGAAGACGAAGACTGGCCTTGTAGGGTCCGAGCGCCGGAATCGGCGCACCGGCGAAGTTGGAGAGCTCGCCGACTTGGCCGCCCTCGGCCGAAATCACGAGATTGGAGCCTTTCTCGGTGCCCGGCTTGCCGAGATCGCCAATCAAGCGCACGGTCGCGCCGCCGGCCTTTGCCTCGAGATCGACGGCGACCGGTTCGCCGGCGATCAGGCTTGCCATAGGGCCGAGGGTTCCCATGACCTCGATCGGATTGTCGTTGTAGCTGCCGGTGAAATCGATCTCCAACGGTTGGTTCTGGCTCGGCGCAGAAGCCTCCAGCTTCACGACAGCCGCGGTCGTGACCTGGCCGGATTGGCCATCCCGGTAACTCACCCGCGAATCCTCGACCGTGACCTCGTCGAAGGCGGGAATGACCGCCTCGCCTTGCGCTTCTTCGCCAGCCGGTGCCGGTTCGGGCTCCGGCGCTTGATCCTGCTTGAAAACCCAGTTCCCCTCGCCATTCGCATTCGTTTCGAGGCGGATATCCGCGCCGGAAAGAACGATGCGCACGATCTGAACTTGTTTGCTGAGCAACGGCAGGAGGGCAACCTTCGCCTCGAACCGCTTGACCGCGAGCATCTGCGGGTCCGTTGCCCAAGGGGCATTGGCCAGCGAGACGTCGGACAGCGCCAGCGCCGGGCTGAGGGAGACCTCAAGGTCGATCGGCCCGCCGATGACCACCTTGCGTCCGGTAGCGCCCTCGATCTCCCGCGCAATCAAGTCGCGGTACTGGTTCAGGTCGAGAGACTTCAGGATCGCAACTCCAGCAACGATCACCGCCACCAAGAGCACGACGATGCCGGTCAGAACCCATTTCAAACGTCGCATGGTATTCCCCTAGAGAAGACTAAAGACGCAATCGGCCAATTCCTCGCTTCGCGTGGCAATGAGCCCCGCGCCCACGGTCTCAAGCCCCCGCCGATCATGATATCCTCAAGCGACGCCGACCGCACGCATCACGGCCCGTCCGGCCAGCAGCATAATCGAATGTTGTGTCGCCGACGAACACTGTCCGGTTCGGATCGACGCAATACGCCTCCAGGGCGCGCAACAGCATGGCAGGATGCGGCTTTCCCGGATTCGAGCCGGTGGTCTGCAACGTAACAAATCGACCGGGCAGGCCATGCCTCCAATGTAAAAGACCCCGGCGCGCTTTTCCGGTGGCGATTCCCAGAAGAAATCCTGCTTCACCGAGCGCGCCGCGACACCGTCTCTTCAAGGCAGAGGCCGACCTGCCTGATCGCAGCATCCTCAGGCATTGCACAGCCATTGGCGGAGAATACGGCGCGAATGCAGACAAGGTCATGCTGACTGTCGAGCAGCGCCTCGTCGCAGCCGAAAGATCGCCAAGCGGGAGGCGACCCTCAAGCGGCGAGATCGGCATCGCCCTCGATATCTCCTGCAAAACCAAGGAAAGTGAAGGTCTCTCGCATATGTTGCGGCAGCGGCGCTTTGATCTCCAGACACCCGCCGTGCGGGTGGGGCATCCGAATGGCTCGCGCATGGAGGTGGAGCAATGGGCGCTCCTGGCCACCAGGGATGACCGCTTCTTTTCCGCCATATTTGAAATCGCCGAGAATAGGCGTCCCCAATACTGAGCAGTGGACGCGAAGCTGGTGCGTCCGCCCGGTTTCGGGCATGAGGGCGAGCCAGGCGGCCTTGCGACCTACCCGATCGACCACCCGCCAACGTGTGAGGGCACGCAACCCCTGCTCCTTATCAGTGGCGACCCGCTCGCCACGAGGATCGGCGAGCTTAGCCAGCGGGACATCGATGACCCCGGCGGCACGGTCCGGCACACCGACCGTGACAGCCCAATAGAGCTTGACCGCGTTCTTGCGTCGGAACGCCTCGGCCAAGCTACGCGCTGCCGGAGCGGAGCGGGCCAGCACAAGCACCCCGCTGGTATCGCGGTCAAGCCGATGAACGAGCTTCGGCCGCTCCTCGGCCCCGAAGCGCAACGCATCCAGCATGGCGTCAAGATGGCGATGGGTGCCCGTGCCACCCTGGACGGCAAGCCCGGCCGGCTTATCCAGCGCGATCACCCACTCATCCTTGTAGAGGATGCGCCGGCGCAACTGGGCTGCATCTTCAGCACCGATTTCCGGTTTCCGCGGCGGCGGGGGCGCAGTGATGCCGAGCGGGGGAACGCGCACCCTCTGGCCGATTGCCAGCCGCATCGATGCCTTGGCGCGCCGGCCGTCGACGCGAATCTGGCCGGTGCGGAGAAGCTTTTCCAGCCGGCCATGACCAAGCGCAGGAAAGCGCCGTTTGAACCAGCGGTCCAGCCTCAGCTCGCTTTCCTCCTTCGTCACCGTAAGGGTCTGGACGGCGCTCATCCGGACGCCGCTCAACTTTGTTTGTGTACTGCGTGCGCCTGTTTCTCGGCGCGCAGTCTGTCCCAATATTCCAACCGCTTGCGGATCTCCCGTTCGAAGCCTCGCTCCACCGGCTCGTAGAATCGCCGTCGGTCCATCTCCTCGGGGAAATAGTTCTGTCCGGAAAATCCTTCGGCGGTATCGTGGTCGTAGTTGTAACCCTTGCCGTAGCCGAGCTGTTTCATCAGTCGTGTTGGGGCATTGAGAATATGCTTGGGCGGCATCAGAGAGCCGGTTTCCCTGGCCGCGCGCATCGCCTCACCGAAGCCCGCATAGGCGGCGTTCGATTTGGGCGCGGTGCCCAGATAGATGACGCATTGCGCCAGCGCCAACTCGCCTTCAGGCGAACCGAGCCGTTCATATGTGTCCCATGCGGCGAGCGCCTGATGGAGCGCTTCGGGATCGGCCAGGCCGATATCCTCGACCGCAAAGCGGACCATGCGGCGCGCGATGTAGAGCGGGTCCTCCCCTCCGGCCAGCATGCGCGCAAGCCAATAAAGCGCCGCATCCGTGTCGGATCCGCGCAGAGACTTGTGCAGCGCGCTGATCAAATTGTAGTGGCCCTCCTGCGCTTTGTCGTAGAGCGGCGCACGGCGCTGCACCGCCGCGATCAGGGCCGAGGTGTCGAGCGCGGTCGCGGGCGCAAGCTGGAGCAGCTCCTCGGCGAGGTTCAGGACATAGCGCCCGTCGCCATCGGCCATTGCCTTGATCGCCTGCCGCGCCTCGGCGGTTAGCGGTAGTGCGCGGCCCATCTCCGCCTCCGCGCGCTGAAGCAGCGTCTCCAACGCAGCCTCGTCCAGACGATTGAGCACGAAGACCTGACAGCGCGACAGAAGCGCGCCGTTGAGCTCGAAAGACGGATTTTCTGTAGTCGCACCGATCAGGATCACGGTTCCGTCCTCGACATATGGCAAGAAACTGTCCTGCTGGGCCCGGTTGAACCGATGGACTTCGTCGACGAACAGCAACGTCCCTCGCCCTCCGGCGCGCAGCTTCTTGGCCTGGTCGAATACCTTGCGCAGGTCGCCAACACCCGAGAACACTGCCGAAAGTGGCTGGAACTCCAGCTTGGTGTGTTCGGCCAGCAGGCGGGCAATGGTGGTCTTGCCGCAGCCGGGCGGGCCCCAGAGGATCATCGAGGCGAGCCTGCCCTGCGCCGCCATCCGGCCGATCGGCGCCTCCGGCTTCAGAAGATGATCCTGGCCGACGACCTCCTCCAGCCGCCGCGGCCGCAGCCGGTCGGCGAGAGGTCGGGGAGCCTGGCTTTCGAACAAGGTGGCCATGTCGCCCATCCCAAGTCCGCCTTAGCGGATCGTCACCGTCTCAGTTTTCCCATCGCGTCGGAATCTGATCTGCCACGACGTGGCGTCCTGCGCCAGCGCCGCCTTCAGGGCGCCGACCGTGTCGATCTGCCGGTCGTTGACCGAGAGGATCACATCCCCTGGCTCGAAACCGATTCGAGCGGCAAGCCCGTCGCTGCGCACATCCGTGATCGCCACTCCGAACCAGGATCCCTCCATGGCAAGTTCCTCGGCCACCGCGGGCGACAAGTTAACCACGATCGCGCCGTCGAACGGGTGCGGGCCCGAAAGCTCGGTCTGATCGCGTGGGGGCGTCTCAGGCGGAAGAGCGAGGCGCAATTTCGCCTGCTTCACCTCTCCCTTGCGAAGAAACTCGAACTCGGCCTGTTCGTCCGGCTTGAGGGGCAAGAGCCGATAGTTCAAAGAGGCCGGATCCAGGACTTCGTGCCCGTTCACGGCAAGGATGACATCACCCGGTTTCAGCCCGGCCCGTTCGGCCGGGCCGCCGGGATAGGTGCGATTGACGACGACCCCGCCTGGCCGCTGAAGCCCGAGGCCGGGAGCAAGCTCTGCGGTCGCCGCCTGCCCCAGCAACCCGATCCATGGCAGCACCAACGTGTCGCCCGCCTCGGCTGCCGCGACCACTACCGCGACGATGTTGGAGGGAATGGCAAAGCCGATGCCGATCGAGCCACCGCCGCGCGAGTAGATGGCGGTATTGATGCCGACCAGCCGGCCGTCCATCCCGACCAGCGCGCCGCCGCTGTTGCCGGGATTGATTGCGGCGTCAGTCTGGATAAAGAAGCCAAGATCCGAAATCCCGATCTGGGTGCGCGCCAAAGCGGAGACGATGCCGCTCGTGACCGTTTGCCCGACTCCGAACGGATTGCCGATCGCCAGCACGAGGTCGCCAACCTCCATCTCGTCGGAGTCACGGAACGCCAGGACGGGCAACTCTTCGCCCTGCGGGCCGATCCGCAACACCGCCAGATCGGTGCGTTCATCCGAGGTCACGATCGTGGCGGCGAACTCGCGTCGGTCAGCCAGCACGACCCGAATTTCACTGGCGTTCTTGACGACATGATGGTTGGTCACGATGAGCCCGTCCGCACGCACGATCACGCCCGAGCCCAGAGAGTTGCGCACCCGCTGACGAGGCACGCCGAAGGACGGGCCAAAGAAACGCCGGAACAACGGATCGTCGAAGAGCGGCGAGGACTCGGTGCGTTCGATTTGACGGGCATAGATGTTGACCACCGCCGGAGCCGCCTTGCGCGCGACCTGAGCGAAGGAGAGTTCGATCTCATCGACACTCTTCGGAACCTGCCGATGCGTTTGCGCCGACCCCGAGGTGGCCAGCATGAGGGCCAGCGCCATCGCCAAGCACCGGAACATGAGAGTAAAGTGGATCATTTCAAGAGCAGCAAACTAGCATGAGAATAGAATGGCAATGACGGGGCCCGAACCGAAGCAGGGGCCTTACCATCCCCAACGGTCAGGCGAAAGGGTTCCGGCGCTCTTCTTGCCGGTGTAGAGCCATGAAGGAGGTGCAGAAGGCTGCGCCAGAGCCGCCTGAAAACCGGAACGGGGTCTAGGCCTGCTCTTCCTCGCCCGCCTCCGCCTTCTCGGCGGTCGGCCCGGAATCCAGGCCCTTGGCTTCGGGGTCGCGGTCGACCAGCTCGATCACCGCCATCGGAGCGGCATCGCCATAGCGAAAGCCGGCCTTGAGGACGCGCGTATAGCCGCCGTTGCGCGCCGAATAGCGCTCCGCCAAGGGCCCGAACAGTTTCTGGGCGAGTTGTGCGTCCTGCAGCATCGAAATGGCCTGCCGGCGCGCGTGCAAGTTGCCGCGCTTTCCCAGCGTGATCAACCGATCGACCACCCGTCGCAGATCCTTCGCCTTGGGCAGAGTGGTGGTGATTTGCTCATGCTTGATCAATGCCGCCGCCATATTGGCGAACATCGCCTTGCGATGGGCAGTGGTACGACCCAGTTTGCGGCCGGAGAGACCGTGACGCATGGCCTTGCCTCGTTCTTCCGTTTCGGCGGCGCCTCAATACGGCTCTTCGAGCCGTTTCGCCAGTTCCTCAATATTCTCGGGCGGCCAGTTCGGGATCTCCATGCCGAGATGAAGTCCCATCTGCGCCAGCACTTCCTTGATCTCGTTCAGCGACTTGCGGCCGAAATTAGGCGTCCGCAGCATCTCGGCCTCGGTTTTTTGGACCAGATCGCCGATATAGACGATATTGTCGTTCTTCAGACAGTTCGCCGAGCGGACCGACAGCTCCAGTTCGTCCACCTTGCGCAGCAGATTCTTGTTGAAGGGCGGCTCGGCGACAGCACCTTCCTTCTCCGCAGTGCGCGGCTCCTCGAAATTGATGAAAAGCTGCAACTGGTCCTGAAGGATTCGCGCGGCGAGCGCCACCGCGTCCTCGGGTGTGACGGAGCCATTGGTCTCGATCTGCATCGAAAGCTTGTCATAGTCGGTGACCTGACCGACGCGTGTATTCTCGACCTTGTAGGAGATCTTGCGTACCGGGCTGAACAGCGCATCGACCGGAATAAGCCCGATCGGTGCATCCTCGGCACGGTTCTGCGAGGCCGGGACATAGCCCTTGCCGGACTGGACCATGAACTCGACCGCGAGCTTGGCTCCCTGATCGAGGGTGCAGAGCACAAGGTCCGGATTCATGATCTCGATATCGTGTCCGGTTTCAATCTGACCGGCTCGCACTTCGCCCGCCCCCTCGGCTTTCAAGCGCATCCGCTTCGGGGCTTCCCCATGCATCCTCAGCGCAATCGACTTAATGTTGAGGACGATATCGGTCACATCCTCGCGCACACCAGGGATCGAGGAGAATTCGTGCAGGACGCCCTCGATCTGCACCGAGGTCACCGCCGCCCCTTGTAGAGAGGAAAGCAGGACGCGCCGGAGCGCATTGCCGAGCGTGAGGCCAAACCCTCGCTCCAGCGGTTCGGCCACAACGGTCGCCTCGCGCTTGGGATCGGTTCCGGCGTCGATCTGCAGCTTGCTCGGCTTGATCAACTCGGTCCAGTTCTTCTGAATCACCGGTCAGGTCCTCGACTAATGGCGGGCCACCGCATCGGCCGGCCGCGCCCGTTGATATTTTCCACCGGTCCGCCATGCGGAGAAACATAAGGCGGTGCCGGAACCGGCCGGCCTCTTTCGGCCGACCGAAACCTCATACCCGACGGCGCTTCGGGGGACGGCATCCATTGTGCGGAATAGGCGTCACATCCCGGATCTGGGTGATTGTGAAGCCGACTGCCTGCAGCGCCCGCAGGGCCGACTCCCGACCCGCGCCGGGTCCTTTGACTTCCACCTCGATAGTGCGGACGCCGTGCTCCATCGCCTTGCGGCCGGCCGACTCGGCGGCCACCTGCGCCGCGTACGGGGTCGATTTCCGGCTGCCCTTGAAGTTTTGGCTGCCCGAGGAGGCCCAGGCAATCGTGTTCCCTTGGGCATCGGTGATGGTGATCATCGTATTGTTGAACGAGGCGTTCACATGCGCAACGCCGGAAGTAATGTTCTTCTTTTCACGGCGCCGCACGCGCGGCGAAGCTGCCTTTGTGACCATGAATCGGATTTCTCGCGCGTTAGGTCAGAGTTGCTTGTTCAGGTGGCTTTCTTCTTGCCGGCAATCGGCCGCGCCTTGCCCTTGCGGGTACGGGCGTTGGTGTGAGTGCGCTGACCGCGAACCGGAAGATTCTTGCGGTGCCTCAGACCCCGATAGCAGCCGAGGTCCATCAGTCGCTTGATGTTCATCGCCACCTCGCGCCTGAGGTCGCCCTCGACGCGGTAGTCGCGGTCGATCGTTTCGCGGATGCGGACCACTTCATCATCCGTCAGCTGGCTGACGCGCCGTTCGGAGGGAATCCCGACCTTGTCGCAGATTTCCCTGGCCTTGGTCGGACCGATGCCGTGGATATAGGTCAGCGCAATAAGAACGCGTTTCTGGGTCGGAATATTGACACCGGCGATACGCGCCACGGGTCCTCTCCTCAAGTCCTTGTTAGTCACCGAATTTTGGGTGCGCTCCACCGCTCGGGCGCGAGCACGGGCCAGAGAGGCGGCGCATTATACGTATGAACCGGTGCCTGTCAACCGCGGCGACGCTCCGCGATCAGGGCCTCTATCTTGGCCGCGACAGCCTCGATATCGGCCATCCCGTCCACCCATCTCAGTATCGACCGATCGGCGTAGTAGGGCAGGATCGGAGTGGTCTGGGCATAGTAGGCAGCCAGCCGCGCCTTGACCGTCTCGGCATTGTCATCCGGTCGGCGGATGAACGCGGTGGAGCCGCAACGATCGCACCGGCCTTGCGTCTTTGGCTGCCGATAGACGTCGTGATACCCCTCCCCGCAGTTCGCGCAGGCGAAGCGGCCAGAGATGCGCTCGATCAGCACTGCGTCATCCACCCGGATCTCGATCACGAGATCCAGCCCGCGACCCCGATCGGCCAGAAGCCGGTCCAAGGCCTTGGCCTGTGCGACGGTGCGCGGAAATCCATCGAGGATGATCCCGCCTTTCGTATCGGGCCGGTCGATCCTGTCGGCGATCATGGCGATGATGATATCGTCGGGCATGAGCTGGCCCGCCTCCATCACCTTCTTGGCTTGCCGGCCGAGCTCGGAACCGGAGGCGGCGGCTGCGCGCAGCATGTCGCCCGTCGAAAGCTGGACCAGGCCGTATTTCTGCTCCAGCCGCTTGGCCTGAGTACCCTTGCCGGCGCCTGGCGGCCCCAGCAGGATCAGGTTGATCACCGACGCCCCCGCAGCTTCGCCTTCTTGACCAGACCTTCATATTGATGGGCAAGCAAGTGGGAATGGATCTGCGCGACGGTGTCCATCGTGACCGAAACGACGATCAAGAGACTGGTGCCGCCGAAATAGAACGGCACGCTGTAGCGCGAGATCAAGATCTCGGGCAGCAGGCATACCGCGGCCAGATAGGCGGAGCCTACCACGGTCAGTCGCGTCAGCACGTAATCGAGATACTCGGCGGTGTTCTTGCCGGGCCGAATACCTGGGATGAAACCGCCATGGCGCTTCAGATTGTCGGCCGTATCGTTCGGGTTCACGACGATCGCCGTGTAGAAGAACGCAAAGAAGACGATCAGGCCCACATAGGCCAGCATGTAGAGCGGCTGGCCGTGCCCGAGATAGGCGGTGATCGAGCCGATCCAGCCCGGCGCGGTGCCGCTGAACCCCGCGACCGTTACCGGAAGCAGCAGCAGCGAACTGGCGAAAATCGGAGGGATCACGCCCGAACTGTTGAGCTTGAGGGGAAGGTGAGAGCTTTCGCCACCGAACAGCTTATTGCCGACTTGGCGCTTGGGGTACTGGATGATAATGCGTCGCTGCGCCCGCTCCATGAAGACGATGAAGGTGACGACCGCGATCGCCATGAACAGGAGCAAGACTATGAAGAAGGTCGACAGCGCGCCCGTGCGCCCCAGCTCCAGCGTGGTGACAAGGCCGATTGGCAGGTTGGCCACGATGCCCGAGAAGATGATAAGCGAAATGCCATTGCCGACACCGCGCGCGGTGATCTGCTCACCCAGCCACATCAGGAAGATCGTGCCGCCGGTCAAGGTTACGACCGTGGTGAAGCGGAAGAGGAGCCCTGGCGAGGACACCACGCCCGAGCTCGATTCAAGGCCGACCGCGATCCCATAAGCCTGCACCGCCGCCAGAAGAACGGTTCCGTAGCGCGTGTACTGATTGATCTTTTTCCGCCCAGCCTCCCCTTCTTTCTTGAGCTGCTCCAGTGTGGGCGACACCGCCGTCAGGAGCTGCATGATGATCGAGGCGGAGATGTAGGGCATGATGTTCAGCGCAAAAATGGTCATGCGCCGGACCGCGCCGCCCGCGAACATGTCGAACATTCCGAGGATTCCCCCGGCATTGCTCTGGAACAGTTCGGCCATGGCCCGGGCATCGATGCCAGGCAGTGGGATGTGCGCGCCCAGCCGGTAGACCACCAAGGCGGCAAGCGTGAACCAGATCCGCTTCTTCAGCTCGGTCGCCTTGGCGAACGCGCCGAAATTCAGGTTCGCGGCGAGCTGTTCTGCGGCGGATGCCATTTAGCCGTTCCTTTGGGGATGCAAGCCGTTGAGACGCCCTTGGCTGGGTATGATTTAGGCAGCCCGAGCGGGAGCGACAATGACCTTGCCGCCCGCCTTTTCCACCGCCTCCATCGCGGATTTCGACGCGCGGTCGACCTCGATGGTCAAGGGCTGTTTTAGCTCGCCCTTCGCCAGAAGCTTGATGCCGGCCCCGATGCGGTTGACCAGACCCGCCATTTTCAGCGCCTCTCGTCCGATGGTCGCCTTGGGATCGAGCTTTCCGGCCTCTACCGCCTGCTGCAGACGGCCAAGGTTCAATACAGCGTGCTCTTGGCGAAAGTTGTTGTTGAAGCCGCGCTTGGGCAGGCGGCGATGCAGCGGCATTTGGCCGCCCTCGAAACCCTTGATGGCGACGCCGGCGCGCGCGGTCTGCCCCTTTCCGCCACGACCGCCGGTCTTACCCTTGCCCGACCCGATACCGCGGCCGACGCGAATCCGTTTCTTGCGAGCGCCTGCATTATCGGAAAGTTGGTTCAGTTTCATAGTCTTGCACCGTTCTATTCAGAATTCAGCTTCAGCCGAGTTCCTCGACCCGGACAAGATGCTGAACCTTGCGGATCATGCCGCGGATCGATGGCGAGTCCGTCATTTCGCGGCTGCGGTTCATCTTGTTCAGCCCGAGGCCGACCAAGGTCGTGCGCTGGTCCCTCCTGCGACCGATCGGACTACCGATCTGGGTAATCTTCAGCTTTTTCTTGCCTTCGGCCATGAGCCTACTCCCGTGCCTCGACTTCGCGACGGCCGAGAATATCGGCCACCTTCTTGCCGCGCCGGCTGGCGACCGAACGCGGCGAGCTGGAGGCGCCCAGCGCAGCGAAGGCCGCCTTGATCATATTGTGCGGATTGGAGGTTCCTACCGACTTCGCGACCACATCGGCAACGCCCAATGCCTCACAGATCGCACGTATCGGCCCGCCTGCGATGATGCCGGTGCCCGGTTCGGCAGCGCGCATCACCACGCGGCCCGACCCGAAATGCCCGTGGGTGTCATGATGCAGCGTGCGGCCCTCGCGCAACGGCACGCGCACCATGCTGCGCTTGGCCTGCTCGGTCGCCTTGCGGATTGCTTCCGGTACTTCGCGCGCCTTGCCGGCGCCATGGCCGACGCGGCCCTTGCCGTCGCCGACCACCACCAGTGCTGCAAAGCCGAACCGGCGACCGCCCTTGACCACCTTGGCGACGCGGTTGATCGAGACTAGCTTCTCGACGAACTCTCCGTCGTCGCGATCACGATCACGTTCCCGTCCCCCGCGCTCGCCCTTCTCGCCTCGTGCCATTTGCCCTGATATCCCGTTCCTAGAACAACAATCCGCCCTCGCGGGCCCCGTCGGCGAGCGCCTTGACCCGCCCGTGATAGAGATAGCCGCCGCGATCAAAGACAACCGCTTCGATGCCGACCGCCTTGGCGCGTTCGGCAACAAGAAGGCCGACCTGCTTGGCGGCTTCCTTGTCGGCGCCGGTCTTGAGCTTACCCTTAAGGCCCTTGTCAAGCGATGAGGCGGCGGCCAGCGTCTCGCCCTTCGCATCGTCGACGACCTGGGCATAGATGTGCCGGCCGGAGCGGAACACGGTCAGGCGCGGCCGCGTCGCTCCGCGGCGAAGATTGGCCCGTACCCGCCGCTCGCGGCGGTTGAATAGGTTAATAGCGTTTGCCATGGCTGCGGATCGCCTATTTCTTCTTGCCTTCCTTGCGCAGGATGCGCTCGTTCTCGTATTTGATGCCTTTTCCCTTGTAGGGCTCCGGCTTGCGGAAGGCGCGAATCTCGGCCGCCACTTGGCCGACCCGCTGCCGATCAGCGCCGCTGATGGTGATCTGGGTCGGCTTGTCGCATTTGATCGTGACACCGTTCGGGATCGGATAGATCACGTCATGGCTGAATCCGAGCTGTAGTTGAAGGTTCTTGCCCTGCACCTGCGCGCGGTAGCCGACCCCGCTGATCTCCAGGGTCTTGGTGAAGCCCTTGGATACTCCGCCGACCATATTGTTGACCAGGGCACGCGTGGCGCCCCAGAGCGTGCGTGCGCGCGTGGTTTCCGAGCGCGGCGTCACCACGATCTTACCGCCCTCGAGCTTGGCGTCGACCTCCTCGCCGAGTTTGAGAGTGAGCTCACCCAGTTTGCCCTTGGCCTTGAGTATCCGGTTGGCGATCTCGACCGTGACGCCCGCGGGGACGGCGATCGGATGCTTGCCTACGCGCGACATGGAACTTTCCCTTAGAACACGCGACAGAGGATCTCGCCGCCGAGATTGGCTGCGCGGGCCTCATTGTCCGACATGACGCCCTTGGGCGTCGACAGAATGGAGATGCCAAGACCATTATAGACCTTTGGCAGGTCCTTTATCTTCGAATAGACCCGACGTCCCGGCTTGGAGACGCGGGAAATCTCACGGATGACCGGCTTGCCCTCGTGATATTTCAGCTCGATGCGCAACTCGGCGATGCCCGGAGAAACCTCCTCTTGCGCAAAATCGCGGATATAACCCTCGCGCTTCAATACCTCGAGCACGTTGGTGCGAAGCCGGGAAGACGGACTTGACACGCTCAATTTGTGCGCCCGCTGGCCATTGCGGATGCGTGTCAGCAGATCACCGAGGGGATCACTCATAGCCATGGGTGCCTCAGAACCTCCTTACCAGCTCGCTTTGACCATGCCCGGGATCTGGCCCTTCGAGCCAAGCTCCCTGAGCGCGATCCGCGACAGCTTGAACTTGCGATAAAAGGCGCGCGGACGGCCGGTCAACTCGCAACGGTTGCGTATGCGCACGGCCGAGCTGTTGCGCGGCAGCTCGGCGAGCTTCAACTGGGCGGCAAAACGATCTTCAATTGGCAGCGCCTGATTGCGCGCGATTTCCTTCAGTCGCTTGCGCTTGGCAGCGTAGCGCCTGGCCATCTCCCGGCGGTGCTTGTTCTTCTCTACAGCGCTCGTCTTGGCCATGGTGGTCTCTCAGTCCTTCAGCTCTGGAACGGCATGTCGAACCCGCGCAACAGCGCGCGGGCCTCATCGTCGGTTCGCGCAGTGGTCACGATGACCACATCCATGCCCCGCACCTGGTCGACCTTGTCATAGTCGATCTCCGGGAACACGATCTGCTCCTTGAGGCCGAGCGAGTAGTTCCCGCGCCCGTCGAAGCTGTTCGCCGACACGCCTCTAAAGTCGCGCACTCGTGGCAGCGCCACGGTGATGAGCCGATCGAGAAACTCATACATGCGCTCCCTCCTCAGCGTCACTTTGGCGCCGATCGGCATGTCCTCGCGCAGTTTGAAGGTGGCGATGGACTTCTTCGCTCGCGTCACCACGGGCTTCTGTCCGGTGATGAGGCTCAACTCCTGCACGGCGGCATCGACCCGCTTCTGGTCCTGGACCGCCTCGCCCACGCCCATATTGACCACGATCTTGTCCAGACGCGGTGCTTGCAACGGGTTGTCGTAGCCGAATTCCTTCATCAGGGTCGGTTTGATCTCTTTCTCGTAACGCTCGCGCAAACGACTCATCTTCGGACCCGCCTTCAGTCGATCGTCTCGCCGGAGCGCCTGGCCAGCCGAACCTTGCGGCCGCCCTCCAACAGTTTGAACCCAACCCTGGTCGGCTTGCCCGACTTTGGGTCGAGATGCGCGACGTTGGAGATGTGGATCGGCAGCTCCTTGTCGAGGATGCCGCCGCTCGGATCGGCTGCGCTGGGGCGCGTGTGGCGCTTGGCGATGTTGACGCCCTGCACGATCACGCGCGTTTCCTTGGGCAGGACTTTCAAGACTTCTCCCTGCTTTCCCCGGTCGCGGCCCGTGATCACCACCACCCGATCGCCCTTCTTGATCTTCAGCTTCCCAGACATGTTCGGTAAAAACCCTTGTATCTAAAGTACTTCCGGTGCAAGGCTCACAATCTTCATGAACTTCTTCGCCCTGAGCTCGCGCGTCACCGGACCGAAAATACGCGTACCGATCGGTTCGCCCTGCTTGTTGATCAAGACGGCCGCGTTGCGGTCGAAGCGGATCGAGCTGCCATCGGCTCGACGGATCTCGCGTGCGGTGCGCACGATCACCGCCTGATGGACGTCACCCTTCTTTACCCGGCCGCGCGGGATCGCCTCCTTGACGGAGACGACGATGACATCGCCGACGGTGGCGAAACGGCGCTTGGATCCGCCCAGCACCTTGATGCACTGCACCCTGCGCGCGCCGGAATTGTCGGCGACCTCAAGGTTCGTCTGCATCTGGATCATGACTGCCCGAACTCCTGCTGGCTCAGCCGCCCGCCCCGAGACCCGAGACGCCCTCGGCCACCACCTCCCAACGCTTACGCTTGGAGATGGGACGACATTCTCGGATCTCGACCACATCGCCGACCTTGAACCGGTTGCCTTCGTCGTGCGCGGCGTATCGCTTGGATCGCGTGATGTACTTCTTGTAGATGGGGTGCATGACTCGACGCTCGACGCGGACGACGATCGTCTTGTCACAAGCGTCGCTCACCACCATGCCCTTCAATACGCGCCTTGGCATTTTCTTCCTTGATCCCTCAGGCTCGACCGGCGTTCAGAATGGTCTTTATGCGTGCGATGTCGCGACGCACCTGGCGCACCCGCGCCGTATTTTCCAGTTGTCCGCTCGCCTTCTGGAAGCGCAGGTTGAAGGCCTCCTTTTTCAGCTCGAGCAGCCGGGTGCTGAGTTCGTCCGGCGTCTTGCCGCGCAACTCCTCTGCCTTCATCTGCGTCAAGCCCCCTCGCCCTCGCCCTCGCCCAGCCTGGTCACGAAGCGGGTCTTGATCGGCAGCTTGGCCGCCGCCAAGTCGAAGGCGCGTTTGGCCAGATCGGTCGGTACGCCGTCGATCTCGAACATGATGCGGCCGGGATGGACGCGGCAGACCCAATATTCCGGCGCGCCTTTCCCCGAACCCATGCGGACCTCGGCCGGCTTGCGGGAGACCGGCACGTCCGGGAAGACGCGAATCCAGACCCGGCCGGCCCGCTTCAGGTGACGCGTGATCGCGCGTCGCGCCGCCTCGATCTGGCGCGCAGTCACCCGGTCCGGCTCCACCGCTTTGAGCCCGTAGGAGCCGAAGCTCAAGGTCGAGCCGCCTTTGGCCGATCCGCGGATCCGCCCCTTATGCGCCTTGCGGTATTTCGTCCGTTTCGGTTGAAGCATGGCGTCTTCGCTCTCTTCTTTTCGCTAACCGGTCCTAGCGGGCGACCTGCTGCTCGGCGAGGCGCTTGTCCTGGGCCAGCGGATCGTGCGCCAGGATCTCGCCCTTGAATATCCACACCTTCACCCCGCAAGTGCCGTATGTCGTGAAGGCTGTCGCCTGGCCGAAATCCACATCGGCGCGAAGCGTGTGCAGGGGCACACGGCCTTCGCGATACCATTCGACGCGGGCGATCTCCGCCCCGCCCAGCCGCCCGCCGCAGGTGATGCGTATTCCCTGGGCGCCAAGGCGCATTGCCGACTGCACGGCGCGCTTCATGGCGCGGCGGAAAGCGACACGGCGTTCGAGCTGCTGTGCGATGTTCTCGGCCACAAGCCGCGCATCGAGCTCTGGCTTGCGGATTTCGACGATATTGAGCGCAACCTCGCCGTCGGTCCGCTTGGAGAGATCGGTCCGCAGCTTTTCGATGTCGGCGCCTTTCTTGCCGATCACCACGCCCGGCCGTGCGGTGTGGATGGTGATCCGTGCGCGCTTAGCGGGACGCTCGATAACCACCCGGCTGACGCCGGCTTGCTGCAGCCGCTTCTCGAGATATTTGCGAAGCTCCAGATCTTCATGAAGCAGGTTCGCATAGCCCTTGTCGGCGTACCAGCGCGAGTCCCAGGTGCGGTTGATGCCGAGCCGAAGCCCGACCGGATTGACTTTCTGGCCCATGGATCAGGCTGTCTCCTCGCGTTCGCGCACGATTACGGTCAGATTGGACCATGGCTTGAGAATGCGCCCCGAGCGCCCGCGCGCGCGGGTGGCGAAGCGCTTCATTACGAAGCTCTTGCCGACCGTCGCCTCGGCTACGTAAAGCCGGTCCACATCGAGCTGATGATTGTTCTCGGCATTGGCAATGGCCGCCTCCAACACCTTACGGACATCATGCGCCACGCGCCGCTTGGCGAAGTCAAGCTCCGCCAACGCCGCAGAGGCGCTCTTGCCGCGGATCAGTTGCGCCAC
>DASPGI010000167.1:0-3894 GCA_035620695.1 Alphaproteobacteria bacterium
TGGATTTCCGTTTCCAGAGCGAGAACTGGCGTCAAGGCCGGCCACAACTTGCGGCCTGGCAGAAGCGTTTCGCGGCGCGTCCCTCGATGCGCGAGACCTTTCCGAAGGATCCGAGCTGATCTAGGCGCCCCAAGGCGCGGCGCCCGAACGGACCGCCCTTTATAGTTTCAGCGGTGGTCGAGAGCGGCCCATTCCATGGGCGTGCGCACCGTTAGACCGGTTTCGTCCAGGGTCACCACGAGATGTTCGGCCGCACGCCCCTGCACATAGGCGAACCATGCTTTGTACAGGCCGAGAACCCGCCGATCGTCTTCGTACTGCTTAAGGATCTTGAGATGATGCGATGCTGGACTCCGGCGCTTCTTCCCACGCCTCTCGATTTCGGAGCGAAAGAACTGCGCTCTCAGCCGTTCCGGCGGCGTCCAAACGGTGATGACCGTGACCTTCTCGGCGCAGGTCAATGCCTCAAGGGCCTCGTCTCGCTCATAGGTTTTGGAGGTGCGATAGTACGGTCTTAGAAAATCGTAGTGCCAGATGACATTGCTCGCCGAAGCCGGCGAGTTTTCAAAGAGGTGGTTGGTATTGATGGGCTGGGGCCAGTCGGACTTGTCGGTCAGGCCGATGCGATCGGAAAGCTGAGGCAGGTCTCCCTTCCACAGCCGATCAATCAGCGTGCTTTTCCCGGAGGAGGTTGGACCAGTCACGAGGACAAGGTGATCAATACGCCGGCGTTGGGCCAGGACGACGAATCGGCCCTTATGAGGCGACGCACTGAAGCTGAGACTGGCAAACCAACCATGCTGTTTCAGGAGCAGGGTTCGGATCGCCTTTCTTGTAAAGTAAAATCTCTGAACGTTCCGATTGAAGCTGGGCCCGGACGCTCCGGCTACAATAATGGGTTGCCTGGAAAGCAGCAGGGCGGATAACCAGCCGATTCCTAGCCTCTTTCTATCACGGCGGCCGAGTGACGCAACTTCAAGCACCAGTCTTTCACGAGTGATTGCTCCCAGAGCGTGCAGGATCGCAACAGGATCGCGCATGTGGTGCAAGAGATTGAGGGAGAGCACATAGTCAAATCGCTCAGAAATCGGCTCGGCTTCGATATCGGTTATTCTGAAATCGATCTCCAGAGTGAGAATCGACGCTAAGATGCGTGCTTTGCGGATGACCTCCGGATCTACATCAATTCCGACAACGCGCGTGGCGCCGCGGCGCTTCGCTTCGAAGCAGAAGAATCCATAGCTGCAGCCGAGATCGAGGACGGTCTTTCCGGTGAGATCGTCAGGAAAAACAAGCTTCGCGGTCTGGCTGCGATCTTCGCCGCTGGTACTGAGACCGAATGGAAGCGCGATGCGCTGATAACCGAAGGTTTCCGACTCCAAGAGCGCCACTATGCGATCACGGCTCCAGGAGGCGGGCGATGACTCGTTCATAGCGAGATGGGATGGCAAGCTGACGTTTTAGAGGCTGGCCCGCAGTTCAGGCCATGCCTGTGTGGGCAGGAGCCCGTAGGGCCTTACGCGAGTATCGAGAATGCTATGCCTTCCAGGCAGCTCGGCCAGATAGTCGAACCATCGCTGGTAGAGATGCGCCACCGATTGCGCCTTCTCGAAGGCGCGGACGACCTTGAGCTGCCGCCTGCGGCCCCGATACTTGCCGCGCCGGGTCAGCGGTTCTATCTCCCGCTTCGTCCATCTCTGTAATAGATCGGCCGGGGCCGCCAGCAGCGTAACCGTATGACAGCTTCGCGAGCAGTCCAAGATTTCCAGCGATCGGTCCCGGCGATGATTGTACGGACCATTCAGCCAGGGCCGAAGAATGTCGTAGTGGAAGAGCATCTGCGAAATCCGCCCTGCCGGAAGTTCAGCAATATGGTTGGGGTAGGCAACCTCCCACGACTTTCCGCCACACAGGCTTAGCTCTCGGCTCAGCTCGGGATGCTTTCCAGACCTCAATTCTTCAATAAGCGTCGATTTTCCCGCGCATGATGGCCCGGCGATGACCACCAAATCTTCGATTGCAACTTTCTCGGCGATGCAGACAAAACGCCCCTTGAAGGGAGAGGACTTGGTCTTGATCGACCGGAAGCAGCCACGTTGAGCCAACAGGCGGCGCAGCCCCTCGGGGGTGAAGAAGAAGTTCGCTTCGAAGTATTTCCGGTCCGCACCCATTGCGATGATCGCTAATCGATCCAAGACCGGTCGCGCAAAGGGTATCGGCCACAGACCCCAGGTCGCCGGCTTTTCCCGATCGAAGATCTTCTTCGCATCCTTGCGCGAGAGCGAAGCGGCTTCGATTACCAGCTTGTCGCGGGTGCACGCGATCAACCGGTCGAGCGTCGCGATGGGGTCCCGCAAATGGTGAAGAAGATTGAGGCACAACACATAGTCGAATTTGTCGTCTACACGGTCTCTTTCGGCATCGAACAGTTCGAACCGCGCACCCGTCCCTTCAATTGCCTCGATCTTTCGGGCTTTTCGGATGGCATCGGGGTCGAAATCCAGCCCGAGCACCCGCGCAGCACCTCGCTTGGCGGCATCGAAGCAGAAGAACCCGTATCGGCAGCCGACGTCCAGGACGGACTTTCCGGTCAAGCTCTCGGGAAAAATCAGATCGGCGGTGCCTGATCTGTCGTCTCCTTCGGTTTCGACACCGACATCGAACGTAATTTTCTGATACTTGAACTCTTCTTCCTGCAGCAGTTGCTGAATTCGGGAAAGCCGGTCGGCTCGTGAGTTCATAACCGTCCAATTAAAGGAATATCATACTTATTAATGTATAATATAGTTGCTTGTTATCTGCAACAACTAGTCTGAGCCCGGCCATGCCAGGTCTGTCAGGACAAAGGGCTATAGATTTTTGGCCCCCTAGTCGCGGCGGCCGAGCAGGTCTTTGGCCGCCAGCGCCGCGCCGCCGACGATGAGGAGCGCCGCGAGGAGGAGCCGCCAGGAAGGCTCAGCGCGGCCGAACACGATCAGCAGCAAGGTTGAAAGCAAGGGTGCGGCATAGGCCGAGGCGCCGAGCGCGCGTATGTCGCCGCGCTTAACCCCGTGGTCCCAAACGTAGAAGGCGGCGCCGACCGGCCCAAGGCCAAGATAGGCGATTGCCGCCCAGGCCTGCGGCGAAGGTTCGACCCAGTCCTCAAAGGAGATATGGCAGAGAAAGGCCAGGATGGCGGTGGCGCCGCAAAAGCCGCCGACCGTATCGGTCGGCGCCGAACCGAACCGACGGCTGAGGACCGAATAGCCCGACCAGGTGAAGGCGCAGGCGAGTGCGGCCAGATAGCCCCTGGCGTAGGCGGGATCGAGCGTCGGGCCGCCGCCCTGGCGCGTGACCAGGAGCCCGGCGCCCAGAAGCCCCGCCAAGCGCCCGCGAGATGCCGGCCCGTCAGCCGCTCTCCCGGCAAGAGCGCCGAGAGCAGCACAATCAAGAGCGGCCAGAGATAGGCGATGAGGCTGGCCTCGACGACCGGGGCGGACCCGAGCGCGGTGAAGTACAAGAAATGGTATCCGAAGAGACCGCCGATCCCCAGCGCCCAGACCCGCCAAGGCTGGCGTAGCGCCGCCAGCGCCGACCGTCCGCGCACCCCCCAGCTTGCCGCCGCGAGCGCAAAGGCCAGCGCAAAGGCGAGCGCGGTCAACTGAAAGGGCGGCAGCGCGCCGGCGAAGCTGGTGGCAAGCGCCAGCGTCGACCAGAGGAGGACAGCCAGAAATCCGATCAGCGTGGCGCGCAAGCGTGACGGCATTGCGACGGCGGCGGCGCGCATCCCTGGTCTTCTTCGCCGTTATCGGCGCTGTTCGTGTGAGCAGGCCGGACAAGCCGGAGCGCGGAGGGATTCCCTCACCTCCGCCTCATCCGGCTTTCGCCCTTCGCGGACTGCCGCGCGGCGGCGCT
>DASPGI010000168.1:0-11305 GCA_035620695.1 Alphaproteobacteria bacterium
GGATTCGATGATGTTGGTCGAAAGGAGCAGGTTGTGCCGGCCTTCATAGAAGGCGGTCATGGCCTCCTCGAGCCGGGTCGCCGGGAGCTGTCCGTGCGCGGTGACGAACTTGATCTCCGGCACCAGGGTCTTGAGGCGCTCGGCCAACTTCGGAAGATCCTCGATGCGCGGACAGACATAGAAGACCTGACCGCCGCGATAATGCTCTCGCATGATCGCCTCGCGGATCACCAAGGGATCGTAGGGCAGGACAAAGGTTCGGACGGCCAAACGGTCCACCGGCGGCGTAGCGATCAGGCTCATTTCACGGACGCCAGACAAGGCCATCTGCAGTGTCCGCGGAATCGGCGTTGCCGTCAGGGTAAGCACATGCACTTCGGCACGAAGTTGCTTCAGCCGCTCCTTCTGCTTTACGCCGAAATGCTGTTCTTCGTCGATGATCAGAAGCCCCAGATTGGCGAAGCGGATGGTCTTGCCGAGCAGCGCGTGCGTACCGATGACGATCTCGATCTTACCCTCGGTGAGGCCTTTCTTGGTCTCGACCGCCTCGCGCGGAGAAACCAGACGCGAAAGCACGCCGATCCTGACCGGCAGGCCCTTGAAGCGCTCGCTGAAGGTGCGGAAATGCTGGCGTGCAAGCAGCGTCGTCGGCGTCACTATCGCAACCTGATGTCCGCTCATGGCGGCAACGAAGGCGGCGCGTAGCGCCACCTCTGTCTTGCCGAAGCCGACGTCGCCGCAAATGAGCCGATCCATCGGGCCCCCGGAGCCCATGTCTCGAAGCACATCGCCGATAGCCCTGAGCTGGTCGTCGGTCTCGGGATAGGGGAAGCGGGCGCAGAACTCCTCGAACGCGCCGGCCGGCGGGTCCATTGGAGTACCTGGCTTAAGCTTGCGTTCGGCGGCGAGCTTTATCAACTCATGTGCGATCAAACGAATCCGATTCTTGATCCGCGACCTGCGCGCCTGCCATCCTACCCCGCCAAGACGGTCTAAGGGCACGCCGACATCCTCGGAGCCATAGCGAGTCAGCACGTCAAGATTCTCGACGGGCACGAACAGCTTGTCGTTGCCCTCGTAGATCACGCGCAGGCAGTCGTGTGGAGCTCCGTCGACTTGCAGCGTCGCCAGTCCGTCATAGCGGCCGATGCCGTGTTCGACATGCACCACCAGATCGCCCTCGGTCAGACTTGACAGCTCGGCCAGGAAGCGGTCTGCGTGGCGGCGCTTGCGTTGCGGGCGCGCCAGACGCTCACCCAGAATATCCTGCTCGCTATGGACGATGGCGCCCGCACGCTCGAAACCTCTCTCCAGCGGCAACACCGCCAGCGCCACCGTCCCCTTGGGAAGCCTCTCCAGTTCCGTCCAGGTTGCGATCGCCTGCTGGCGCGCCAAACCATGTTCGGAGAGAAGGTGTGCAAGTCGGTCGAGCGAGCCCGCGCTGTAGCCGGCCACAAGCACGCGACGGGTTTGTGCCAACTCGGCGCCGATGCGCTCGCACACCGCCTCGAACAGGTTCGCCTCCGGCTGCGTGCGGATCTCTGAGAAATCGCGCGCGCGGCGCCCGCCGACGTCGATCGTTCGCTCCGTTCCGGCGATCTCCGAAACCGCGAAGGGGAAAAAAATGCCGACCGACCGGCCGCCCAGGGCCGCACGCCATTCCGCCTCGGTCAGATAAAGCCGTTCCGGGGGAAGCGGATTGTAGATCGGCGCCCCTCCGCGCGCCTCGGCCCGGCGCAGATCGAGCCGCGCCTGATAGAAATCCTTGATGGCATCCAGGCGCGCCAGACGTGCCGCATCGGCCTGGTCGTCCAGCGTCACCGCCACTCCGGGCAGATAGTCGAACAGCGTCTCCAGCCTCGGCAGGAAGAGCGGAAGCCAGTGTTCCATGCCGGGATAGAGCCGGCCCGAGCTGATCGCCTCGTAGAGAGGATCATCGGCCGCGACCGTTCCAAACAGCTCGCGATAACCGGTACGGAACCGTTCGATGGCGGCACGGTCGAGCAGAACCTCGCTGACGGGCTTCAGCACGATCTGCTCGGCATGTTCGCCGCTGCGTTGGGTCAGCGGATCAAACCAGCGGATTGCCTCGATCTCGTCGCCGAAGAAGTCGAGCCGAAGCGGCTCCTCGGCTCCCGGGGGAAACAGATCCAGGATGCCGCCTCGCAATGCGAATTCGCCCGGCTCATCGACGATGTCGGCCCTGGTGTAGCCGTTGGCGTTCAAATACCGGATCAGCTCCAGCTGATCGAGCTGACCGCCGGCCTTGATTTCAAGAGTTCGTCCGGCAAACGCCTCGCGCGCCGGCACACGCTGCAGCATGGCATTGATCGTGGTGACGACCAGATGCCGCACCCCTGTCGGCCTCGCAGCCAACCGGGTCAGAGTGTCGATGCGCCGTGCGGCGATCTCTCGGTTGGGAGAGACACGATCATAGGGCAGGCAGTCCCAGGCTGGAAACGTAAGGATATCGAGGCCGGGCGCGAAGAAGGCGGCAAGCTCCGCCAGCTCGGCCATGCGGGCGTCGTCACGCGCGACATGCAGCAGCGTGTCCAAGCGCGCGCGCTCGGCCAGGACCTGCGCATCCACCCCTTCCGGCGCTCCGGCGATGGTCAGTCGACCGGCAGCGCTCATGCTGGCGAGAATGTCGTTCACCGCGTCACGGATCGGTCGATATAGGCGCGCAGCAAAGCCATGACGTCGTGGTCATATTCGGAAGGAACCGGCTCCCGTCCGGTCAACCAGGCATAGAGCTCTGCGTCGTTGTTCTCCAACAAGCGCTCGAACCGGTCAAGCTGTGCCTCGTCGAGCGCCGAGAGATGGCGGTCAGCAAAGCCGCCGAACAGGAGATCGGCCTCGCGAATACCCCTATGCCAGGCCCGAAACCTGAGGCGCCTCCTGCGTACCTCGCTGTCATCTGCAATCATTCCAGCTATCTCACCGCACGGCCTAAGATGTTATAGAGCGCCTTTGGCTTGGCTTCACGCCGAGGCCGAGCCTCACCTGACAGGAACCTTCACTTGCGCCCGCCGATCCTTTATCCGCTGTTTGCGCCGGTGACCAGCCTGCCCGGCATCGGTCCCCGTATCGGCAAGCTGATCGAGCGGCTGGCCGGCCCTTTTCTGGTCGACCTGCTCTGGCATCTTCCAACTGGGATCATCGACCGGAGTTATCGGCCCAAGCTTTCAGACGCCGAGCCGGGCCGGATCGTAACGTTGCAGGTACGGATCGAGAAGCATCTGCCTGGTGGCACCCCTCGCCTACCCTACCGCATCCGTGCCAAGGATGAGACGGGCGTCCTGGAGTTGGTTTATTTTCATGCTCGGGGCGACTATCTGAAACGACTGCTTCCGGTCGGGGGACTGCGCGTGATCAGCGGTCGGCTCGACCGGTTTCAGGGTATGCTCCAGATCGCGCATCCAGATTACGCGTTGCCGCTCGAGCAGGCGGCCAACCTGCCTGCAGTCGAACCGGTCTATCCCCTGGCATCGGGTATTCAGCCGAAGACACTGGCCAAGGCGATTCAGGCAGCGCTGGCGCGCACCCCCGGGCTCCCGGAGTGGATCGATCCAACACTGATCCGGCGGGAAGCATGGCCAAGCTGGAAGGAGGCGCTTACAACCGCCCACGCTCCGCGATCGGATGCCGACCTTCTGCCCAACGGGCCCGCCCGGCGCCGCCTCGCCTATGACGAGCTGCTGGCCAACCAGCTTGCGGTCGCACTGGTCCGTCTGAAGCAGCGCAAGCTGCCGGGCCCGGCCCTCACGGGGGACGGTCGGTTGCGCCGGAAGGCCCTGGCCGCCCTGCCCTTCGCGCTGACCCGAAGCCAGGAACAGGCGATAGCGGAAATAGTGGCCGACATGGCCGCTCCGGAGCGCATGCTGCGCCTTCTGCAGGGCGATGTCGGAAGCGGCAAGACCCTGGTGGCGCTGATCGCCATGTTGACCGCCGTCGAGGCCGGCGCGCAGGCGGCGATCATGGCTCCGACCGAGATCCTGGCCCGGCAGCATCATACGACGATCGAGCCCTTGGCGCGGGCGGCTGGCGTGCCCCTTGCCCTTCTGACCGGGCGCGAGCGCGGCAGGTCGCGGGATGAGATTCTCACCGGCCTTGCCGACGGATCGCTTCCGCTCGCCGTCGGAACCCACGCCCTGGTTCAGGAGGGCGTCGCATTCCGAGATCTCGGGCTCGCGGTAATCGATGAGCAGCATCGCTTTGGAGTGGAACAGCGCCTGGAACTGGCCCGCAAGGGCCGCGGTGCGCATACGCTGGTGATGACCGCGACACCGATCCCGCGCACGCTCATGCTGACCGCCTATGGTGATCTCGACGTCTCGCGTCTGACCGAGAAACCGGCGGGGCGCAAGCCCGTCGATACGCGCGTGCTTCCGGTGGAGCGGCTCGAGGAGGTGGTGGCCGCAGTGCGACGCGCGATCGCCAGGGGCGCCAAGATCTTTTGGATCTGTCCGCTTGTCGAGGAATCCGAGGCGATCGATGTGGCCGCTGCGGAGGATCGGCATCGCCATCTGGCGGCACTGTTCGGGGATCGCGTCGGGATCGTCCATGGCCGCATGAAAGGCCTGGACAAGGACCGTGTCATGGCCCGCTTCACCAGGTCCGATATCGATATTCTGGTCGCTACCACGGTGATCGAGGTGGGGGTGGACGTGCCGGACGCAACGGTCATGGTTATCGAGCACGCCGAGCGCTTTGGACTGGCCCAACTGCACCAGTTACGGGGGCGGATCGGGCGCGGAGATAAGCCGGGGACCTGTCTTCTGGTCTATCAGGGGCCGCTTGGCGAAACTGCCAAGGCCCGGTTGAAGATCCTGCGCGAGACCGAGGATGGATTTCGTATCGCCGAGGAGGATCTGCAGCTGCGTGGGGCGGGCGAGCTGCTCGGAACCAAGCAGAGCGGCTTGCCCGATTTCCGTCTGGCCAGCCTCGTGGATCACCAGGACCTTCTTCAAATCGCGCGCGACGAGGCTCGTTTGCTGCTTCGGAGCGACCCCGAGTTTGCGGGCGAACGCGGGGCCGCGGTAAGAATCTTGCTCTATCTATTTGAAAGGGACGCTGCGGTCCGCACCGCCCGATCCGGCTAAATCCTCCCGATCGCGTGAGCTACTGGCCGGACAGACGGAATGCTTTATGTTATCGGATGTTGTCTTGTCACCGGACTTTCTGCCGCTCTCATGACCAAGGATTCCCGTCTTCTCGCGCTCGCCACCGCCGTGCCGCCGCATGAGCTACGGCAAGCTGAGGTGATGGAGCGCTCGCGCCTCTTGTTCCAGACAAGCCCGAACCAGATCGAGCGGCTGCTTCCTGTCTACGAGAATGCAGGAATCGGGCGGCGGTTTTCATGCGTGCCGATCGAGTGGTATCTGGCTCAGCATGGTTGGGGGGAGCGCACAGACCTGTTCATTGCCGGTTCGGTGGCTCTGTTGACAGACGCAACTCAGCGCTGCCTGGAGCAAGCGGGACTCGGCATCGAGGAGATCGACGCGGTGGTCTCGGTCTCGACCACGGGCATCGCGACGCCGAGCCTCGATGCACGCCTGATGGAGTTGCTTCCCTTTCGTCGCGACCTTCAGCGGCTCCCGGTCTTCGGCCTTGGTTGCGCGGGTGGGGTGACGGGGCTCTCGCGGGCCGCGGCGCTTGCGCGCGCGACGCCAGGCTCGAAGGTGCTGTTGCTGGTTGTCGAGCTGTGCGGCCTAACCTTCCGGGCGCAGGACCTATCCAAGAGCAACATAATCGCAACGGCCCTGTTCGGCGACGGAGCAGCGGCGCTGCTGATCTCCACCGAGGGAACGGGGCCGAGAATTTCCGACTGGGGCGAGTACACTTGGCCACGCTCGCTCGATGTCATGGGCTGGGACGTCAAGGAGGACGGGCTGGGCGTGCTTTTCTCGCGTGACATCCCGACGCTGGTGCGTCAGGAGCTGCGCGAGGCCACTGACCGCTTTCTCGCCCGTCGCAATCTCGACCGGCTCGACCTCGCCGGCTATGTCTGCCATCCGGGCGGAGCCAAGGTGCTGGATGCTCTGGAGGATGCCTTCGAACTGCCGCGCGGCGCCCTCATCCACGCCCGCGCGACGCTTCGTGACTATGGCAACATGTCGGCGGTCACGGTTCTTTTCGTCCTGAAGCGTCTGCTTGCGTCCGAACCGCGTGCCGGACGCTACCTCATGAGCGCGCTCGGGCCGGGCTTCACAGCCTCCTTTGCGATGCTGGAAACATTGTGACTCTGCCGCAATGGATCGCCCTGACGATCGCGGTGCTGCGTGCGGCAGAGCTGATCTATGCTCACCGCAACGCGCGCCGATTGCTCGCCATGGGTGGACGGACCTTCGGCGACCGCCACTACCCGGCCATCGTCGGACTGCATGCCGGCTGGTTGGTCGCGCTCTTGTGGACGGGCGGTCTGATCCATCAGCCCGACTGGCTGTTGTTCGCCTTTTTCGTGCTGCTGGAGGCGGCCCGGTTTTGGGTCATAGCTACGCTTGGCCGATTCTGGACGACGCGCATTGTTACCGTGCCCGGTACGCCGCTGGTGCGCAGTGGTCCATACGGTTGGGTACGGCATCCCAACTATCTGATCGTTTCGCTGGAGGTTCCCCTCCTCCTCTTCGCCTTTGCCGCGCCCGGCCTAGCGGTGCTGTTCGGAGCGGCCAACATCCTTTTGCTTGCCCATCGCATCCGGGTCGAGGACGACGCGCTACGCGTGCGGCGCTCTCCCGTCTGACCGGTTCTATGGATCCCCGCTCGCGCTTCACCTTTGATCGCAGATCCTTCCACCTGCCGTCTACTGCGGCGGCCAGGTTTTGAAGGCATATTCGGATTCGAGCCGTTCGGCCGTCTCCTTGGCATCGAAGCTCTGGGAGCCTGGGTCGGGCTCGAGATCGATCGTCAGCTTGACACGCGCCTCCCCGGAAGAACGCACCGAATAGTCGTCGAAGTACCAGGGCCGATAGCCCCAATAGCCCGGGTGGCGGAAGCCAAAGGGATAGTATGGAAAGGGCGAGTATCGCCGATCGACCCGGGTGGAGCGATCAAAGTCCCTCCGCTCCGAGACGACGGCAAAGCTCTGCCGCTCCTGCTCCAGTGCGATTTCGGCGGCGCGCCACAGAGCCAGATCGTAGGCCTGCACGCCCGCAAGGTCGGCCTCGCGCTCGCTGGCTTCATCGCCGTGGGGAGCGCTGTAACGCGGACCGGCATAGGTCACTTCCCAATGCGTATCGTCGATCTGACGCTCGGTGTAACCGAACCCGGTGTCGGACTCGAGGGGCTGGTAGAGCGGCCGAGGCGGCGCCGACTGACAGGCGGCGACCGCTAGAACGGCGCTCGTCAGAAGCAACCGCCTGGGTTTTGAAAGCTTCGCCATGTTGGAAGATATCGTTACCTTTGCTTCCACAGGCAATACCGCATCACATGTTGAGCTCGGCGACGCGGGCGACGGCCGGGCGTTCGTGGATTCGCCTGAAGAGCGCGGCCAGGTTCGCATGCCGGCGCGCCAGCCCTGACATGTCAAAGTCCCAGGTGTAGAGCATGTGTAGATAGATGTCGGCAGCGCTGAATCGCTCGCCGACCAACCAGCTCCTTCCTTCGAGCAGCCGGTCCAGCGTCGCCCAAACCTGCGCGACGTCCTTCAGGCCCTTTTCCTTGATCGCAACTTCATCCGCCGGATCGGAAGAGCAGTGCGAAGGCCGATAAACACGCATGAACGCGGGCTGCAGCGTATCGGCAAGAAACAGCAGCCACTGGTAATAGAGGGCGCGCTCCGCCGAACCCGGTAAAGGAGCGAGCCCCTTCTCCGGATGCCGATCGCACAGATGCATGCAGATCGCCGCCGCCTCGTAAATCGGCTTGCCGTCGACAAGCAGAGTGGGCACACGGTTCCACGGATTGAGTTGCAAGTATCGAGAATCCCGCGGCTCGTCGAGATTCACGCGAGTAAGCTCGTAGGGGACGCTGAGCTCCTCAAGCATTGCATGCGGGGCCATGGAGGCGGATCCGGGCGACCAGAACAGAGTGTACATGAAATAAATTCCCTTCTTGCGTGTTACGGATCGGGGCTCCTGACTTACCATTTCGAGCCTCGGGTGTAACAGGCCCTGCGAATATATTTTTAGGCGACACCGGAGTTGAGGGCAGGAAGGGCAACGGGGTCCCACGAGGAAGCGTTTGACGCCAAACCACTCGCCGGGGTCAGACAGCCATGGACGTGATCCGTATCCTTCTCGCGATCTTGCTTCCGCCCCTTGGCGTGTTTCTTCAGGTGGGTATCGGCCTGCATTTCTGGCTGAACATACTTTTGACTCTGCTCGGCTATATTCCGGGGATCATCCACGCGATCTGGGTTATCCTGCGTAAGTGAGCACGCGATCGACCGAATACTTTACCCCGATATCTGATGAGCGTGCGCTGAGGCGGCTGGAACAGCTGGCGTTGCTTCTCGATAGCCGGTTCCGCGTTCCCGGCACACGCCTGCGCTTTGGCGTCGACGGGCTGATCGGCCTCGTTCCGGGCATCGGCGATGCAGCGGGCCTTGTGATTTCGTCCTACATCGTCCTGGAGGCTTGGAGGCTCGGCGCCCCTGCGCCCATCCTGTTTCGGTTGATCGCCAATCTGGTCATAGACGGTGCGGTGGGCGCCGTACCGGTCGCCGGTGATATTTTTGATCTGGCCTGGAAGGCGAACAAACGTAACGTCACAACCCTATTGCACCATGTCCGTAACCGCAGGAAGTGACGGACAATTGTTAAGCGTGGTCAAATCGACGGGCTTGGCGGTGGCGATGTCTTGCTCCCTGGTACTGTTTTGTACCGGGATCGCCCTCGTGCCGAATCCGTTCAATTTCCGGGCAATGTCCGTGATCGGCGGGCAAATGGAACTCGGCGAGTTCGTCCTTGGGGGATTATTGTTGGCTTTGGCCGCCGGTTTCGGGACGGCCATTTCTTGCCCCCTCGGCGCCCGAACCCGCCGAGGATCTTGACGCCTCTTCCTCCAGTGCCTGACCTCCTTAGCCTCATCGCATGGCGTCGCAAGTCGAAAAGGCTGCGCTCCCGCAGGAACCGCCGGGCCACGCGCAAGGCAATGTTGGTGCCGCCTGGACTGACCGATGCGGAACTGGCCTCGCTCGCAGGCTCCGTGCTGTTTTATCAGCGCCGCACCGAGCAAGCGGCGACCCCGGCCCGGTTGCGGCCTCTCATCCTGGCACTGCTGTGGCGGGCCGCGCGGCTGGTGGCAATGGGCGAGCGCGGCGCCGGAGCGGCAACCCAACACGATCTGGAGCGATGCGCCGAGGCGGTCTACCGCCATCTGCGCGGGCGACATCCGGCTGTTGAGGATCGGTCCATCCAGCCAAGCACGGAGATTGATTGGATGATCGACGAGCAGTTACTGGCTTTCTTCAGCGGGCCAGACCTGCCGCTGCAGCTGCTGGTCGAGCGGCTTGCGCCCGAGCTGGCGCCCGATGCGCGCGCCGAGGTCGCGGGGGTGCTGCAGGAACTGATCCGCGATGTCGGGGAGCAGTTCGGCCTGACGCGGCCGGTCAATCCGAGCGACTAGACCTAGCGCCCCGTTCGGCGCCGCTAAACGAACTGCAGGACATGTTCTTGAAATGTTCCATCGGATACACTCGGGCTCATGACCCGAGAGAAGTTGATACGGCTGATCGCCCGGGCCATTCGCCGCAGTTTCACATTCGCTTCCGAAACCCAGGCGCTTGGGGCGGCCGACACGGTCCTCCGCGACCTGAAGGCCGCGCGGATACGCATCTTTTCGCCCCGCCCCGAACCCTCGGCCGGGCCGGCGTTACGACAGCCGCCCGGCGGATCAGCCGACCGCCTCGATCACAGAGACGATCTGACGGGTCAAGACGAGTAGCCCTATGGCGCCGACCAGGCCGGTCAGAATCGTAAGAGCCGTAGAACGAAGTCTGCGCCCACGAACCAGCCGCCGCCAGAAATGCCGCCATGCCGAGGCGGCTCGGCGTCGGCGCCGAGGATCCATACGCCTGCCGGAAACGATCCCGTAGACGCCGGGGCTGTGCCCGGCCTCGCGAACTGCATTGTCCACCTGAGTGCCCCCACCCCTGTAGCGCTTACCGATAACAATTTCTCCACGGAAGCGTTGCGCGCCATCCCAAACGGCCAAGCCCGGGCGGCTCCGGCATTGTTTCATCGGCCCCGGCATTGATTCATAGCGACGCGCGGCCTATCTTCCGCGCCCTGCGCCGGCTCCGCCCGTGCCGGCTGCGGGAGCCCGTAGCTCAGCCGGTAGAGCACGTGACTTTTAATCACGGGGTCGTGGGTTCGAATCCCACCGGGCTCACCAATAAAGCCAAGGCACACAAGAGACGTCTTATGGACGAAAAACGGGTGAGGGTAACAGCTGGGGTAACGGGCAGCAGTGGCAATTTCTTGGTCTAAGTACTCGCTCGACAATTATATGGCGCCGAAGCTGTCGGATCTCACAGAGTGCGGCGCACCTGAGCTGCCATCGGCAAAGAACCTCATGGGCTCGCTGATCCTGAACAGCTTGTTGGTCGTTCGATATCGCCCTGAGTTTCGGGGCTTGGTTTTCAATTTCGTCCGGCGCCTGGAGCACGCTTACCGCGAGTATGGCGAAGCGCGTCGGCATCTCACGGCCTATGTAGCGTCGGATCGGGGGACGATGATGTCCCTTTATTTCCGGGCCGCTCGCCCAATTTGAACATTACGTCGCCACCCTCTGTCAAGTTTGGGCGTTCGCCGAGAAGCTCCCCGACCAGCCGCGGGCCTTCACCCGTGGCGATGGGAGCTCCGCCGAGCGCATATGGACCATCTACACCGAGAGCAAGCACATGGAGGAACGAATAGCATCGCTGCCCCCGGACTATACGACCGCCGTCTGGCTGACGAATACCGGCCTGGAATGCGCTCAAGCAGCCGTCACGTTCGAGGAGCTCACGGAGGAGCTTCGGAACTGTCACGAGTTTGCAGAGTTCCTTGCCGAGCGCTAATATGTCTCCGATCGCCTGCCGCGCGTCATGGGCTACGGTGGTGGGTGCGGTGAGCTAGGCAGCGGCCCGGTCGCGCTTCACCACACGCGACGGTGCCCTTGTCGATGCGCAGCTCCTTGCTTAGCCGCATCAGAATTGCCGCGAACTAAAGCCAATGTACCTCGCCATCGCCCTGCGCCGCATGGGTGTCGCCGATCGAGAATTCGCTATTCCGATGCTCGCTGAGCTGAACACCGCTGCCGAACCTCATGACGCGCGCGCGAGGGTGTCCAACGTGTCCACCCAAGATGACCGTGTCGGACG
>DASPGI010000169.1:0-52600 GCA_035620695.1 Alphaproteobacteria bacterium
AGCTTGATCGCCATCCGGTCCAGCTCCTGCCGGAAGACATTGAGCTTGTCCGTGTTGCCGAGCTCGAAGGTCATCGAGGCGGCGAGGAACTCGACCGGGTAGTTCGCCTTCATCCAGGCGGTCTGGTAGGCGACCAGCGCATAAGCCGCCGCGTGGCTCTTGTTGAAGCCGTAGCCGGCGAATTTGTCGACTTGCTCGAAGATCTGCTCCGCCTTCGGGCCCGGCACGCCGTTCGCGACCGCGCCCTCCACGAAGGCTTTGCGCTGCGCCTCCATCTCGGACTTGATCTTCTTGCCCATGGCGCGGCGCAAGAGGTCCGCGCGGCCGAGGCTGAAGGCCGCCAGGCCTTGCGCGATCTGCAGCACCTGCTCCTGATAGATCGGGATGCCGTAGGTCTCCCTCAGGATCGGCTCCAGCGCCGGATAGAGATAGTCCGGCTGCTCCGCGCCGTGTTTGCAGGCGATGAAGCGCGGAATATTGTCCATCGGGCCGGGCCGATAGAGCGCTACCAGCGCGATGATGTCCTCGAACCGGTCGGGCTTCAGCTTGCGCACGACGTCGCGCATGCCGGAGCTTTCAAGCTGGAAGATGCCGGTCGTTTCACCTCGACCGATCATCGCGAAGGTCTTGTCGTCCTCCAGCGGCAGGGCCGAGAGGTCGATCCGCGGCCCCCGCTCCGCGATCAACTCGACCGTCTTGGCCAGCACGGTCAGCGTCTTTAGGCCAAGAAAATCAAATTTTACCAACCCCGCCTGCTCGACATACTTCATATTGAACTGCGTCACAGGCATGTCCGAGCGCGGATCGCGGTAGAGCGGCACCAACTCGTCGAGCGGCCGGTCGCCGATCACCACGCCCGCTGCATGTGTCGAGGCGTGGCGGTAAAGCCCTTCCAGCTTGAGGGCGATATCCATCAGCCGACGCACATCCTCCTCGGTGTCGCGAGCGTTCTGGAGCACCGGTTCGTTGTCGATCGCCTGCTTCAGGCTGACTGGATTGGTCGGATTGTTTGGGATCAGCTTGCAGAGCTTGTCCACCTGCCCGAATGGGAGTTGCAGCACGCGCCCGACATCGCGCAATACTGCGCGCGCCTGTAGCTTGCCGAAGGTGATGATCTGTGCCACCCGGTCGCGCCCATATTTCTCCTGGACATGCCGGATCACCTCGTCGCGGCGGTCCTGGCAGAAATCGATGTCGAAATCCGGCATCGACACGCGCTCGGGGTTAAGGAAGCGCTCGAAGAGCAGCCCCCAGCGCAGTGGGTCGAGATCGGTAATGGTAAGGGCCCAAGCGACCACTGAGCCGGCGCCGGAACCACGGCCCGGACCTACAGGAATACCCTCGGCCTTTGCCCATTTGATGAATTCGGCGACGATCAGGAAGTAGCCGGCGAAACCCATCTGGATGATCGTGCGAAGCTCATACTGCAGCCGCTCGCGATAGGGTCCGGCGGCGGCCTCGCGCGCGGCCGCGTCCATTGCGGGTGCAAACAGATGTGCGGCGAGCCGCGCCTCAAGACCTTCCTCGGCCTGGCGACGCAACTCCTCCGCCTCGTTGCCGGCAGCTTCAGGGAATGCCGGCAGGATCGGCTTGACGATCTCCGGCATGAAGGCGCAGCGGCGGGCAATGACGAGTGTATTGTCCGCAGCCTCCGGCAGATCGGAAAAGAGCGTCCGCATCTCGTCGGCGCTTTTGAATCGATGCTCGGGCGTAAGCCGCCGCCGATTGGGTTGACCGACATAAGCACCCTCGGCGATGCAAAGCAGCGCGTCATGGGCCTCGAACATCTCTTCGTTGGCGAAGAAGATGTCGTTGGTAGCCACCAGCGGCAGATCCAGCGCATAGGCCAGGTCAAGAAGTCGGCTCTCGATCCGATTCTCGATCTCAAGCCCGTGGCGCATAAGCTCGATATAGAGGCGGCCGGGGAATATCCCGGCGAGCCTCTTCAAGGTGGTCTCGGCCGGATCATCCTGCCCTTCGGCCAGGAGCCGCCCGACCTGGCTGGATGGACTGCCCGTCAGCGCGATCAGACCCTGTGCACGATCCTCGAATGCGGAAAGCTCGAGCTGCGGAGACTCGCCGGGTTCGCCCTCGAGATAGGCGCGGCTGATCAGCTTCAGCAAATTGCGCCAACCTTCGCCATTCTGCACCAGCAAGAGAATAGGGTCGGGCGCCGGCCGGGCTCCGAGGCGATGACCGCCATCCTCGCGGCGGATTCCGATGAGGCAGCCGATGATCGGCTGTACGCCTGCCTCCTGGCAGACCAGCGAGAATTCCAGCGCCCCGAACAGATTGCCGGTGTCGGTCACCGCTACCGCCGGCATGCGGTTGGCGGCGCAGAGCTTGACCAACTCCTTGATCTTCAGCGCGCCTTCCGAGAGCGAGTAGGCGGAGTGGACGCGCAGATGCACGAAATCGGCATAGGGCATGGCGGGAACGATTCTACCTCAGGAGGCTAGCGCAGATCATCCGTTGATGCGGCGCCTTTCAAGCGCACGATTCCGTCGGAAAGGATCAACCGACAATAGCGGGGGTGGTTGTGGATCGATGCGTCTCCGCCACCACGCCGTCCCCAAGCGTCAGCACGCGATCCATGCGCCGCGCCAAGTCGAGATTGTGAGTGGCGATGAGCGTCGCCAGGCGCGCCTCGTGCACGAGCCGCCGCAAAAGATCGAATACAGACCCGGCCGTGTGCGGATCGAGATTCCCGGTCGGCTCGTCCGCCAAAAGAATCGCGGGCTTGTTGGCGAGCGCGCGGGCGATGGCCACTCGCTGCTGCTCCCCGCCGGACAGGCGCGCAGGCCGATGGCTTGCCCGTCGGGAGAGGCCGACCAGCTCCAGAAGATAGGCCGCGCGATGACGCGCATCCTGGCGGCTTCTGCCGGCGATCATTTGTGGAATGACGATATTCTCCAGGGCGGAGAATTCAGGAAGCAAATGATGATATTGGTAGACAAAACCGACCATCCTGCGCCGCGCCGCCGTCCGGTCCGCATCCGACATCCGACCGCTGGGCCGGCCAAGGATGTAGACCTCGCCGCCGTCGGGACGCTCGAGCAATCCGGCGACATGGAGCAAGGTCGACTTCCCTGCCCCGGAGGGACCAACCAGCGCCACCATTTCCCCCGGCTGCAGAGCGAGGGAGGCGCCACGCAACACCTCCAGCCGGCTCGACCCCTGAATGAAGGTGCGCACCACGCGATCGAGCCTGAGTGCCGCTTCACTCATAACGCAACGCCTCGACCGGATCGAGGCGAGCCGCCCGCCAGGAGGGATAGACCGTGGCAAGCAGCGAGAGCGCCAGCGCCATTGCCACCACCGACGCGACCTCGCCCGGCTCGATGATGGCGGGGAGCTTCGAGAGGAAATAGATCTCCGCCGAGAAGAGCTCGGTTCCGGTCAGCCCCTGCAACCATTGCCGAATCGTCTCGATATTGTCGGCGAACGCCACGCCCAGCACAAAGCCGATCAGGGTGCCGACAATCCCAATGCTCGCACCGCTCAAGAGGAAAATGCGCAGCACCATCCCTCGCGTCGCGCCCATGGTGCGCAAAATGGCGATGTCGCGGCCCTTGTCCTTCACCAGCATAATCTGGCCGGAGATGATGTTGAAGGCAGCCACCAGGATGATGAGCGTAAGGATCAGGAACATCACGTTCCGCTCGACCTGGATGGCATTGAAGAAGGTCGAGTTGGCGCGCTGCCAATCGACCAGCCTGTGGCCGGGCCCTGCGGCCTCGAGCACCGCACGGGCCAGCGCGCTCACCCGATCGGGATCGGCCACCATGATCTCGACATTGGTCACGGCCTGCGGCAACCGGAAGAATTTCTGCGCGGCCTCCAACGGCATGAATATGAAGGTCGAGTCGTACTCATACATGCCGACCTCGAAAACGCCGACGATCCTGTAGCCACGGATGCGCGGCACCGTCCCGAAGGCGGTGGGGTTTCCTTGCGGTGAAATGAGTGTCAGCTGGTCCCCGATGCCAAGGCCGAAACGCTGGGCAAGCCGGCTGCCGACCACGATTGCGTCGTCACCCACGAAACGATCCAGTGCGCCGGCGACGATATTGCCGGAAACGACGATTCGCCCTTCCAGGTCCTTAGGCCGCACGCCGCGCACCAGCGCTCCGGTGGCCCCGCCATGCGCAGTGGCCATGACCTGCCCCTCAACAGTAGGAGTTGTCTGCACCACGTCCGGAATGGCGGCAAGCCGCTCCGCGAGCGCTTCGTAGTCCAGTACAGGGCCAAGCTCCGCGTAGACCGCCATATGACCGTTGAGGCCGAGGATCCGTGACAAAAGCTCATGGCGGAAACCGTTCATCACCGACATCACGATGATGAGCGTAGCGACACCAAGGGCTATGCCGAGCAGAGAGAAGCCGGCGATGACCGAAATGAACCCTTCTTGTCTGCGCGCGCGCAGGTAACGCATCGCGACCATCCGCTCGAAGGCGCCGAAGATCATTTTTCAAGCCAGGATGCGAGCGAGCGCGGCATCGACGCCGATTTCCTCGCGCTCGCCGGTGGCGCGGCGCTTCAGCTCGACCTTGCCCTGTGCGAGGCTGCGCGGGCCGACGATCAGCTGCCAGGGCAGTCCGATCAAGTCCATGTCGGCGAATTTCGCCCCTGGCCGCTCATCGCGATCGTCATAGAGCACCCCGCTTCGGGCCTGCCGAAGGCGACCGTAGATATCCTCACAAGCGGCAGTTGTGGCGGCGTCGCCCACCTTCAGATTGATCAACCCGATCTGGAACGGCGCAACCGGTTCCGGCCAGATGATCCCCGCCTCGTCGTGGCTGGCTTCAATGATTGCGCCAACGAGCCGCGAGACTCCGATCCCGTAGGATCCCATCTCGACGGGGACTTGCTCGCCGTCGGGACTGGAAACCAGCGCTCCCAAGGGCTTGGAGTATTTGGATCCGAAATAAAAGATGTGTCCCACCTCTATTCCGCGCGTGGTGACGAGCTCGTCGGTTGGGCATCGGGCGGGATCGTGCTTATCGTCGGTCGCCGCATAGAGCGCGGTCCAGGAGTCGACGACCGGTTGGAGGTCCCCTCCGAAATCCATCGATTCGGTCAGCACGTCGCGCTTCAACCAATTCCGGTGACAGAACACGGCGCTTTCTCCGGTCTCCGCCAGGATGATGAATTCGTGGCTGAGATTGCCGCCGATCGGGCCGCTTTCCGCCTGCATCGGAATCGCTTTCAGGCCCATGCGCGCGAAGGTGCGTAGATAGGATACGAACATCTTGTTATAGGAGGCTTTGGCTCCTTGAAAGTCGATGTCGAAGGAATAGGCATCCTTCATCAGGAACTCCCGTCCACGCATCACCCCGAAGCGAGGACGCACCTCATCCCGAAACTTCCATTGAATGTGATAAAGCAGCGTCGGCAGGTCGCGATAGCTCTTGATCGCATTGCGGAAGATGTCGGTGATCAACTCCTCGTTGGTGGGGCCGTAGAGCATCTCCCGCTCGTGCCGGTCGCGAACACGCAGCATTTCCTTGCCGTAATCCTCGTAGCGGCCCGACTCGCGCCAGAGATCTGCCGACTGAATGGTCGGCATCAGCATCTCCTGGCAGCCTGCGGCGTCCTGCTCCTCGCGCACGATCTGCTCGATTCGCTTCAAGACCCGAAAGCCGAGCGGCAGCCAGGAATAGATGCCGGCGCTGGCCTGCCGGATCATGCCTGCGCGCAGCATCAGCCGATGGGAGGCAATCTGAGCCTCCGCAGGCGTCTCTCGCAGAGTCGGCAGAAAATACGCGGTCAGCCGCATCCTTTGGTGTCTCCTCCAGCGAAGGCGGCGAACTCTAGGCAAAGCGTGTGAGCTTGTCCATGCCAGCTCCCGGATTGCTGGCAGGCTTCGGCTCGCGTAGGGTTGCCCGCGCCCAGGTGCCAGTTCAAGGCAGAGAAAACCCATGGCCAATGACGAAGCCCGCCACGTCCGCCTTCGCCCGATCAGCCTCATCCTCTTGCTGTCGCTGTTGTTGCTCACCTCCTGTGGCGTCAATGCGATCCCCAGCCTGGAAGAGCGAGTGAACGCCGCCTGGGCCGAGGTCCTGAACCAGTTCCAGCGCCGCGCCGATCTGGTCCCCAACCTGGTCGAGACCGTCAAGGGCTATGCCCAACAGGAGCGGGAGGTTCTGGAAGCGGTGACCGAAGCGCGCTCGCGCGTCGCCCAAATGCAGATTCCGCCAGGAATCATCGAAGACCCAGAGGCCTTTCGACAGTTTCAGGAGAACCAGGAGGCATTATCCGGCGCATTGGGACGGCTTATCGCGGTGGCGGAGGCTTATCCCGATCTCAAATCCAATCAGAACTTCCTGGCCCTGCAATCACAGCTCGAAGGAACCGAGAACCGTATTGCCGTCGCGCGGCGCGACTTTATCGAGGCGGTACGTCTCTACAATACGGAACTGCGCACGATCCCCGGGCGCTGGTGGGCCGCCCTGCTCTACCCGGACGCCAAGCCCAAAGAAACCTTCACAATCGCCGCAGGCACCGAAGCCGCGCCCAAGGTAAGCTTTTGATGCGACTTTCCATCCTCGCCCCAACCTTTCGCGATGCGGCCGGGCGGGAGAGTTTTGAACCTCCTTGCATCGCGAATCGGGGTGGGGGCCTGGGTGAAGGGCGTTTCCTACGTCTCGCTTTTGCGTTCACCCTGGCTCTCTCGGCGCTCCCGGCGCTCGCGCAGCCGAAGCTGCCACCGCTCACCGGACGCGTTGTCGACCTTGCCAATGTCATGAGCCCCGTCCAGGAGGCCGCCATTGCCGAGCAGCTCGCCCAACATGAGATGCGCACTTCCAATCAGGTTATAGTAGCCACCCTTCCCTCGCTCCAGGGCTACGACATCGAGCGATTTGCCGTGGATCTATTCCGCGCTTGGGGTCTGGGGCAAAAGGACCGAAACAACGGCGTGCTGCTGCTCGTCGCCCCGGCGGAGCGGGAGGTGCGGATCGAAGTCGGCTATGGGTTGGAAGGGACGCTGACCGATGCGCTCAGCTCCGACATCATTCGCTCCCGGATCCTGCCACGCTTCCAAGCCGGTGATCTGCCGGGTGGCGTTTCGAGCGGGGTCGACGCGATCCTCTCCGTCATCGAGGGAACCTACAAGCCGATTTCCAGCCCCGCTCGGCCTCAACATCGAATCGAGGCTCTGGCGCCCTTCTTGATGGTCCTGACCTGGATATTGCTTGTGACTTTCCTATCCAACCGCAGGCGGATGCGGCGGCGGGTCTGGGGACCCGGCATGTCGCAATCACCGCTTGACACCGGCCGGTGGTCGGGCCGCGGCGGCTTCGGGGTCGGACGCGGCGGGTTTTCCGGCGGCGGCGGACGGTCCGGAGGGGGCGGCGCCTCCGGACGATGGTGAATTCGTATGGCGCGCCTCACACAGCTTGATCGCGAGAGAGTTCTCGTGGCGATCACCGAGGCAGAGCGCCGGACCGCAGCCGAGTTCGCCGTCGCCATCGCCTCCTCGGCGGATCGCTATGCCGAGTTGCGGTTGCTCGCTCCGGCCTTGCTCGCGATCATGGCTCCGCCGTTCCTGCTCGCAAGCGGGCTGCTGGATGAGCCTCTATGGCTGGCGAGCGTGCCAGGACTGCTTTTCCTTGCAGTCAGCGCGGCCCTGCTTCCCAACGCGGTAGCGGTAAGGTTGGTGCCACCGATGGTGCGCGAAACACGGGCTCGACGGCTTGCGCAAACGCTGTTTCTGGAGCTTGGGCTTGCCGCGCCAAGAGAGCGAGCGGGCGTGTTGTTGTTCATCGCCCGGGCCGAACGGCGGATCGAAATCCTGGCCGGCCCTGGAATCGCGGAGCGGATTGACCCGGCGGATTGGGAGCGAATCGTTGATCGATTCGTGCGGTCGGCACGGTCCGGCCCGTTGCCGGCGGCCCTGGTCGGCGCCGTCGAGAGCGTCGCCACCTTGCTTTCGAACATATTCCCGCCGGCCGAGCGCAATCCGGATGAGGTTGCAAATCGGCTGATCGAGCTGTGAAGCGATCGTCTTGGCCGGACCTGCTCGGGTCGGCTGCAATCCGCCTTGACAGTCCGTATGGGACCGGCCTCTGCTCACCCGGCGGCCTGCCCGACCAAATGGGGGTTGACGGGTGAGGCCGTCACAGAAGGAGATTTGGGGGCATGTCTAAATCCGAGACCGCCTTGCGGAGCGATGCCGCAGGGCAATCCACCGCCGGCTCGACAGTTGCGCTCCTGGAGCGGCAATTCCGTCTGAACGAGAACGGCACTTCCGTCAGGATCGAGATCCTCGCCGGGATCACGACCTTTCTGACGATGGCATACATCATCTTCGTAAATCCCTCGATCCTGTCCGTCACCGGCATGGACCCGGGAGCCTTGTTCGTCGCTACCTGTCTGGCGGCGGCGTTCGGTTCGGCGATGATGGGCCTGGTCGCCAACTATCCGATCGCTTTGGCGCCTGGCATGGGCCTCAACGCCTACTTCGCCTTTGGAGTGGTGAAAGGCCTTGGCTTCAGCTGGGAGGCGGCGCTCGGAGCCGTGTTCATCTCCGGCGTGCTGTTTCTCATTCTATCCGTGCTGCCGGTGCGGGAATGGATCATAAATGCCATCCCGAAATCCTTGAAAATGGCCATCAGCGCAGGGATCGGTCTCTTCCTCGGCATCATCGCCTTGCAAGCGGCAGGAATCGTGGTCGATCACCCGGCGACCTTGGTGACGCTGGGCAGCTTGCACGCTCCGACCACGATCTTGGCCGCAATTGGCTTCTTCCTCATGGTCGCACTCGATCGGCTGCGCGTGCCCGGCGCCATCATAATCGCCATTCTCGCCACCGCCGTGGCCGGTATCCTGCTCGGCCATTCGGAGTTCAAGGGCATATTCTCGGTGCCGCCGAGCCTCGCGCCGACATTTTTTGCGATGGACCTGAGCGCAGCCCTTGATGCCGGATTGATCGCCATAATCTTCACTTTCCTGTTCGTTGATCTATTCGACAACACAGGAACCCTGATCGGTGTCGCCCATCGGGCGGGACTGATCGGCCCCGATGGGCGCATTCCGCGCCTGGGGCGAGCCCTGATCTCCGACAGCTCCGCGGCTATGGTGGGTGCGGCACTCGGCACATCGACCACCACCAGTTATATCGAGAGCGCGGCGGGCGTCAAAGCCGGCGGGCGCACAGGACTGACGGCTGTGGTGGTCGCTCTCCTGTTCCTAGCGGCGCTGTTTCTCTCGCCGCTGGCCAATACGATCCCGGCCTACGCAACAGCGCCGGCCCTGCTCTACGTCGCCTGCTTGATGACGAGAGGCTTGGCTGAAATCGATTGGGAGGATGCGACGGAGTTCGTTCCCGCGGTGGTTACGGCAATCGCCATGCCGCTGACCTACTCAATCGCCCATGGCATCGCATTCGGCTTTATCGCCTACGCGGCGATCAAGCTGTTGAGCGGGCGTTTTCGAGACCTTAACGCCGCCCTGGCAATCCTGGCAGCGCTGTTTGTAATCAAGTTCGCGTGGCTTGGATAAGCCGTTGAAAAAACCTAGGTTTTCATCGTTGCCCTCAACCCCGAATCTGGGTGGACGCCGCCCCTGTTTTCGCATAGTGTGTCACCTACTTGACACGCGCGATCAACGCCGCGGTCCAAGTTCGGGGAGGAAGGGAGACGGGTAGGTTAAGTCCGCTTCTGGCAAAATTTTAAAGGGCGGCGTCATTGCAGCCCTTTTTTTATGTCCTCGATGAAAGATCGCCTGCGACCTGGAGGGCGAACCAAGGCGGCCTCAGTTCGAGTATGCGGCGGTGGACGGGGCAATCCTCGGCATGGGCTCCCGGCAAATAGCCGATCGACATCAGGAATTCGCCTACGACCTCACCACCCATGAAGGTGAAGGTCTTACGAAAGAGTTTGATCCAATCCTCCTTTGGCCGCGGATGATGCGCCGCGATCCAGTCGGCGAAGGAGCCATGGCTTGCACGTATCGCCTGGAGGCGTCGGGCATTCTCGATCGCGGCGCTCACCTTCAGCCGGTTGCGGATGATGCCAGTGTCAGCCAGCAGCCTAGCCCGATCCGCTTCGTCGTAGGTCGCCACCTTGTCGATATCGAACCCGTGATAAGCATGACGAAACGCTGCCCTCTTCTTCAACATCAACAGCCAGGAGAGGCCTGCCTGATTTATCTCAAGGACCAACCGCTCGAATAGAACCCGATCATCGTCGGTGGGGTAGCCGTACTCCTCGCTATGATAGGGGCCGTGAAACTCGTGCCCTGGGGCAATGCGACAATAGTCCGACATGCCGGTCTACTCTAGGGCGCGCGGAAGCTGACAAGATCGGAATCGATCAACCACCAGGCGATGCCGAACAGCACCGTTGCGATCACCGTGGTGATGGCGAATCTCAGAAAGATGCGTGGATTGGCCGGCGCCTCTACGGCATGGCCCGGCTCCGGTTGCTCCGACCGACGGATACCCCAGGGCAACACGGTGAACAGCACCAGCCACCAGATCACCGCATACACCAGAACGCCGGAAAAGACCGTCATGGAGCCTCCGCACCAAACGCTCGGAGCCTAGCCACGCTGCACCGACCTGTCACGCCTGCTCTATCTCGAGGAGCGTTCCGCAAAAATCCTTCGGGTGAAGGAACAAGACAGGCTTTCCATGCGCTCCGATACGCGGCTCGCCATCGCCCAATACGCGCGCGCCGCGTGCTTTCAACCGGTCGCGGGCCGCCAGAATATCCTCGACCTCGAAGCAGAGATGGTGGATTCCCCCGGATGGGTTGCGTGCCAGGAACCCTGCGATCGGCGAATCTGCGCCCAGCGGATGCAGAAGCTCGATCTTGGTGTTCGGCAGCGCCACAAATACCGTAGTGACACCGTGTTCGGGCATGTCGACAGGCTCAGAGACTTCCGCGCCCAGCGTCTCGCGATATAGCCGCGTCGCCGAAGCCAGATCGGAAACCGCGATCGCGACATGGTTAAGCCGTCCGATCATTGCGCTCCCTTCTCTCCTGCTTATCTTACCCCTTCCCACCAGGGTCCAGACGCGTTCTCTTACGAAACCCTCACCAGATGAACGTCCGTGAGCGGCTTCTTGCCGCGCTCCGCGTGAATATGACGCCGTACCGCCAGGCGTGCCGCCTCCTTGACCGTTTCGTCGTCGATCCGTTGGCCGGGGCGCAACGCCTCGATCGCCGAGCGCACCGCCGCCGCGGCGCTGTCGAGAGCGGCTCCGTCCTGCTGCGGATCCACAAGCCCATGCAAAGTGATCTGCGGATCGGCCAAAAGGCGCCCGTCTCGCCCCAGCACCAGCGTCGCCACCGCGCTGCCGCTGGCGCTGATGCGATGGCGCTGCTTGATGAGCGTCCCCTCCAGCGGCACCAGCGCGGAGCCGTCGAGGCCCAGCCGTCCGAACTCGACTATTCCCACCACTTCCACAGGGCCAGGAGCAAGCCGGATCACGCGTCCGTTCTCGGCGGCGAGTGCCTGCGACACCTGGCACTCCTGAGCCAGCCGCGCATGAGATTCGAGATGCCGGCGCTCGCCATGCACCGGCACGGCGATTCTCGGCCGCACGAGTTGATACATGCGCGCCAGCTCTTCGCGCGCGGGATGGCCGGAGACATGCACCGCCTCTTCCTCCGCCGTCACGATCTCCACTTCCAGCCTGGCAAGGTTATTCTGCACCGCGCCAATGGCTTTTTCGTTGCCGGGAATAACGCGTGAGGAGAAGATCACCGCATCTCCGGGCTCGAGCGTGACTTGCGGATGCTCGTTGCGGGCGATCCGGGCGAGGGCGGACCGCGGCTCGCCCTGGCTGCCTGTACAGAGAAGAGCCACCTTCTCGCGCGGGAGATATCCCGCATCATGCTCCGAGACAAAGGGCGGCAGTCCGGTCAGATAACCGGTCTCTTGCGCTGATTCGACGATCCGACGCATCGATCTGCCGACCAGGGCCACATGCCGGTCATGTGCGAGCGCCGCATGGACGACGCTCTCCACCCTTGCCACATTGCTGGCAAAACAGGCGACCGCGATCCGATTGTTGAAGCGACCGAACAGACGGATCAGCTCCGCGCGGACCATCGCCTCGGAGCCGGAATGACCGGCAACGAGCGCATTGGTCGAATCGCAGACAAGCGCGAGTACGCCCTCCTCGCCCAGGCGACGGAGGGCCTCGATATCCGAGCTCGGGCCAACCAACGGCTCGGGATCAAACTTCCAGTCGCCTGAATGCAAGACGGTTCCCGCTGCTGTGCGGATCACAATCGCGTTCGGCTCTGGGATCGAATGGGTCAGCGTCACCAGCTCGATTTCGAACGGTCCCGCCTGAAAGCGGCCGGACATCGAGACCTCTATGATCGGTACGCGGGCGCCGATCCCGATATCCTGCAACTTGCGACGCAGCACGGCCGCGGTGAAGGGAGTGGCCCAGATCGGACAGGCAAGCCGCTCCCACAGATAGGGCACTGCCCCCAAATGGTCCTCATGTGCATGGGTCAGCACGAGCCCGACCAGATCGCCCTTGCGTTCCTCGATGAAGCGCGGATCGGGCATGATGACATCGATGCCGGGCGTAGCCTCGTCTCCAAAGGCGATTCCGAGATCGACCATCAGCCACTTGCCGGCATGGCCGTACAAATTGAGATTCATGCCGATCTCTCCGGCTCCGCCCAAGGCGAGGAAAAGCAGCTCGTCGGAATCGGGTCGGCCGTTCTTAGCCATCAGGGTCCGGGCACGTGATTGGTCCCGCGATTGCGCGCATAGATTTCACCTAGGCCGCGCAGAGTAAGATCCGGCTCGGCCTGTTCGATGGCGTCGACCGCATCATTGAAGAGCGGGGCCAAACCGCCGGTTGCGACCACCTTCATCGGCTTGCCGAACTCAGCCTGAATACGTTTGATGGTCCCCTCGATCAAACCGACATAGCCCCAGAAGACGCCGGACTGCATGCAAGCGGTCGTGTTGGTTCCGATCACCTTTAGGGGGCGCTTGATCGCAACCTTCGGCAGCTTGGCGGTGCCGAGATATAGCGCCTGCAGGGAAAGCTGAATCCCGGGCGCGATCACGCCACCGCAGTAGTTGCCGCCCTCGTCCACCACGTCGAAGGTAGTGGCGGTGCCGAAATCCACCACGATCAGGGGCCCACGATAGCGCGAATGCGCCGCCACCGAATTGACCAAACGGTCCGCGCCCACCTCTGCCGGATGGTCGACCTTCGCTTCGATTCCCAGATCGCAGCCGTCCTCGCCCACTACCATGGGTTCGCAGGCGAAATAGCGGCGACAAAGGGTCTTCAGCGCGAACAGCGCATCCGGCACGACGATAGAGATGATTGCGCCCTCGACGTCCTTGGGCCGAATCCCGTCCAGCGCCATCAGCTCCTTGAGCCAGACCAGATATTCGTCGGCAGTTCGGCGCGGCTCGGTCGCCGCTCGCCAGACGCCGCGCTGCTTGGGGCCGTCATAGACGGCGAAGGCCACATTTGTATTGCCGCAGTTGATGACGAGAAGCATAAGAAAAGCCCTCTACAGGCCCGGAAAGAACACCTCTCCCGCATGAATCCGCTGCGGGGCGGAACCATCGGCCGAGTCGAGAACCAGCGCGCCCTTGGCATCGATCTCGAGAAAACGGCCGGTCAGGACCCGGCCGTCCAGTCGCAGCTCCACCGGCTGACCCGGAGCCAAGGCAAACTCCATCCAACGCCGGCGCACGGGAGCGAAGCCTTCACGACCCCAGAGCCGGACCCATCGATCAAGGTTGTCCGCGAGCCGTTCCAGCAACGTTTCCAGGGTGACACTCACACCTGCCCGTGCGAGATCGGTCGCCGGCCAGGTGGTGCCCACAGGATGGCTGGTCACGTTCACGCCGATGCCGAGTATCAAGACTTCGACCGTACCGCCTTCATTTGCCACGATCGCCTCGGGCAGGATGCCCGAGACCTTGCGGCGCCCCACCAACACGTCATTAGGCCATTTCAGGGCTACCTCCACGCCCGGGGGCATCAGCGGGTGCACGGTCTCGGCCAAGGCCACGGCGGCGACGAACCCGATTTGCGCGGCCTCAGCGGGCGAAATAACAGGTCGCAATACCACCGACAAGTATAGATTTCCACGTGGGGATGACCAGGACCGACCACGCCGACCACGCCCTTTGGTCTGCTCCAACGCCCACACAAGGGTGAATTGCGGAGCGCCGGCCAGCGCTAGCCGTTTTGCTTCCTCGTTGGTGCTGCCCACCGTGACCCGCGCCTCGAGGTGCCAGCCCGTGGGCAGCCTTGGAGCGCTCATACTTCGAACAGGGATTGTGCAGCGAGCCTTGCGCCTCCGAGGATTATTCCTGGCGCGAAAACGAACAAGGTGATCACCGCCGTCGAAATCGCCAGCACCACCGCAAGACCCGGTTCGAGCGGCCGGTCCAGCCCTTCGATCGCATCCTCGAAATACATGACCCGCACGATCCGCCAATAATAAAAGGCGCTGACCACGCTCGCCAGCACGCCGATCACCGCAAGCGTATAGAGCTCGGCCTCGACCGCGGCGAGGAACACAAAGTACTTTGCGAAGAACCCGGCAAGCGGCGGGATGCCGGCCAACGAGAACATGAACAGGGCCAGAGCAAGCGCCAGCGCCGGATTGGTACGCGACAGCCCCGCCAGATCCGCGATCTGCTCGACCATGCGCCCCTTCTGACGCATTGCCAGGATGCAGGCAAAGGTGCCGAGGGTCATGAACAGGTAGATCGCCATATAGATAAGCACGCCGCGCAGGCCTTGCTCGGTCCCGGCCGCCAAGCCGACCAGCGCGTAGCCGACATTGCCGATCGAGCTGTAAGCCATCAGCCGCTTGATATTGGTCTGGTTTATGGCGGCGAAGGCGCCGAGAAGCATCGAGCCGACCGAGATGACGATCACGATCTGCTTCCATTCGCCGGCAAGTCCGCCGAAGGGGCCGAGCAGCACGCGCGCGAACAGCGCCATCGCGGCGATTTTCGGCGCGGCGGCAAAGAAGGCGGTAACCGGCGTCGGCGCTCCCTCATAGACATCGGGCGTCCACATATGGAACGGCACGGCCGAGATCTTGAAGGCGAGCCCGGCGGCGACGAATACGAGACCGATCACCGCACCCGCCGACACCGTATCACCGCTCAGGACAGAGGCGAGCTCGTCGAACTGCGTGGTTCCGGCAAAGCCGTAGACGAGCGAGGCACCATAAAGCAGCATCCCGGAGGAAAGTGCGCCCAGAACGAAGTATTTGAGGCCTGCTTCTGTCGAGCGCACCGTCTCGCGGCGGAAGGCCGCGACGACATATAGCGCCAGGCTCTGCATCTCCAGCCCGAGATAAAGCGCGATCAGGTCATTCGCCGAGATCATCAGCATCATGCCGAGGGTGGCGAACAGAAGCAGCACCGGGAACTCGTAGCGCGACATCTGCTCGCGCTCGACATAACCAAGCGACATCACCATGGCGAGGCCCGAGCCCAGCAGGACCAGAGCTTTCATGAACTGGCCGAACTGGTCGGCGACGAACAAGGCTCCGAAAGCGGTTGTCCGGGTCTGCGCCTCCGACACGATGAGCACAAGGGCCAGACCAAGAACAAGGATCGAAAGCCAGGTCACCAGACGGGTGCTGTCGCGAGCGATGAACGTGCCGAGGAGAAGCAGAACCATGGCCGATACAGCCATCAGGATCTCCGGCAAGGCAATCATTACGTCGGCGCCGATCATCTCCCGAGCGCTCCGGCCAGGCCGATGCCCGGCTCATCGTGAACTGCAAACCGGTAATTCTCGATCAGGTTGGCGACCGAGGCGTCGTATACCTCGGTGAAGGAGCTGGGATAGATCCCCATCCACAGCACAAGGAGAACCAAGGGAGCAAAGACAGCGATCTCACGCGGGCTCAAATCGAGCAAATTCTTCAACTCGTCCTTTACCAGCGGCCCAAATATTACCCGACGGTAGAGCCAGAGCATGTAGGCGGCGCCGAGAATGATCCCCGTGGTGATCAATGCGGCAAGCCATGTCGAGACCTGAAATGCTCCGACCATGACAAGAAACTCGCCGACGAAACCGCTGGTGCCCGGCAATCCGATCGAGGCCATGGTGAAGAGCATGAATATCGCGGCGTAGATCGGCATGCGGTGAACCAGACCGCCATAGGTGGCGATTTCCCGACTGTGCATCCGGTCATAGACAACGCCCACGCACAGGAACAGCGCGGCGGAGACAATGCCATGGCTCAGCATCTGGAACATGCCGCCCGACAAGCCCTGCTCGGTCAGGGTGAAGAGACCCGCGGTTACGAACCCCATATGCGCCACAGAGGAATAAGCGATCAGCTTCTTCATGTCTTCCTGCGCGAGCGCCACCAGCGAGGTGTAGATCACCGCGACCACGCTCAGAGTGAAGACGAGTGGTGTGAACAGGTCGCTTGCATAGGGCAGCATCGGCAGCGAGAAGCGCAGGAAGCCATAGCCGCCCATCTTCAGGAGCACGCCGGCCAGGATCACCGAGCCCGCCGTTGGCGCCTCGACATGGGCGTCGGGAAGCCAGGTGTGGACCGGCCACATTGGCAGCTTGACCGCGAAAGAGGCGAAGAATGCCAACCAAAGCCAAATCTGGAGCTGTGGCGGAAACGGATGTTCGAGAAGGACGATGATGTCGGTGGTGCCGGCGTTGACATACATCGCCAGGATGGCGACGAGCATCAGGACCGACCCGGTCAACGTGAAAAGGAAGAATTTGAAGGCCGAGTAGACTCGGCGCGGGCCCCCCCAGATGCCGATAATCAGGAACATTGGGATCAGCACGCCCTCGAAGAAAACATAGAAGGCGACGAAGTCGAGGGCGCAGAAGGTGCCGACCATCATGGTCTCCAGCACCAAAAAGGAGATCATGTACTCCTTCACCCGAGCTTGGATCGCCTCCCAACTGGCGAGGACGCAAACGAGCGTCAGCAACGTCGACAGGAGAACAAAGGGCAGTGAGATTCCGTCCACGCCCATCTGATAGATAATGCCGAAATCCTGCATCCATTCGGCGCGCTCCACGAACTGGAATCTGTGGGAGCCGCGATCGAAGGCAAACCAGACATAGAGCGAGAACGCGAAGGCGAAGAGCGAGGTCCACAGCGCTACCCAGCGGGCATTTCGCGCGACCTGAGCGGACTCTCCATTGATAAAGAAGATGATCAACGCCCCGGCCAGCGGCACGAAGGTGATCGTGGTGAGGATTGGAAAGTTGACCATATCGTGCGTTCCCTCACCGTGCCTGCAAGAACAGATACCAGGTGATGAGAACCACCACTCCGATCAGCATGGCGAAGGCATAATGGTAGACATAGCCGGTCTGGAGCGCGCTGGCTCGGCGCGCGAGGCGAATGCTGGCGGCGGCGATGCCGTCCGGCCCGAAGCGGTCAATAACGCCCGCATCGCCCCCGAGCCAGAGTAACCGCCCTAGCCGTAGCGCCGGACGGACGAACAGGAATTCGTAGAGCTCGTCGAAGTACCATTTGTTCAAAAGGAACAAGTAGAGGGGTCGCAGCGCGGTCGCGAACCTCGTCGGCAGCGTCGGAACCGCGATATACATCAGGTAGGCCAGTGCGATGCCCCCCACGCCCATCACCAGTGGCAAGACTTTCACCCAAACCGGAGCATGGTGAGCCGCTTCAAGCGAATCATGTGCGGCCAAGACCAAGAGCGATTCGCGCCAGAACGCCTCGCGCCCCTCGCCGACGAACCAGTCATAGGCAATCCACCCCGCCACCACCGCGCCGGCGGCCAGCACCACGAGCGGCGCCAGCATCACCCAGGGTGATTCGTGAGCATGCTCGAACGTGTGATGGTCGGCCCGCGACTTGCCATGGAAGGTCATGAACAAGAGCCGCCAGGAATAAAAGGCGGTCATGAACGCCGACGCCACGCCGAGGATGAAGGCATAGGAGCCGACACCCGAATGGGCGCCCCAGGCCGCCTCCAGGATCACGTCCTTGGAGTAGAAACCGGCAAAGGGCCAAATGCCGGCCAGCGCCAGGCTGCCGACCCACATCAGGCCGTAGGTCCAGGGAATGAGCCGCCAGAGGCCCCCCATCCGGCGCATATCCTGCTCGTCCGACATGGCATGGATGACCGAGCCCGCGCCGAGGAAGAGCAGCGCCTTGAAGAAGGCATGGGTCATGAGATGGAACATCGCCGCGCCATAGGCCGATACGCCGGCGGCGAAAAACATGTAGCCGAGCTGACTGCAGGTCGAATAGGCGATGACGCGCTTGATGTCGTTCTGCACGAGCCCCACGGTTGCCGCAAAGAACGCGGTCGAAGCGCCGACCACCGTGACCAGCATCAGCGCGTCGGGCGCATACTCGAACATCGGCGAGAGCCTGCAGACCATGAAGATCCCGGCGGTCACCATGGTCGCGGCATGGATCAACGCCGAGACAGGGGTCGGCCCCTCCATCGCATCGGGCAGCCAAGTGTGGAGCAATAACTGCGCCGACTTGCCCATGGCGCCGATAAACAGAAGGATGCAGAGGACGGTCAGCGCATCAAGCTCAAGACCTAGAAACTCCAAGAGGGTGCCGCTTTTCTCTGGAACGGCGGCGAAAACGATCTCGAAGCTGACGGTATCGAACAACGCGAAAACGCCCATGATGCCGAGGGCGAAGCCGAAATCCCCGATGCGGTTGACGATAAAGGCCTTGATCGCCGCGGCATTCGCCGAGGCGCGGTCGTACCAGAATCCGATCAGGAGATAGGAAGCAAGCCCGACGCCTTCCCAGCCAAAGAACATCTGCACGAAGTTGTCGGCCGAGACCAACATCAGCATGAAGAAAGTGAACAGGCTCAAGAAGGAGAAGAAGCGCGGGATCGATCGGTCATGGTGCATGTAACCGATCGAATAGACGTGCACCATCGCCGAGACGCCGTTGACCACAAGCAGCATCACCGCCGAGAGCGTGTCGATCTTCACCGCCCAAGCGGCCTCGAGCGAACCAGATACGATAAAGGAGAACAACTCTGCATGACGCTGGCCGCCCGCCAATGCAACCTCGATGAAGACCGGCACCGACAAGGCGGTAGCAAGCAGCATCAAGGAACAGGTGACGAGCTCTGCTCCCCTGTCGCCTATGAACTTCCCGAACAGCCCGGCGATTACCGCGCCGATCAGCGGCAGAATGACGGCCGCAACTTCCATGGGTTCCCCTGCTGCCCCCTACCCCTTCATAAGATTGATGTCCTCGACCGCGATCGATCCGCGGTTCCGGAAATAGACTACCAGGATGGCCAGCCCGATCGCCGCTTCCGCCGCGGCAACGGTCAGCACGAACATGGCGAAGATCTGCCCCACCAGATCCCCGAGCAGCTGAGTCGAGAAGGCCACCAGGTTGATGTTGACCGCAAGGAGCATCAACTCCACCGACATCAGGATGATGATCACGTTCTTGCGGTTGACGAAGATTCCAAAGATCCCGAGGGTGAACAGGATCGCCGCGACGGTGAGATAGTGGTAGAGCCCGATCTCCATGGCGCGACTAGACCCCGCTCCTTGTCGGAACCTTCTTCAGCTCAACCGCTTCCTCGCGCCGGCGCGCAAGTTGCCGTGGAATCGACTGCCGGCGCACGCCCTCGCGCTGACGCAACGTGAGCACGATCGCGCCGACCATCGAGACCAGGAGAACCAGCCCCGCTGCCTGAAACAGATAGACATAGTCGGTATAGATGACGGCTCCGATTGCATGGGTATTGGTAACCTGATCGGCGGGAGGCGTCGGCACGCGGGCAACTTGCGGAGCCTCCGGAGCGGCAAACCAGGTGCCCAACACAAGCGCCAATTCCGCCAGCAGAATCAACGCCACGAGCGCGCCGAACGGGAGATATTGCAGAAAGCCCTGTCGAAGCTCGACGAAGTTGATGTCGAGCATCATCACAACGAAAAGGAATAGCACGGCAACAGCACCGACATAGACCACGACCAGGATCATGGCGAGGAACTCGGCGCCCATGAGAATGAACAGACCCGCCGCATTGAAGAAGGCGAGGATCAGGAACAGCACTGAGTGCACCGGATTGCGCGCCGAGATCACCATCACTCCCGACGCGACCGCGACCGCCGCGAAGAGGTAGAAGGAAAGCGCGTGCACGAACATTCCTGTTCCTTCAGCGATAGGGGGCATCAAGCGCCAGGTTGGCGGCAATCTGCGCCTCCCACCGGTCGCCATTTTCGAGGAGCTTACGCTTGTCGTAGAGCAACTCCTCGCGCGTCTCGGTCGAAAACTCGAAATTCGGACCTTCGACAATCGCATCGACCGGGCAGGCTTCCTGACAAAAACCGCAATAGATGCATTTGGTCATGTCGATGTCGTAGCGCGTCGTCCGACGGCTTCCATCCTCACGCGGCTCGGCCTCGATGGTTATGGCGAGGGCCGGGCAGATCGCCTCGCAGAGCTTGCAAGCGATACAGCGTTCCTCTCCGTTGGGATAGCGTCGCAACACATGCTCGCCGCGGAAGCGCGGTGACAGCGGTCCTTTCTCATGGGGATAGTTCAGCGTCACCTTCGGCCGGAACATGTAGCGGAAGGTCAACGCCAAGCCCGAGAGAAGCTCGGTCAGGAGCAGGCTGCGGCTATGATCGAGCAATGCCATCGCGGCTCCTCATGGCTCCATCATTGCGATAACCCGACCGGCACCGGCGCCCATCCGAAGGCGATCAGAACCCCTGCGGTCAGAACCAACCAGAACAGGGAGAAGGGAAGAAACACCTTCCAGCCCAGCCGCATGAGCTGGTCGTAACGATAGCGCGGGAAGGTCGCCCGAACCCACAGAAAGCAGAACACCACCAGCCCAACCTTGGCGAACAGCCAGAGGGGACCCGGAATCCACGTGAAGGGTGCGAACTCGAAGGGCGGCAGCCATCCACCCAGGAACAGGATCGTGGTCGTGGTGCTCATCAGGATGATGTTGGCGTACTCGCCAAGGAAGAAGAGTCCGAAGGTCATCGCGGAATATTCCGCGAAGTATCCCGCCACAAGCTCGGCCTCCGCCTCGGGAAGGTCGAACGGCGCGCGGTTCGTCTCAGCAAGCGCGGAGATGAAGAAGATTACCGCCATCGGCAACAGCGGCAGCCAATGCCACTGCCAGAACCCACCCGATTGGGCGAGCACGATGTCGCTGAGGTTCAGAGAACCGACCAGCAGCAACACCGAAATCATCACGAAGCCGATCGAGACCTCGTAGGAAACCATCTGCGCCGCCGAACGCAAGGCTCCGAGAAACGGATATTTCGAGTTGCTCGCCCAGCCGGCCATGATGATGCCGTAGACACCCAGCGAGGAGATCGCGAACAGATAGAGGATGCCGACATTGATATCGGCCAAGACCACACCGGCATCGAACGGAATTACCGCCCAGGCGACCATCGCCAGAAGAAAGGTCAGCATGGGCGCAAAAAGAAATACGACGCGGTTGGCCCCGCTTGGGATGACCGTCTCCTTCATCAGGAGCTTCAACCCATCGGCGATCGGTTGCAGAAGCCCGAACGGCCCCACGACGTTCGGACCCTTGCGAAGCTGCATGGCAGCGATCACCTTGCGCTCGGCGAGCGTAAGATAGGCGACGGCGCCAAGCAGCACGATCACGATTCCAACGATATAGGCGATGGTAAGAGCTGTCGGCAGGCCGTAGCTGGTCCAGAACTCAGCCATGCGTGCCGGTCCTCCGCTCGTCACCGAGCACATAAACCTCCGTGCATTTCGCCATGGTCTCGGAGGCGCGCGAGATCGGATCGGTCATGTAGTAGTTCTGGATCGGCGAACGGAATGGCGTCGGGTCGAGCTTTCCGTCATGGCCGAACTTGCCCATCGGCGTCGGCTCGATTTGGCCGATCCGTGCCATATGCGGAATCTCATCATAGAGTGAACGACGCAAGGCCCGCAGGCTGTCGTAGGCAAGCCGATGGCCGAGCCGCTCCGATAGGGCGCGCAGGATCTTCCAATCCTCCCGCGCCTCGCCTAGAGGAAACATGGCCGCCACAGCCTGCTGGACACGGCCCTCGGTGTTGACATAGGTGCCGTTCTTCTCGGTGTAGGCCGCACCGGGCAGTATCACATCGGCACGATGGGCGCCGGCATCGCCGTGATGTCCCTGATAGACGACAAAGGCCTTGCCAAGCCGCTCCATCGGTAGTTCGTCTGCACCAAGCAGGAAGACGAGTTCAATCTCGTCTCGTTCGGCCCCGGCGAGAATGCCGGCCGTATCGAAACCGCCAGCCGCCGGCACGAAGCCGAGATCGAGGCCTCCCACCCTGGCGGCGGCCATATGCAGGACGTTGAAGCCGTTCCAGCCTTCCTCGGGCTTAACGAGGCCGCAGCGCTGGGCGATATCATGCGCCAGCTTCAATATCGACCATCCGTCCGGTCTCGCCAGCGCCCCCTGCCCCAGAATTAGCATCGGCCGCTTGGCTTCGCCGAGGAGGGAGGCGAAAGAATGCGCACCGGCCGCGACCTTGCTCAGCGTCTGCGGGTCGGCGCCAAGCCGCTCCACCGGATAGGTCAGATCGAGCTCCGGCCCGATCGAGCCGACCCGCAAGCCGCCGGTCAGCCAGCGTTTGCGCAGGCGCGCATTAATCAACGGAGCTTCCCAGCGCGGATTGGTTCCGATCAGGAGGCAGGCATCCGCCTTCTCGATTCCGGCGATCGTGGAATTGAACACATAGGAGCCCCGCACCCGGGGATCGAGCGCCGCGCCATCCTGGCGGCAGTCCAAATGCGGCGAACCGAGAGCGGCCATCATGCCCTTGAGCGCGTACATCCCCTCGACATCAGCCAGATCGCCGGCGATCGCGGCCATACGCGCGCCGGGAACTCCGGACAGGCGCACGGCGATGGTCTCGAAAGCCTCTGTCCAGGTGGCGGGCCGCAATCGCCCCTCTACGCGAATGAAGCAGCGGTCGAGCCGCTGCCGTTTCAGCCCGTCATATGCAAAACGGCCTTTGTCGGCGAGCCACTCCTCGTTCACATCCTCGTTGGTGCGGGGCAGAACGCGCACGACCTCGCGGCCGCGCGCATCGATGCGGACGTTCGCGCCGACCGCGTCGTGAACATCGATGGACTCGGTCTTGGTCAGCTCCCACGGGCGTGCAATGAAGGCATAAGGCTTGGAGGTCAATGCACCCACCGGGCATAGGTCGATGATGTTGCCGCTGAGCTCCGAGGTGAGCGCTCTTTCGACATAGCTGGTGATCTCCATATGCTCGCCGCGATGCACCGCGCCCAGTTCCTCTACCCCGGCTACCTCGGTTGCGAAACGGACGCAGCGCGTGCAATGAATGCAGCGCGTCATATAGGTCTTGACCAATGGGCCCAGATATTTCTCCGGCACAGCCCGCTTGTTCTCGCGGAAGCGGCTGCGGTCGAAGCCGTAGGCCATCGCCTGATCCTGCAGATCGCACTCCCCACCCTGGTCGCAGATCGGGCAATCGAGCGGGTGGTTTATCAGCAGGAACTCCATCACGCCGCGCCGCGCCTTGTGCACCATATCGGTGTCGGTGCGTATTACCATCTTGTCGGCGACCGGCATCGCGCAGGAGGCGATCGGCTTCGGCGATTTCGGCACCTCCATCTGGACCAGGCACATACGGCAATTGCCGGCGACGGAAAGCCGCTCATGGTAGCAAAAGCGCGGGATCTCGATCCCGGCGATCTCGCATGCCTGGATCACGGTGATGCCGGCCGGAACCTCGATCTCGCGGCCATCGATGGTGACTTTCGGCATAGGCTGAAGATCCCTATTCGGCGGCCTGACGCGCGGTACGGCTCTCGGCGATGCGACGTTCAAGCTCTGGACGGAAATGACGGATAAGCCCTTGTACTGGCCATGCGGCTGCGTCGCCAAGCGCGCAGATCGTGTGGCCCTCGACCTCCCCCGCAACCTCCAGCAGTACGTCGATCTCCTCCGGCACCGCCTGGCCTCTCACCAGCCGTTCCATCATGCGCCACATCCAGCCGGTCCCCTCCCGGCAGGGAGTGCACTGTCCGCAGCTCTCATGCATATAGAAATGCGACAGGCGTGCGATTGCCGCAATGATGTCGGTGGACTGGTCCATGACAATGACCGCCGCAGTACCGAGGCCGGACTTCACATCCCTTAGGGAGTCGAAATCCATCAGCACGTCATCGCAGATCGGCTTCGGAATGCAGGGGACGGACGAACCGCCAGGGATGACCGCCAGAAGTTTGTCCCACCCGCCGCGCACGCCGCCAGCATGCCGGTCGATCAGCTCGCGCAACGGAATCCCCATCTCCTCTTCGACGTTGCACGGCTTGTTCACGTGACCGGAGATGCAGAAGATTTTGGTGCCGGTATTCTTCGGACGGCCGAGCCCGAGCCACCAGTCGACGCCGCGCCGCAGGATGGTCGGCACGACGGCGATGGTTTCGACATTGTTGACCGTGGTAGGGCAGCCATAGAGGCCGACTGCCGCCGGAAAAGGCGGCTTGAGGCGGGGCATGCCCTTCTTGCCCTCGAGGCTTTCCAGCAGCGCCGTCTCCTCGCCGCAGATATAGGCGCCAGCGCCGCGATGCAGATAGATGTCGAAATCCCAGCCCGAACCGCAGGCGTTCTTTCCGATAAGCCCTGCGGCATAGGCTTCGTCAATGGCCGCCTGAAGGTTGGAGGCCTCGTTGTAGAATTCGCCGCGAACGTAGATGTAGCAGGTATTTGCGCCCATCGCGAACCCGGAGACGAGGCAACCTTCAAGAAGCAAGTGCGGGTCAAAACGCAGGATGTCCCGGTCCTTGCATGTCCCCGGTTCGGACTCATCGGCGTTGACGACGAGATAGGCCGGTCGCCCATCCGCCTGCTTGGGCATGAAGGACCATTTGAGACCGGTAGGAAACCCCGCCCCGCCCCGACCGCGCAGATCCGACTTCTTGACCTCTTCTATGATTGCATCCCGCCCGCGCAGGAGCAGCGCCTTGGTATCGTCCCACGTACCGCGGCTGCGGGCGCCGCTAAGGCGCCAGTCGGCCTGCCCGTAGAGATTCGTGAAGATGCGATCCTGGTCCTTCAGCATCTAGTCCCCTGATGAGACGGTCGAGGTCAGGCTGGTCCAGGCACCCTCCGGCGCCGAGTTCTGACGCCCGGATTGCGAACCGTGCGGCGGTTTTTCGTCACGCGCCAACGCCTCCAACAGCCGCTCCATCCGCGCTGGATCGAGATCCTCATAGAGATCGTCGTTGACTTGAACCACCGGGGCGTTGACACAGGCGCCGAGGCATTCGACCTCCACGAGGGTGAAAAGCCCCTCGGGCGTGCTTTCCTTGAGCCCGATGCCAAGCTTGCTCATGCAAGTTCGCGTCAGGTGGTCCGAGCCCCTCAGCCAGCATGGCGTCGTGCGGCAGACCTGTATCAGGTTCCGCCCGACCGGCTTTAGATTGAACATGGTGTAAAAGGTCGCGACTTCGAGCGCGCGCATCGGGGCCATCGCAATCATCCGCGCCACAAATTCGATCGCCTCATGACTGAGCCATCCGCCGTTCTGGCGCTGTGCCAGATCCAGCAACGGGATCACGGCGCTGTGCTGCCGTCCGTGCGGATAGCGGGCAAGGATGTGCTCGGCGCGTGCACGGTTCTCCGGCGTGAAGACGAACGGCTGGCCGGTGGAGATTGTGGGGCCGCTCATCGGTCGATCTCGCCGAATACGATGTCCATGGACCCGAGCACGGCCACCGAATCGGCGAGCATATGCCCCTTGCAGACATAGTCCATCGCCTGCAGGTGGGCGAAGCCGGGCGCCCGGATCTTGCAGCGATGCGGCCGGTTGGTGCCGTCCGCGATCAAATAGACGCCGAACTCCCCCTTGGGCGCCTCGACCGCAGTGTAGGTTTCTCCAGCCGGCACGTGATAGCCCTCGGTGTAGAGCTTGAAATGGTGGATCAGCGCCTCCATGGAGCGCTTCATCTCGCCACGCGAGGGGGGAGCGTATTTCTGGTCATCCACGATGATCGGCCCCGAGGGTATCTCGGCCAGACACTGGCGAATTATCCGCAACGACTGCCGCATCTCCTCCATGCGCACGAGATAGCGATCATAGCAATCGCCGTTCTTTCCGACGGGAACATCGAACTCCATTCGCTCGTAGACATCGTAAGGTTGCGCCTTGCGCAGATCCCATGGAACTCCCGAGGCGCGCAGCATCGGGCCGGTGAAGCCCCAATCGATCGCATCCTTGGTCGAGACCACGCCGATATCGACGGTGCGCTGCTTGAATATCCGGTTTTCAGTCAGCAGACCCTCGATGTCGTCGAGAACCCCCGGGAACTTGTCCGCCCAGGCAAGGATGCTCTCGTCAAGGCCGGCGGGCATATCCTGGTGCACGCCGCCGACACGGAAATAGACCGCATGGAGACGCGCGCCGGAGACGCGCTCGTAGAACTCCATCAGTAGCTCGCGCTGCTCGAAACACCACAGAAAAGGGGTCATCGCACCCACATCCATGGCGTAGGCAGGCACGTTCAGGAGATGATTGAGGATCCGGGTGATCTCGGAGAATAGCACGCGGATATATTGCGCACGCTCCGGCACCTCCAGCCCGATCAGTTTCTCTACCGCGAGAACGAAGGCATGCTCCTGGTTCATCGGCGAGACATAGTCAAGCCGATCGAAATAAGGGATCGCCTGAAGATAGGTCTTGTACTCGATCAATTTCTCGGTGCCGCGATGCAAGAGGCCGATATGCGGATCAATCCGCTCGATAATCTCGCCGTCCATCTCCATGACCATGCGCAGCACGCCATGAGCCGCCGGATGCTGCGGCCCGAAATTGATGGTCATCGGCTTGATCGTCGTCTCGGCCATCAGTCCTCGTTTCGTTTAGCCTTCTCATCGCCCGGCAGTGTGGACATACCCTCCCACGGGGAGAGGAAGTCGAAGCTGCGGAATTCCTGGATCAGTTTCACGGGCTCGTACACGACCCGTTTCTGCTCCTCATCGTAACGGACCTCGACATAACCAGTGAGCGGGAAATCCTTGCGCAAGGGATGCCCCTGAAAGCCGTAGTCGGTAAGAATGCGCCGCAGATCCGGGTGGTCGGAAAACAGAATCCCGTAGAGGTCCCAAGCCTCCCGCTCAAACCAGCCGGCCGCGCTGAAGACCGATGTCACCGACGGCACGGGCGTATCCTCGTCGGTCGATACCTTGATCCGAATGCGCTGGTTCTGCTTCAGCGAGAGCAGGTTGTAGACGACCTCCAGCCGCTCCGCCCGCTCAGGCCAGTCGACACCGCACAGATCCACCAGCATGTTGAACTGGCAGTTCGCGTCGTCGCGCAGGAACTTCATCACCCGCACGATGGAGCCGCGCCTGACCTGCAACATAAGCTCGCCGTGTCGGATCTCGGAGCCGAGAACATGGTCGCCCATCCCGGCGGCGATGTGGTCGCTCAGCTCCTTCAACGCGCTGTTCATCGGATTTGCCGATCTCGCCGCCGCCGCTCGCCGTCACCGCGCGATGGTGCCGGTGCGTCGAATTTTTTTCTGAAGTTGCAGGATTCCGTAGAGAAGCGCCTCCGCTGTCGGAGGGCAGCCGGGAACATAAATATCCACGGGCACAATCCGGTCGCAACCGCGGACTACCGAGTACGAATAGTGGTAGTAACCGCCGCCATTGGCGCAGGAACCCATCGAGATTACCCAGCGCGGCTCGGCCATCTGGTCATAGACCTTGCGCAGTGCCGGCGCCATCTTGTTGACCAGGGTTCCGGCGACGATCATCACATCCGACTGGCGCGGGCTGCCGCGGGTAACGATGCCGAACCGGTCGAGGTCATAGCGCGACATATACGTGTGCATCATCTCGACCGCACAGCAAGCGAGGCCAAACGTCATCGGCCACAGCGATCCGGTGCGCGCCCAATTCACCAACTTGTCGAGACTTGCGACCACAAAACCCTTGTCGGACAGCTCTTCACCCACCCGGCGGAGGATATGCTCCTGTTCCGAGCCGGGCGGGATCGGCTCGATAGGGTGGGTCGGCTGCTCGCGGCGAGCGGTTGATTCGACACTCACTCCCATTCGAGCGCTCCTTTGCGCCATTCATAGGTGAATCCAACAGTAAGAACGGCAAGGAAGACCACCATGGACCAAAACCCGAAAACGCCGATTGTCCCCAGCGTTATCGCCCAGGGAAACAAGAAGGCCACTTCCAGGTCAAAGATGATGAAAATAATGGCCACGAGATAGAAGCGTACGTCGAACTGGCGGCGAGCATCGCCCAAAGCCTCGAAGCCGCACTCGTACGGACTGACCTTCTCCGAATCCGGGTTCTGTCGCGCCAGCAGAAGCGAGGCCCCGACGGCCGCACCGGAGACGCCCAGTGCGATCGCGAGAAAGAGCAGGATCGGCCAATACTCCGACAGAAGCGCGTTCATCCATTCCCCATATGCTCATTGAGCCAGATCATGGGACCCGGAGGGTCGTGCCCGCAAATTGGTGGAGCGCGAAAAAGGGGCGCGTGGCGTCGCACCCTTCCCGCCCCCCGCGCGGTGAATTGAATATAGTGTCGACCAACCGATGGGAAAAGCGGATTCAGCGCGAAGGGCACCACCGGAAGTGTCCTTCTCCAAAGAGGTTTCGGTTTGGATGCGCGTGGCGGGAGTGACGGGACTCGAACCCGCGGCCTCCGGCGTGACAGGCCGGCGCTCTAACCGACTGAGCTACACCCCCGACGATCCGACGCCCCGCGCGGCTCAGCGGGGAGCGCGCTTGATACTAGACCGCTTCCCTTCAAGTCAAGCGGCCATCCCCGCTCTGTAGGTCATGGCAGCCGGCCAAGAAGGCCTTCGAGCAGCCCGAAGAACCCCTCGGCATCGGCCTGCAGCAGGGTGCGGCAATTCGCGGCCCTTTCGGACCTTCCGCTTCGATCCATGACGGTGACGCCTCGGGTCAACTCCGAAGCAGTCTCCACCTGCACCCGCACCATCGGCCCCGCGAAGAGCGTCGGTCGAAGCAGATAAGCGATCACGCATGCATCGTGCAAGGGCCGACCCTGCCCGCCCTCGCTGGTTGTGCGAAAGGACATAATCTGCGAGACGAACTCGGCCGCGCGCGTGCCGATCCGGGCGATAGCCGCAAGCCGCTCAGGCAGGGCGCGTACCTGCCACGTACAGTCGAGCGGAACGAGGGTGAACGGCCGTCCGCAGCCAAGCACCACGGCGGCGGCTTCCGGATCGACGTAAATGTTGAACTCGGCGCCGGGCATTACATTTCCGCCGGAGAAGGCGCCGCCCATTGCGACGATCTCCGCGATCTGGCCGGCGATGCGCGGCTCCATTATCAGCGCAAGCGCCAGATTGGTCAGCGGCCCCAAGGTGCAGACCGTGACCGGCTCGGCTGTCGTCAAAAGCGTCTCCACGAGCCAAGGCACTGCGTGCCCGGGCCGCGCCTTCGTAGTCGGCTCCGGCAGATCGGTTCCACCAAGACCGGTCTCGCCGTGGATCTGCGGCGCGGTCACCAGCGCCTTGAGAATGGGACGTGGGCAGCCGGCACGCACCGGAATATCGGTGCGCCCGGCCAACTCGAGAACGCGCAGGGCATTGGCAGTGGTCCGTTCAACCGGGACATTGCCGCCCACGGTGCTTACGCCGAGCACGTTGAGCGCATCGGGTGCGGCGCTCGCCATCAACAACGCGACGGCATCGTCCTGACCTGGGTCACTGTCGATTAGGATCGCACGCGGCGGCATGAGCGGTGTGCAGCTAGACTATGGTGGGCGATGACGGACTCGAACCGCCGACATCCTGCGTGTAAAGCAGGCGCTCTCCCAGCTGAGCTAATCGCCCGTCAGTCCCCGGTCACGGCAGGAGAATAAGCCTATTCATCATTGCGCTGTCGTGCGCCCGAGCAAGTGTCCCCAAACTGCAACCGGCTACCTCCGGGTTCGGGGCAGCCGGCCCATTCAGAGCGTCAGGCTGCGGCCGAGGTTAGTTGATGGCGTCCTTGAGGCCCTTGCCCGCTTTGAATTTCGGCTGCTTGGAGGCCGGAATATTGATCTTCTCGCCTGTGCGGGGATTGCGCCCTTCGGACGCGGCTCGATTGGCCACGGTAAAGGTGCCAAATCCAACCAGCCGTACCTCGTCTCCGTTCTTCAGGGCCGCAGTAATGGCATCGAACACGCCGTCGACGGCGCGAGTGGCATCGGTGCGTGACATCCCGGTCTTGGTGGAGACGACACCCACGAGATCATTTTTGTTCACGGCAAGGCCCCCTATGCGGACTACTGTGTGAATATCCAAACAATCCTGGCGCGGAAGCGGCGGGAAGTTTAAGGGGCGCAATTGCAGCCCGTCAATCGAGAAGGCTGGGTTTTCCCCAGGAAAACGGCCGGTTTCCGCCCCATGCTGGAAGTACGTAGCCCAAGTTCCGCTGTTCGCGCGGATACGAGATCGCTTGCGAAGCAGTGTACTCGTGGCCGATTCAGCATCAAAGGGCGCCCCCACTGACCGAGAGCGCCCTTCGTCATGGAACGGATCGACTTTGGTCGTCAGTGCGTAACGACGCCGTGTTCGGTTCCACCAGGTTGTTGCTTCACAGCTTCGACTTCCGCCGGCTCGACCCATTCGATCGGACTGAGCGGCCTGATCAATGCCTGTCGCAGCAGGTCGTCTACCGAGCCCATCGGCACGATTTTCAGGCCCCGTTTTACATTGTCCGGGATCTCCGCGAGATCCTTCTCATTTTCCTTGGGGATGAGGACCGTCTTGATCCCGCCGCGCAGTGCGGCCAACAGCTTCTCCTTCAAGCCTCCGATCGGAAGGATCCGGCCGCGCAGCGTGATCTCGCCGGTCATCGCCAAATCGCGTCGTACCGGAATGCCCGTGAGCACCGACACGATCGAGGTCACCATCGCCACGCCGGCCGAAGGTCCGTCCTTGGGCGTGGCCCCCTCCGGCACATGCACGTGAATGTCCTTCTTTTCGAACACCGTCGGCTTGATGCCGAATTCGATTGAACGGCTCTTCACGTAACTCTCGGCCGCCTGCACCGACTCGCGCATGACATCGCCGAGCTTGCCGGTCGCGGTCACCTTCCCCTTTCCGGGAACCGTAACGGCCTCGATCGAGAGAAGCTCGCCGCCGACCTCGGTCCAGGCGAGGCCGGTGGTCATTCCGACGAGATCTTCAAGCTCGGCCTCGCCGAAGCGATAGCGGCGCACGCCCGAATATTTCTCGAGATTACGACGCGTCACCGCGACCTGCTTCACGTTGCGTGACAGGATCTCCTTGATGGATTTGCGAGCAAGGTTGGCGATCTCGCGCTCCAGATTGCGTACGCCCGCTTCGCGCGTGTAGTAGCGGATCAAGTCGCGCAGCGCCTCGTCGCTGATCGACCACTCGCCCTTTTTCAGGCCATGTTCCTTCAGCTGCTTGAGAATGAGATGGCGCTTGGCGATCTGTACCTTCTCATCCTCGGTGTAGCCAGGGATCCGGATGATCTCCATGCGATCCAGAAGCGGCTGGGGCATGCGCAAGGTGTTCGCAGTCGTGACGAACATTACATCGGAGAGATCGTAGTCGACCTCCAGATAGTGGTCGTTGAAGGTGAAGTTCTGCTCAGGATCCAGGACCTCGAGCAGGGCCGAGGACGGATCCCCCCGCCAGTCGGCACCCATCTTGTCCACTTCGTCGAGCAGGAACAGCGGATTGGAGGACTTCGCCTTCTTCATCGCCTGGATGATCTTGCCTGGCATCGAGCCGATGTAAGTGCGGCGATGGCCGCGGATTTCCGCCTCGTCGCGCACTCCGCCAAGAGACATGCGCACGAAATTGCGTCCGGTGGCCTTGGCGACGGATTTTCCAAGAGAAGTCTTGCCGACTCCCGGCGGACCGACGAGACAGAGTATCGGCCCCTTCAGCTTGCGCATGCGCTGCTGAACGGCGAGATATTCGAGAATGCGCTCCTTCACCTTCTCGAGGCCGTAATGGTCGGCGTCGAGGATCTTTTCGGCGAGATTGATGTCGCGCTTGATCTTGGTCGGCTTGCTCCAGGGGATCGACAGGATCCAATCCAGATAATTTCTCACCACCGTGGCTTCGGCGGACATGGGACTCATGGTGCGGAGCTTCTTGACCTCGCCCATGGCCTTCTCGCGCGCTTCTTTGGAGAGTTTCGTCTTCTGGATGCGCTCTTCCAACTCTGCGATCTCGTCGCGGCCGTCTTCGCCCTCGCCCAGTTCCTTCTGAATGGCCTTCAGTTGTTCGTTCAGGTAGTACTCGCGCTGCGTCTTCTCCATCTGCCGCTTGACGCGGTTGCGGATGCGCTTTTCCACCTGTAGAACGCCGATCTCGCTCTCCATGAACGCATAGACCCGCTCCAGCCGCTCGCTGATGCTGTCCAGCTCCAGCAGTTCCTGCTTTTCGGGGATCTTCAGTTGGAGATGCGATGCAACGGTGTCCGCAAGCTTGCTCGGGTCTTCGATCTGGTTGATCGAGACAAGCACCTCAGGCGGGATTTTCTTGTTGAGCTTGATGTACTGCTCGAACTGCGTAATGACTGTTCTGGCAAGCGCCTCGTGCTCCTGCGGGTCGCCGGCGCGGTCCTGCATCGGCTCGGCGACGGCCTGGAAGAACAGCTCGTTATCGGTGAACTTCAGAATGCGCGCGCGCTGGTTACCCTCGACCAGAACTTTGACGGTGCCATCGGGCAGCTTCAATAGCTGAAGCACAGTGCCGATCGTTCCAACCGTGAAGATGTCATTGACCGTCGGATCGTCTTGAGCGGCGTTCTTTTGGGCGACGAGAAGGATCTGCTTGTCCTCCTTCATGACGTCCTCGAGCGCGCGGACCGATTTCTCACGGCCAACGAAGAGCGGCACGATCATGTGCGGGAACACCACGATGTCGCGCAACGGCAGGATGGGAAAGAGTGACCCTCTAGGTGCTTCCAACATTGTTCCTCAGCTCTTTGGCAGGGACGGATGACGGAAGATCACCCGTCCGGCAGGTCTCGACCTTTCTCGCCCGCCGGCATCTAAGGTGGTCTCTGGCCGCATCAGGTTCAAGCGCCGCAGACGGGGCGCCCGTAAGCGGCTCTAGGCTGTGGCGCCGGTGTCACCCCGGCGATCGGAGTAGATGTAGAGCGGGGTTGCCCTGCCCTCCACCACCTCACGATTGATCACGACCTCTTCCACGCCCTGGAGGTTCGGCAGCTCGAACATCGATTCGAGCAGAATGCCCTCCATTATGGATCTGAGCCCCCGCGCGCCTGTCTTGCGCAGGATGGCTTTGTGCGCGATCGCCTTCAGCGCGTCCTCGGTGATCTGAAGGCGTACGTCCTCCATCTCAAAGAGCCGCTGATATTGCTTGTTGAGCGCGTTCTTCGGCTTGGTGAGGATCTCGACCAGCGCCTTCTCGTCCAGATCCTCTAGCGTCGCAACGACCGGCAGGCGTCCCACGAACTCTGGGATCAGCCCGAATTTCAGGAGATCTTCCGGTTCTATGTCGCGGAGGATCTCGCCCGTCTGGCGCTCGTCCGGCCCGCGCACGTCGGCTCCGAACCCGATGGCCGAGCCCCGGCCCCGAGCCGCGATGATTTTCTCGAGGCCCGCGAAGGCGCCCCCGCAAATGAACAGGATGTTGGTCGTGTCGACCTGCAGGAACTCCTGCTGCGGGTGCTTGCGGCCGCCCTGAGGGGGCACCGAGGCGATAGTGCCCTCCATGATCTTGAGCAGCGCCTGCTGCACGCCTTCGCCCGAGACATCGCGGGTTATCGAGGGGTTGTCCGACTTGCGGCTGATCTTGTCGACTTCGTCTATGTAGACGATGCCGCGCTGCGCCCGTTCGACATTGTAATCGGCCGACTGGAGCAGCTTGAGAATGATGTTCTCGACATCCTCGCCGACATAGCCTGCCTCGGTCAGCGTGGTGGCGTCAGCCATCGTGAACGGCACATCGATGATGCGCGCCAGCGTCTGGGCCAACAGCGTCTTGCCGCACCCGGTCGGCCCGATCAGCAGAATGTTGGACTTGGCCAGCTCCACATCGTTGTTCTTGGCTCCGTGGGCGAGCCGCTTGTAGTGGTTGTGAACCGCAACCGATAATACACGCTTCGCGTGATCCTGGCCGATTACATAATCGTCAAGCACGTTGCAGATATCGCGGGGCGTAGGAACACCGTCTCTGGACTTGACCAGTGTCGTGCGGTGCTCTTCACGGATGATGTCCATGCAGAGCTCGACGCACTCATCGCAAATGAACACCGTCGGTCCGGCAATAAGCTTGCGCACCTCATGCTGGCTCTTCCCGCAGAAGGAGCAGTAAAGCGTGTTCTTCGAATCGCCGCCGCTCGATTTGTTCATAAGAACTCCGGGCCCCGCGTCGAGGCAAGGCCATGTTAGTTCTACGGTCAACGTCCACACAATGACAAAATGGTGAGGGAATCCCTAACGTTCCAGCGTTCTGCCGGCGTCGCGGCGCTGGCGCCTCAGTCGGCGCCCTCCCCCACTTCAGGACTGCATCGACTTGGTTAGCGGGTCCCTGGCAAATCTTCGCGCGGCGGCCGGTTCTGCACCACATCGTCAATCAAACCGAACGTTTTGGCCTCCTCCGGCGCCAAAAATTTATCCCTTTCCATCGCCTCCTCGATGACCTTGACCGACTGCCCAGTGTGTTGGGCGTAGATTTCGTTAAGGCGGGTCCTGGTTTGGAGGATCTCCTTGGCGTGGATCTCGATATCCGTGGCTTGTCCTTGGAACCCGCCCGAAGGCTGGTGGATCATGATCCGGGAGTTCGGCAGGGTGTATCGCTTGCCCTTTGCCCCGGCGGCGAGCAAGAGCGAGCCCATCGACGCGGCCTGGCCGATGCAGAGCGTGCTGACCGGCGGGCGGATATATTGCATCGTGTCGTAGATCGCCAACCCCGAGGTGACGACCCCGCCCGGGGAGTTGATATAGAAGGCTATGTCCTTGTTCGGATTTTCTGATTCAAGGAACAGGAGTTGCGCGCAGATGAGGCTGGCCACCCCGTCATTCACGGGGCCTACCATGAAGATGATCCGTTCCTTCAGAAGACGTGAATAGATGTCGTAGGCCCGTTCTCCCCGGTTGGTCTGCTCGACCACCATCGGCACCAGGTAGTTCATGTAGGTTTCAAAAGGATCGCGCATCTGTTCGCCTTCAATCCTTTGTCGCGGCTGGTTTGAACTCTTCGTTCAACTCCTGTGGCGTCACCGTCCGATCAATCACTCTTGCCAGTTCGAGAATGAAATCGACGATCTTGTCCTCGTATATGGGGGCTCGAAGACGCGCCGCCATTTCCGGGTTCTTCTGATAATACTCGAAAACCTGCCGCTCCCGTCCCGGAAAGCGCCTTGCCTCCTCCAGGACACCCCGGTTCAGCTCCTCGGCCGTAACCTGGATATTGTTATTCCGACCCACCTCGGACAAGAGCAGGCCGAGGCGCACGCGACGGTCGGCGATAGAGGTATATTCACGCCTCAACTCCTCTTCCGACTTGGCCGCGTCTTCCGGATCCAGCCGCCCTTCCTTGCGGTCGGCTTCGACCTGTCGCCAGATATCCTGGAACTCGGAATCGACCATTCCGGCGGGTACCGGAAACCGGTGACGCTCCGCCAAGGCGTCGAGAAGCCCGCGTTTCAGCCGCACCCGGGCCAGCGCCCTATACTCCGCCTGGATCTGCTCGCGCAGACGCTGGCGCAGCGCCTCGAGGTTTTCCAACCCCATGGTCTTGGCAAGCTCGTCGTCAATAGCGGTTTCGAGCGGCTCGCGGATTTCTTTTACGCTAACCGTGAAATTCGCCTCCTTGCCCGCCAGATCAGCATTGCCGTAGTCGGAGGGAAAGGTGACCTCGACTTTCCGTTGCTCACCCGGCAGTGCTCCCAGAAGTTGGTCCTCGAAGCCCGGAATGAAGGTGCCCCCTCCCAATTCCAGATGATAGTCCTCAGCGCTGCCCCCCTGGAACTCGGTCTCGCCGAGACGGCCGACAAAGTCGATCACGAGGATATCGGCCTGGCGGGCCGGCCGCGGCTCGACGACCGGCCGGGAATGCCGTTGACGCTGGGCCAAACCCTTCAAGGTCTCCTCGATTTCGCTGTCTGGGACCTCGACGATCAGCCGCTCCAACTCCAGTGAAGAGAAGTCCATCGGTTCGATGTCGGGGAGCAGCTCCAGGGCCATGGTGTATTCCAGGTCCTCACCCTCGGCGAACTTGGCGATCGAAACCTTGGGCTGCATGGCAGGCCGCAGCCCGCGCGAGCGAATGGTTTCGGCCGAGCTGTCCGAAACCGCTTGATCAAGGACCTCCCCCATGACCGAAGAGCCATAGCGCTTTCTCAGGAGCGAGGTCGGGACTTTGCCCGGCCGAAAACCCGGCAGCCGCGCCGAAGCCGCCAGCCGCGTCAGTCGCTCTGAGAACTTCCTCTCGATGTCGGCGGCCGGCACGACCACTTTAAATTCGCGCTTCAGGCCATCTGCCAGGGTTTCGGTCACCTGCATTATCTGCTCATTCGCTGGAAATTCGGGGACACGCGGCTTCTCCGAAGGGATGGAGGAATCTTGCGCGCCCTTCCCCTTGTTCGCCGGACCGCGCCTCGCTTGAGCGGCTCGCGGGAGACTGGAGGAAATGGCAGGATTTGGCCTATCCGTCAAGCGCCGGTCGGCCTGCAAGGAGAGGAGACGTCAGAGGTGGCCGGACTGCTCGAAACCATTTTCCGCCTCTACCGGAATCCGGAGGGAGGAACAAGCCCAAAGGGTTGATCGGCACGGATATGTCCTGGAGAAATGGGGCTTTGCGAGTTCCACTGATCAATCGGCGACGCGGCCGAGCGCGGCTGGCGCTCGCGCGCCCGCCGCACCGACGCCCGCACCTTGCCGATCTTGTCTGCCTTATCGGATGGCACTATTGGGGCAAGTGGGACAAGCCTACCGTCGCTGCAAGCCGCATTTACCAACAGCGGCTCTGTGCGCATTGCGGGCGCGCTCAGGTCCGCGAGGTCGGCTGATCGCCGTCGGCCGTCTGAGTGCGCAAAGGAGTTTGCAAAGCGCCTCGCAACCCCTTAAATGCGCTGCGCTGCGGGCGTGGCGGAACTGGCAGACGCGCCAGGTTTAGGTCCTGGTGTCCTCGCGACGTGTGGGTTCGAGTCCCTCCGCCCGCACCAAAGCGGAGGTTGCGGTAGATCTTATGGCTTTCTAGGATCTTAGCCGGCCGCTGAGAGCGGGAGGGTACGCCCGGTGTACCGTCCGGCCTCGCGACATAGGATCTCCTGCCACCCGACCAGCGCCGCGACGCTCCAGAGGGTCCATCCTCGATTGCCTCGACGGACGAGATGCGACCTGTAGAGCTGACCGACCACCTCCGGTCGGAACAAGCCGGATCTGCGGATACGCTCGTGCGACAGCCTTTCCCCAAGCCAGTCGGCAAGCGGGCCCTGGAACCAGGTCGACAGCGGTATGGTTTGGCCGAGCTTTGGCGCGTAGGCGAGCTCTCGCGGTAAATATTTGGCAGCAATACGGCGCAGTGAACGCTTGTCGCGCTCACTCGGAAGCCGATAGCTCAAGTCGATCAGCTCGCGATCATAGTAAGGACACCGCCCGAGCAATCCATTGGCCCGGGCGAAGGCCGCTGCCCACTGCAGCGAGCTGTCCGCAGTCGATAGACGCTGAATGGTCCCGCAAAACGCCTTTTGCGGACACAGATCGGCATACTCCTCCATCACGGCGCCGATAAGCTGGTTTAGCGCGCCAGCGGCTTCGAGCATCCGGCCCGGCTCGAGATAGAGAGCGTTGCGGGTCAAAGGATCGGTCAGCGGCGAATGGAAGCGCCAGGACAGACGCGTTTTCGCCACCTCCCCGATATAGGCAATGTCCGCAAAAAGGCCTCCGAACGGAAGTTGACCCGCCTGGGCCAGCAGCTTCCCCAGTCCAGGGACGCTAGCCAGCATAAGGCCTATCTGTTCGCTCACGGAGGGACCGCCATTACCCTGGCCGCTGTAGAGCACTTCAACCGATGAGCCGGCGATTGCGGATAGCATCGCTGAGTGCAGGCCGTAGGTCAGCGGTCCCTGATGCTGCCAGAGAATGCTTTCAAAATGCGTGGCGATGTCCTGAGGGCCAACCGGCATTTCCTGATGGCGCAGCCCAATCCAGGCCGCAGTCCGGCTGGCGGGGGCGCTTTCGTTGAACTTGCCGTCATAATGCGTGTAGCGGTACGTAAACGTCTCGGTCTGGCAGCCCAACCTTGCCAGCAAAGCAACCATCAGCATGGAATCAACCCCGCCGGACAGCAGTGCCGCGGCTGTCTTTCCCGGCGTTATCTGCCGTCGGTGGGCGGACAGCAGGGCGTGCTCGAGCAGCTCCAGCCGCTCGCTGTAGCTCGCCTTAAGTCTTCTTCCTCCGCCCTGGCGCCAGTAGCGATACGTTCTTATGCCCTGCCCATCTGCCCGCAGGTAATGGGCGGAGGGCAGCTTGTGGACATGCTTGAGCGTGGTGAAGGGAGCGGTGACGCGCCCGGCGCCCAGGAACTGATCGATGGCGGCAAAATCCAGTTCCGTCCGCGGGTCGCAGCGTAGCAGCGTTGTAAGCTCCGAGCTCCACAGCAGCGCATCACCCCGCTCCATCCAGTAACCCAGCCCCATTCCGAACCGATCGCGTGCCAGGATCACCCGGGCGGTGCGTGCGTCGTAGATCGCAATAAAGGCGTTGCTTTCCAGCCGGTTCAGCGCTTCCAGCCCATATGCTCGGTACAAATCGAGGACCAGAGCGGCCGCGGAACCTCCATTCTCGGTTACTCGCGGTTCGAACACATCGCCATCCACCACGGCGAAGCCATCAAAGGCTTCCTCGACGCTTATACCGGCTGTCCCCTTACGTATGAGCGCTGCCGCTCCGGGACGAAGGATGCGATGAAACTGGGCAGGATCGCCCGAATCGAGTTCGATGGCAGAGAAAAGCTGGGCGCAATGCGAGTGCGGCGCACCCCATAATCCGAGCATACGCATTGAGGGGGCCCCCCGGCCACACCGCAACTAAAAGTTCAGTCAAAGATCTCAGATGGGTATGATTAGTAGTGCTCCACACACATCCGAGTATTGATTCCCGACACCGATCGATGAACGACGGGAGATGAAAAATTGACTCAGGCCAGTCGGAATCAATTACTGTCTCAATAGGAGTAATCGGTTTGAGCGAAACGCTGAGATCGAATGGACGTCAAGCAATGCCAAACAAGAGTTTTGCTCCGGCCACTCTTAGCTCAGCAAGGCGGGAAGCGACATCCGTTGTCAGATCAAGCCAACTCTTTCCCGCTGAGAAGAGGCGTGACACCCCCTTCGACTCGTTCTTTGTAGAATTCGGTGAACGAGGATAAGGCTAGAACCCGTGGCCCATCCTCAAAGAACTGAAACCGGGCCCGCTCGAAGGAGACCGAGAAGGTTACGTGCGGTATGCCCATCGGGCCAGGCGTAACCGACAAAACGCGGGCCTTTTCGACCATCTGCCCTGGATGCACGCGACGAAAAACGGCGCCTTCCTGAACTTGCTCTCGGCGCTCAGAACGCGAGGAACGACCAAAGCTGAGCATGCAAGCGATTCCCGCCACCGGATAGGCTATTTCCCAGATAGCTCATAGATTTATTCGATTATCCTAATAAATTTGCCCATTGCGTGCAATAAGAGAATACATGACCGGATCATTTACTGCGTGCCAACCGCCGCAGCCGCGCCAGCAAGGGTGGTAAAGCAGGGGCTAGGTCTTCCGCGATCAGGCCCGGACCGACCTCAACGGCAGCCGCGCCGTGCAACCAGGCAGCGGCAGCGGCGGCTTCGAATGGCGGCATGCCTTGGGCGCGCAGACCCAGGATCATGCCCGAGAGGACATCGCCCGTCCCTCCCGTGGCAAGGTCCGGCGGAGCATTCGCATTGATGATGGCGCGCCCGTCAGCGCTTGTCACGACGGTGTCGGCGCCTTTCAAGAGAATCACGGAGCCGGCAATTGAAGCGGCCGCGCGTGCCCGCTCGAGTTTGCCGCCCTCGCCACCAAAAAGCCGCACGAACTCGCCCTCGTGCGGGGTCAGGACCTCAGCGCCGGTAAGCGCCGCCAGCAACGAGGATGGGCGCTCGGCGAAGACCGTCAGCGCATCGGCGTCCAGAACCAGCGGCTTGCCTGCGGACAGCACGTTCAGAGTTCGGCGCAGGGTCGCATCCTCGACGCCGGCACCCGGCCCGATCAGCATTGCCGTCACTCGTGGATCATGGAGGATCGGCATCGGAATGCTGCCATCGGGCAGCAGGGATCGGACCAGGTGACCTGGAGCGGCCATCGCGTAGAAAGGCACCGCCTCCGGCTCGGCCAGAATGGTAAGAAGACCCGCACCCACGCGCCGCGCCGCTTCAGCCGCTAATCGCGCCGCCCCAGTCATGCGGGTGCCGCCGCAAATTACGGCATGTCCACGCCGATATTTGTGGTCATCGAGCCGGGGCTCGGGAAATCGGTCGAGCCAGAGAACCGGATCGTTCTCAAAACAGGTCGGCCCGATACCGTCGAGCACGGAGCCGGGAATGCCGATGTCGGCGAGCAGGGTTTCGCCGCAATGAATCCGGCCTGGCAACAAGAGGTGCCCCGGCTTCTTCCGGAAGAATGTCACCGTAAGCTGCGCCCGTGGCGCCGCTCCAAGCACGGCGCCGGTGTCGCCGTTTACACCGCTTGGAAGATCGACGGCTAGGCAATCGACGTTCCGTTCGCCGATCTCGGCGAGGGTCGCGAACACCACGCCCTCGAGCGGGCGGGTCAGGCCGGCGCCGAAGACGGCGTCAATAACCAGTGCGCACCCATCGAGCGCTTCCGGCTGGAGCTGCTCGACCGGACCCGTCCATAGCTGAGCGTGGTGGGCGGCCGCGCCGCGCAGTCCTTGTCGTTCACCGAACAGCGCCACTTTCACCGGCCACCCGGCCGCGGAGAGATGCCGGGCTGCGACGAATCCGTCCCCCCCATTGTTTCCGGGCCCGCAAAGCACGATCGTCGGACGCATGCTCCAGCGGACCCGGCAGGCCTCCGCCACAGCGCGTCCGGCAACTTCCATCAACGCCACGTCCGGGGCGCCGGCGGCCTGGGCCGCGGCATCGGCCTGGGCCATCTGTGCAGCTGTCAGGAGCGCCTGGGAGCGCTCACCCCGGTTCATCGCCCACGAATTGCCGCGCGCGCCTCGGCAAGATCCTTCAGCTGCGCGCGAGCTCCCTCGCGCAGGAAGGCAACATCGCTTCCCGAGAGAATGAGCGCGTAACCCGTCTCGATCAATTCGCGCGCCGATCGACCGGGCGTTGGAATGCCGCCTATCGGAATGCCGGCGTCCCGGCATGCGCCCTCGATGCCCTCGATACGTCGCCGGACCACGGGATGATCGGGTTGTCCGGGATAGCCGAGGCTGGCGGAGAAGTCGTATGGACCAACGAAAAGGAGGTCGACGCCGGGTACTTCCGCAATTTCGACAACCGCATCGGCGCCCCGTGCAGTCTCGATCTGGCACATTAGCAACATGTGGTCGGCGGCTGCAGATAAATACTGGGCATTCAGGCCAAAGCCGCTCGCCCGTATTATGCCGGTCGCGAAACCACGGCTGCCCGTGGGCGGATAGTACGCTGCCTGCACCGCCCGCCGTGCATCGGTCGCTCCCTCGATCTGGGGGACCATTACTCCATCCACGCCAAGATCGGCGGTCCTTTTGATCTCAGCCGGATCGTTCGCCGGCACGCGCAACAGCACCGCACTGCCCACCGCACGCGCCGCATGGACCATGCTCAAGGCGGTCATAGAATCTGCGGGGCTATGTTCGCGATCGATCAGCACGCAGTCATAGCCGCACGAAGCCAACAGCTCGGCAGCAAGCGGGCTGGCAAGGTTCAGCCAGCAGCCGAGCTGTGGCGGATCGTTCCTACAGCGCTGTTTGAAGGTCGTTACCCCCTCGACAGGAACGTCCGGTCTCATGGACCGTCCACCACCTTGCACCAGGCCTCCGGATCGCGTTCCTGCAGGGCTCGACAGATTTCCCTGCCGCGGTCCCGATCGGGGACCGGTCCGGCGAGCAGGCGGTAGAATTTACGCTGATCTCGCTCAACCTCCGCCACGCGCAAGTCCATGGCCTGGAACAGATCGCCGAAGCTCTCCTGCATTTGGCGCCATTGCTGTTCCACCTTTTCCGCGGAGGTCAGGGACCCTAGCCACAGGCGAAGTCCTGTCTGCTGGACGTCCGACGGGGGAGCGAGGCCTTGTTTCTCGGCCTCCGGGGCTGTTGCTGCCGCCAGGGTTGGGCTCGGCTCGGCTTCTTCCTGTTCCGCCGGTTGGGGCTGCGGCTCCGGTAGCGGCTCGGCTTCTTCCTGTTTCGCCGGCTGGGGCTGCGGCTCGGGCGATGGCTTGGTGGCGGGATGCTCCTCGTCGATCTTGGCCAGCATCTCGGTCGCGCCTGGGTAATCCCGTGCCGCAGCAAGCTCAAACCAGCGGCGCGCCTCTCTCGGGTCGGGGTCAACCCCGAACCCGATGTGATAGACTTGGCCTAGTGCGAATTGCGCATCGGGCAGCTTCTTGGCCGCCGCCGCCTCGAACAGTCGGCGTGCTCTGGTCAGATCCTTCGGCACGCCTTGCGCGTTGGCATAGGCCAGACCGAGATTGAATTCCGCCAATGCATAGCCGCTCCGGGCGGCCGTGGTCCAAAGCTCGATCGCGTGCGACAGGTCCGCCTCAGTGCCTCGCCCTCGTGAATAGAGCATGCCCAGATTGTTTTGAGCCTCGGGCAGGCCTTGCGCGGCAGCACGCTCGTACCATCTGAGCGCCTCCGCGGGATCGGCCGTCACCCCTCGGCCACTATCATAGATGACCGCGACATTGTGCTGGGCGCGCGCATCCCCCTTCTCGGCCTCCACGAGCCAGTCCCGCAAAGCCTGGGCGTAGTCGCCGCGCTCGAATGCTGCCAGCCCTGTCTCATAGCTGGCCTCGGCAGCGGGCAACCGTGCCACGAGCAGGCAGAGGCCGATTAGGATGGCCCGAAAAACGCAGTTCATATTACGTAAATTTTGAAGCTGTCCCTGAACGCGGACGCCATTGTAGCCGTTCGGCATCCATTGCCCAAGAGAGGACCGCGCCTGTTGAGAGCCGCCGTTTGCCCAGAGCTGGTTCGGTTGCTGTTTGTGGCTTTGGCTGTGGCTCTGGCCACCGCCACGTCTGCGCTGGCCAATGATCTGACCTACGAAACGACCATTTCGGTCGAGGGTGAGCCGGAGCTGGAGGAGACGCTGCGGGCGGCCTCGCTCCTTATGGCTCAATCCGATCGGCCGCCGCCAAATGAGCTCGCCTTGCGCCGGCGTGTCGATCAGGATGCCGAGCGTTTGCGGCAGGTACTAAGGGCCGAAGGTTATTATGCCGCCACTTTGGACGCTCGACTCGAGCTCAATGTCGAACCGGCCCAGATCCGCATCGTGGTGAACTCGGGGCCACGTTACGAGTTGGATCGCGTGGCCATGACCGGTCCCGACGGTGGTATTCTAGAGGGCATCAGCCTGACCCTCGAGCAAATCGGTCTCGAGCTTGGGCAAGCGGCAAGATCGGCCGACGTCCTTGATGCCGAGCGGGATATCGTGGTGAGGCTGGCGGAGCGCGGCTATCCCCTCGCCACTGTCCCCGATCGCACAGTCGTCGTCGACCATGCACGTCACACAATGTCGGTCACCTACGTGGTTGATCCCGGTCCTCTCGCCCGATTTGGCCGGGTGCGGATCGAGGGAACCGACGAAATCGACGACCAATATGTTCGGAACCGGCTGAGTTGGGAGGCAGGAGATCTCTTTGATCTGCGCCAGCTGGATGAGTCGCGCAAGCGGCTGATCCGCTCCGATCTGTTCCTATCCGTCAAGATCGTGCCGGACACGAAGGTCGAATCCGACGGCACCGTGCCGATCCGGATCGAAGTGGTCGAGCGCAAGCCCCGTTCCGTTTCGGCTGGGGTCAACTGGGCTTCCAGCGAGGGGTTCGGGGCAGAGGCCTCTTGGGAGCATCGCAATCTGGCCGGCCATGGCGAACGGCTCGAGACGACGGTGACCTTGAGCCAGCTTTTGATAGGCGCCAACGCCTTCCTGCGGCTGCCCGACGCGGTCCGGCCCGATCTCGACTTCGTTGCGGCCACCGCGCTTGAGAAGGAAGACACCGATGCGTTCAAAAGCCTCCGCGCCACCGGCACCACCGGCCTGGAGCAGCGCTTCAACAGCGAGCTGTCCGCAGGACTGGGCGTCCTGATTTCGTTCGAGCGAGAGGAGGACGGCGACGGCGAGGACAGCTTCACCCTACTGGGTCTGCCGGGGAATCTGCGCTACGACGGTACCAACGACCCTCTGGATCCGTCGAGCGGAGCTCGCCTGTCGGTCGCGGCCACGCCCTACTACGCCTTGTTCGCGGAGACCGACACCTTCCTGCGCAGCGAGGCTACCGCTTCGGCCTATTACGCCATCGACGAAAGGACGCGCTATGTGCTGGCCGCGCGCGGGCGCCTAGGTTCAATCTGGGGCGCAGGGCGCGAGGAACTACCGGCCTCGATCCGCTTCTATGCGGGCGGTGGCGGCTCGGTCAGGGGCTACGGGTTTCAGGAGCTTGGGCCGCTCGATGAGGATGACGATCCGCAGGGCGGCCGCTCCGTCATAGAATTCGGCGGCGAGATGCGCATTCGCCTCACAGAAACAGTCGGCATCGTGCCGTTCGTGGAGGGCGGCAATGTCTATGTTGACATGCTGCCGGAGGTGTACCAGTTCGATTTCCGGTACGCGGCGGGCCTGGGCTTGCGCTACTACACCGCGATCGGCCCGCTTCGTCTGGACGTCGCGGTGCCTTTAAACCGCCGTGAAAGCGACGACGCGTTCCAATTCTATGTGAGCCTGGGTCAGGCATTCTGAGGACCGGGATGAGCCGCTGGCTGTTGCGCGCCGCACTATCGATTACTGCCCTGATCGTGCTCGCGATCGTGGCAGTGGCCGCCGGCTATGGCTGGCTGCAGACCGACAATGGTCGGCGTTGGGTCGAGGCGCGGCTCGCGCTAGCCACGGAAGGCCGGCTTCGGATCGAGCAGCTCGAGGGAACGCTGCCCTTCGAGGCGCGAGCGCGACGGCTCTTCCTGAGCGACGCGACCGGGGTCTGGCTCAGCGCCGAGCAAGTTCGCCTTTCGATCCGCCCCGCTGGTCTGCTGAGGATGCGCCTCGATGTGCCGATGGTCGCGGCGGAGCGGGTGGAGCTTGCTCGGCTGCCCGTTGACGAGGCTTCTACGCAGCCGGAGGCAGGCTTGGTTCCTTCGGTACCGAGGCTTCCGGTCACGATCGAGATCGCACAGCTCAACCTGGCCGAGATCTTCCTCGGGCGCCCAGTCCTCGGGATCGAGGCTCGGCTTTCCCTTTCGGGCTCGGGAGCGTTGCACGACGGGCTGGCGCGGTTGATGCTCGATCTCAGGCGACTGGACGCACCAGGCGGCGCGCAAGCGGATATCGTCTATGACGGTCAGGAGCTGGGGCTCGACGTCGACCTCGCCGACCCCGGTGGCCTGGCCGCCCGCGCGCTCGGGGCTCGGTCCGATATACCCACCACGCTGCGGGCATCGGGATCAGGACCACTTTCCGCCTGGCGAGGCAACGCCGAGGCCGGTCTGGGCGACGCGCGCAGCCACCTTGCCATCGCGCTTGACCGCGGCCGTTTGACGGTTTCCGGCACTCTGGACCCGCGACCGCTGCTGCAGCCCGACCTTGCCGCGTTGCTGCCAGAGCCGCTGCAGGTCGAAGGTAAGGCCAACATCGCCGCACCCTCCACCTTGGAGCGCCTCACCCTGTCCTCCGGCGGCACGCGCCTATCCTTCGAAGGCGCATTGCTGCTCGAGGACCTGACGGGCTCCGGTCGAGCGCAGCTAGCCCTGCCCGATGCAGCGGCATTGGAGCCACTGCTTGACATTTCCTTGCACGGAGCTGTTGCAGGAACCGCGGTCATCAGTACCTCCGCCAAGGGCCAGACCGCAGACTTGACGTTGCAAGGAGAGTCCCTAGGTGCGGAAGGATACCGGGCCCAGCGCATCACCGTGACCGCAAGTCTTAGCCGTGAGAGCGGTGCGGAAGAGACGGCGATTGAGGCGACGTTACAAGGGTCCGGCATCGTTCGCGACGCTGAAGAAACCGCCGCCATCGTCGCTGCCGATCTGACCCTCGCATTCGATGGATCGATATCGCCCTCGGAGGGGAAGGTGGTGGCCCGGCGGATGCGCCTGACCGCCGAGGGCGCGGAAATCGACTTTGCCGGAACGGCGAAGCTGGATGGATTCCTGGATGGGACCGTTGGCCTGTCCGCACCCGAGATCGGACCGCTGGCAACGGCCGCCGGTCTTCATTGGACCGGTGCCGTCTCCTTGGAAGCTGGATTGCAGGCCATGCCTGGCAGCGACGCCGTGCGGTTCACGATCGATGGAGCCTGGCGAGAGCCTGCCACGGGGATTGGCTCTATCGACGCTGCGTTGGGAGAGAGGGTGACGCTCTCGACAAGCGGGACCCTCTTCCGCGACGGCATTCTTGAAATCAAGCAGGCACGGATAACAGCCGATGAGGTGGACCTGTCACTCTCCGGCCGGCTGGAGGCGCTAGGGCCTCTCGACGTTCAATTCGAGCTGAACTTCGCCGAACTCGCCACGCTGACTGCGGGCGCCGGGCATCAAATGGCTGGCGAGGCCAGGATCTCCGGCAGGCTGAGCGGCACCGCCGAGGCGCCAAAGCTAGAGGCCGAAGCCGCATCGCCAAAGCTGACGATTGCGGGCACCCAGCTTCACGATCTGACTCTTTCGGCCGATCTGGTCGACCTTAGAACCAGTCCTCACGGGGTGGTGCAAGCAGCCGCCACGGTCGAAGGCGTTCGAGCGAATGCCCGCAGCGAGATTTTTCTGGCGGAGCAAGTTCTCTCTTTTGACGATTTAAGTGCACAGGCTGCTGGAGCCTCTTTGGCCGGAAACTTGGCGTTCGCTTTCCAATCCGGCGCGGTCACGGGGACCCTCGATCTGACCGCGCCAGACCTGACGCCCTTGTCGGAGATTGCAGGACTGCCTCTCGACGGCTCGGCCCGCGCAAACATCCGTCTGAAACCGGACGGTAGCGCGACCGCCGAAGCGACCGGCTCCGGCCTCAATGTCGGTGATGCTGAAATTGCCGAGCTGAATGTGAAGGCGTCCCTCCGGCAGTGGCGGGATCAGATCGCCGGTCGCATCGATCTTTCGGCCAAGCGGATCGCCGCCGGCGCCGTATCCCTAGACACCGCGACTTTGCGGATCGAGCCCAGCGGACGCGCAGTCGCGCTCCGGTTTTCCGGATCGGGCAGCGCAGCGGCGCCCTTTGCGCTGAGTGCGAGCGGGGCCTACGAGCCCACCCCTCAGCGGTTGCGCCTCGCTCAACTTGACGGCAGCTACGCCGAAAAGCCGGTGAGGCTGCGCAACGCAACCGCGCTTACCTTCGCTCCCGGCATCGCCGTAGCACCATTCGATCTCGACTGGGGCGATGCGAGAATCGGCGGTGAATTCGCTTTGGGTCCGCGTCTATCCGGAAGCATTCACGCGACCAACCTGCCGGTTCAGGACCTTGACTTCCTCGCCGGACGCGCTCAGGCCAAAGGGACGGCGCAGGCGGCGATTGCATTCTCGGGGACGGCATCCGACCCCATAGCAAAACTAACGGCGACGATCGCGGGGCTATCAGCCCCCAGCCTCGCCGAGCAGGCTCCCGAGGGAGATCTGGCGATCACGGCCGAGTTGAACCGCCGCCGGCTGGATTGGAGCGCGGAGCTGTCTTCCGCCTCGGCAGATTTGTTGGTTGCGGCCTCAGGCACCCTTCCCGTGGCCTGGAGCGACCCACCGTTCGCGGTGTCCCGCGCGCCTTCTGGCCCGGTGCATGCGACAATCACCGGCTCTGGAGAAGTCGCTCCGCTGGTGGCCTTCGTAGGGATCGGCGAGGATCGGGCCTCGGGCCGATACATCGTCGATCTTACGCTGGCGGGCACATTGAACGATCCCTCTCTGTCCGGATCGGCCCGCGTGGAGAATGGTCGTTATGAGAATTTCGCGAGCGGGGCCACATTTCGCGACGTCTCGCTCCAGGCGAGCGGTCAGCGCGACCGGCTGGAGCTGACTCTCACAGCCACCGACGGCGAGGACGGCAGGATCGAGGGCGGGGGAGTGCTGCGATTCGACGGCGTCAACATCGCCGCCTTGGATCTCACGACCCGTCTGGCGGATTTTCGCGCCATCCGGCGCGACGACGTCCAAGCGCGTGCGACCGGCTCGCTCGCGCTGACCGGGCCGTTTGATGACCTGGCCTTGTCCGGCCGGGTGCGGCTTGAGCGCATGATCATCCGCCTCCCGGAACGGAGCCCCGTTGCCGCTCCCAAGCTCGACGCCATCGAGGTCAACGCGGCCGAAGCTGGGATCGAACGCGACAAACGCACAAATCAGACACGGGTGGCCAATCCGGCCGTCTTCGAGATCGGATTGAACATCAAGGCGGAATTGCCCGATGTGGAAGTAACCGGGCGCGGGATTCGTTCGCGCTGGCATGGAGATATCGATGTGGGCGGCACAACCGTGGCGCCTCGGCTCCGAGGTACCCTGCGCATGGATCGCGGCGATTTCACCGCACTCGGCAAGACCTTCACCCTAACCGAAGGGCAGATCCTGTTTGGCGGCGGACCGGAGTTGGATCCTTCTCTGCGCGTCGTCGCCGAAAAGGAAGTTCGCGACGCCGTCGCGCGCGTGACCCTGACCGGCTCGCTCTCCTCCCCGCTCGTGGAGTTTTCCGCACGGCCGGAATTGCCGGTCGACGAGGTCCTGGCCCGTCTCCTGTTCGACAAGGGAGCGGGACAAGTTGGCGCGGCCGAGGCGCTGCAGCTCGCACGTGTGGCGGCGGCGCTACGCGATGGTGGCACGAGCACCGGCGTTGTGGACCAGATCGGGCAGAAGCTCGGCCTCGACCATGTCGATGTCTCCACCGTCAAGACAAAGGACAAGGAAACCGGCGAAACCGGGGAAGCCGCCGCGCTCGCGGTCGGCAAGGATATCGGCGAGGATGTACGGGTCGGCGTCGAGCAGGGCATCGAACCCGGCACCGGCGGCGTCACCATGGAAGTGGATCTCGGCAAGAATCTCTCGGTCGAGAGCCGCGTCGGCGCACAGGGCCGCAGCGGCGTCGGGCTCAAATGGGAGTATGATTACTGAAAATCGGCTTCCACCGACGAAGAACCCATGGACCTTTACCTGCTGCTGCGCTTTGCGCATCTCATCGGCCTCATGCTCATATCGGCCGGCCTTATCGGCGTCTTCGTCGCCGATATGCGCTCGCGTCAAAGCCGCGATCTCAAGCTGTTCGCGCAAGCCGTGCATCTTGTCGCGGTCTTCTATGACGGTCTTGTCGTTCCGGGGGCCTTGCTGCTGCTTGCCAGCGGCGCCTGGCTTATCCTCGAGTATCACGGAGGCTGGGATTTCCTGAACGTGCCTTGGCTGGTCGGGATGGTGGTGCTGTTTCTGTTCGAGTTCATCGAGGGAAACACCATCACACGGCGCTATTTCACCCGGCTGCGCCGACTGACCCGCGCGGCGCTCGTGGAAGACCGGATCACTCCGGAGCTTGCCCGCGCACGCGCAGAGCAGCTCGCTTCCTTCACGCATTTCCTCGATATACCGATCCTGATGGTGATCGTTTCACTCGGGGCCTTGCGCCCCAGCGATTGGACGCAGTTCAGCATCGGAACGATCCTGGCGGTCGGCGTGGCTACGCTTCTGAACTACGTCATCCCGCGGCTCTACCCGTGGGGTGCGGACGCTGAAGCCCCCTCGCCCGATACGAGCCTCCCTATCGCGCAGCGTTAACTCGGTCGCCGGCTCCGCACCAGGAGGGTGCTGACCAGAACGAGAGCCGCCCCGGCGAGAACGGCCGTGCTCGGCACCTCAGCCCAAAAGATATAGCCCATCGCAGCCGCCCAGATCAGGGCGGTGTAGTCGAGCGGCGCCAACATTGATGCCTCGCCGAAGCGAAAGGCCTGGTTCATGAAGAACTGGCCGAGGGAGCCCATCACGCCCACCAAGAGAAACAGCCAGAGATCTTCCGGTTCGGGTGTACGCCATTGCCAGGGCAGCGCGGCTCCGGTCGCGGCCAGGCAGACGATGGAATAATAGAAGAGAATCGTGTGGCTGCTTTCGGTGAGGCTGAGCTGGCGCGAAGAGATGACCGTGAGCGCGAACAGCACCGCCGAGGCGAGTGCGAGAACCGCTCCCAGCCCCCACACGCCACCGCCGGGCTGCACCATCACGAGTACGCCCGCGAAGCCGACCGCGACAGCGGCCCACCGCCGCGAAGTAACCCGCTCCTTCAAGAGGAGGACCGAGAAGAGCGTGGTGAAGATCGGCGTGGCGAAGGCGATCGCCACCACATCGGCCAGCGCCATGCGGGCGATGGCGTAGTAGAAGAGCAGCATGGCTCCGAGATTGCAGATCGATCGGATCAGATGTCCGCCAGGCCGGCGCGTCGAAAGCCCCTGAAGGCCTTGAGCGCTTCGCGCCGCTACTCCGAGGGCAAGGATCAGGCCGACGACATAGCGGATGAAGGCAATCTGAGGAACCGAGTAGGCCTCGGTAAGCGCCTTCACGCCGGCATCGAGCACGGCCAGGAAGAACACGGCCGTCACCATATAGCCGACCGCCTTGCGCGGCGCGACCCGGTAAGCCGGCACGGGGGTCGGGACAGTCGGGGCTTTGGGTACGGCCGCCTCGCCGCTATGATCCATTCGCTCTAATATGTCGGAAGGTTCATGGGTTCTCCTGCCGAGCGCGTGCGGCGACGTAGTCCTGCCGCTAACGCCATCTTCGCATGCTTCCTGCTCCCGCCGATCGCCATCGCCGGCCTCGCCATCGCCGTTCCGGGCATCATGGCGCCGGCGGTCGCGGACGATGCGTTCTTTTTCATTCGCTATGCACGGAACTTCCTGGAGGTCGGGCGGTTCGCCTGGAATACTGACGAGGCTGCCTCCTTTGCAAACACCTCACAGCTTTATCAATTCCTGATTGCTTCGGTCCAGGCGGCGGTGGGATACAACCCCGTCCGCATTCTCGCTATCGCCAGCCAAGTCCCGTTCGCGCTGTGCGTGCTGACAGTGCTAGCGGCGAGCGTGCGGATGATTCGCGAGGAGCCCTCGCTGCCTCCGCTCAGAGCGGCCGCGATCCTGCTCCTGGCGGGGACGGCGATCGGCTTCAGCCCGAAATTCGCCCAGGCCGCCTGGAGCGGCATGGATACTACCCTGGCGGCGCTCGCGGCCGCTCTTTACGTCGCGCTGGCGGACGGGATCGAGCAGCGCGGGCGCCGCGCGCAGTTCGCCATCCTCGCGCTGAGCGGCTGGGCCATGATCTTGGCGCGGCCCGAACTCGGGCTCCTGGCCGTGGCCACCCCGCTGGCGCTGGGCCTCGCACACCGCCGGGTCGAGCCCTGGATCCTTCCTGGCCTGGCTGGGCTCGGCGGGTTGTTGCTCCTGAGCCTCTGCCTCGCCTGGCTCTCTTACGGCGATCCCCTCCCCTTGCCGTTTTACGTGAAATCGCTCGGCTTGACCGGCTATGGCGATGCGGCGTTCGCCCGCTATCGGTTCGGGAATCTGGAGGAGCTCTATCTGCTGTTCCGCGATCATGCGGTGTTGGTCCTGCTGGTGGCGGCGTCCGGAGCCGCCGCGTTCCGCCATCGTCCCGTCTGGTGGGGCCTGATCGGGGGCAGCCTTGCCGTCGCCGCCTATCAGGCCCTGGTCAACGCCGTGCCGATTACCGGCGGTGGCGCGCGGTTCTTCCTGCCGGTCTATCCGATCCTGGTCCTGGCGATGGTGCGGGCGGCGCTGGCGGCGGCAAGCGGCCCGTCGCTGATCGGGCCGCTGCTGATCGCCTGCGTCCTCGTGCAGGCTGCCCTCCTCGTTCCGCCCTATGGGAGAACCCTGTGGGAGCGACTACGCCAAGCGCCCGAAGCCTGGGCGATCCGCGAGGATGCGCGCGCGACCATGCTCCTCAACCGTGAGGGACAGCGCGAGAAGTGGCCGGCGCTTGAGCGCATGGAAGAGCTGCCGGAGGGCTGCGCCATCGCGACGACGGAGATGGGGCTGATCGGGGCGCTCTATCCGCGCCTGCGGCTGGTCGATCTGTCGGGCCTGGTCGATCCCCGACTGAAGGATGGGCTCGACCCGCGCTGGCTGATCGAGGAGGCGCGGCCGGACATTCTCTTCCCGGGAACGGCGGAGTTTTATTGGTCGGTCCGGCTGGACAAGGAGCCCGGTTATCGGGCGGCCTATGCGGATCTGCGGGTTTTCGAGAGGATGGCGCCCTGGCCAATCGCCATCCGCGCGGACAGCCCGTGCGGCCAAGCCTACGCCACCATCCTGGCCGAGGAGGAGCGACGGCTCGCACGCTAGGCGACGATGGGGCGAGCGATGGGACTCGAACCCACAACCCCCGGGACCACAACCCGGTGCTCTAACCAATTGAGCTACGCCCGCCGCAGGGAGATTGCCGGGGCCCGTCGCAAAGGATGCCGGACCGGCCCGCGGACCTGTTGGTAG